>JBPPMV010000368.1:0-3114 GCA_051306235.1 Mycobacterium sp. | reverse complement strand
CAGCAGGTCCACACCGCGCACCACCTGCGTGACTCCCTGAAATGCGTCGTCGACGACTGTGGCGAGCTGGTAGGCGATGAGGCCATCGGCCCGTTGCAGGACGAAATCACCGACCGCGCCGGCAAGGTTGTGGCCGTAGTCCCCCTGCACCGCATCGCGAAAGCCAATTTCGGCATCGGGCACCCGCAGACGCACCGCCCGTGCAGGATGGCCAGGCGTTGGGCCGGCTCGGCAGGTGCCCGGATACACCGGCCCGTCCACCCCGGCGCGGGCAATGGCGGCCAGCTCGCGGCGCGTACAGCCACAGGCATAGGTCAGGCCGGCATCGCGCAGGTGATCAAGGGCCGCCCGGTAGGCCGCGGTGCGCTGGCTCTGATAAAGCACCTCGCCGTCCCACAGCAGACCGTGCGCCTGCAGGCTGCGCAGGATGGAATCGGTGGCGCCCGGCACGACGCGCGGCGAGTCCAGATCGTCGATGCGCAGCCGCCAGCGCCCGTCCGCGGCCCGCGCAGCCAGATAACTGCCGACCGCCGCCAGCAGCGAGCCCAGGTGCAGCTCGCCACTCGGCGTGGGGGCAAAACGGCCGCATGTCTGTGCCATTCGGGAGCGGACCAGGGGTGGCTTTCGTGTACCTTATGCGACCCGGCGCGTGCCAGGCGCCGTTAGCAAAAAATCAGGGAGCAGGGGCATGAAACTCATCACCGCGGTGATCAAGCCGCACAAGCTGGACGACGTGCGCGACGCGCTCGGCGACCTTGGCATTACCGGCATGACGGTGACCGAGGTGCGCGGTTTCGGTCGCCAGAAGGGCCACACCGAAATCTACCGCGGTGCCGAGTACGTGGTCGATTTTATTGCCAAGATGCGGGTCGAGGTCGCCGTGCGCGATGAGGACGCTGACAACGTGGTGGAGGCAATCGCCGACGCTGCCAACAGCGGCAAGATCGGCGACGGCAAGATTTTTGTCAGCCCCCTGGAGCAGGTGGTGCGCATCCGTACCGGCGAGACCGGTTCGGACGCGCTCTGAGCACACCAGCGCGTTTTCGCAGATCCGAATAGCCAAGCCGTCCTCCGCCCGGTGGCGTGACGGTTGTGTCTGTCATTCTCGGCGGCGGCCAGGCTGCCGGCTTTGGCGCGACCACCTGTAACGATGAGGGCCCGCCGTCCGCACGTTGACAGCGTCGATCGCGGGCCAGAACAATCGCCGGCTTGGCGCGGGAGCCAGTGGCCCGCGCGGAGCCCTTTTCTGCCTTTTCTATTTTTGGAGATCGTGACATGCGCGTGTGCATCCTGGGGGCCGGCGGTCTCGGATCGGTGATCGGCGGCTATCTGGCCCAAACCGGCGTTGAGACCACCCTGATCGCCCGTCCGGCGCATGCCGAGGCCATCACCCGTGATGGCCTGCGCATCGAGGGCGTACGCGGCGAGCATCTGATCCGCGAGAACCTGACGGCCATCAGCAACCCGGCCGACGCCACGGGCGAGTTCGATTACCTGATTCTGGCCACCAAGGCCAAGGACAGCGACACGGCATTGGCCAGCGCCGATTGTCTAAAGGACCGCATCAAGACCGCCTGCTCGATCCAGAACACCATCGTCAAGGAACAGGTGCTGGCGGACTGGATCGGCGACCCGGCGCGCGTGATGGGCGCCTCGACCATCGAGGGCGGCTCGCTGGAGGCGCCAGGTTTCGTCAAGAACCATGTCACCGTGCCGACCACGGCCTATTTCGGCGAGCTCGACGGCACGATCAGCCCGCGCGCGCAGGCGCTGGCCGACGCCTTCAACGCCGCCGGCCTGGGCGCCAAGGCGGTGGACTGCATCCAGCAAGTGCTGTGGGAAAAGCTGGCGCAGATCTGCAACGCCTCGGCCTGGTCGGTGAGCACGCTGGCCGGCAACAACGACCTCACCTTCGTGCACGGCATGGCGCTGCGCGAGGGCGCCGAGCACTACGTGGCCATTTCCCTGGAGCTGCTGACGGTCTACACGGCGCTGGGCTACGCGCCGCAGAACTTCTACGCGCCGCTGTCGCGCCTGAAGGACGTGTACGAGTGCAAGACCGAAGAAGACGCCGTCCAGCTGATCCTGGGCTTCGGTGAGCGCATGAAGCAGCAGAACTACGTCGGGCGCACGTCCATGCACGAGGACGTCGTGCGCGGCAAGAAGACCGAGGTCGACTACATCATCAAGCCGTTCGTGGACAAGGGCCGCGAGCTGGGCATCCCGGTGCCGACCGTGACGGCGGCGTATCGCATCATCAAGGTGCTGGACCACTACCTGGCCTGAGCAACACATGAGCAGCAAAAAACGCGTTCTGGTGGCGGAAACCCTGGAGCAGGCCGGCATCGACCTGCTGCGCGAGCACTTCGAGGTCGACGTGCGTGAGCGCACCGACGAAGCCGAGCTGGCACGCATCATCGGCGACTACGACGGCCTGATGATCAAGACTTACACGCGGGTCTCGAAGCAGGTCATCGACAACGCCCGGAAACTGAAGATCGTCGCCCGCGCCGGCAGTGGCCTGGACAAGGTCGACCTCGCCTACGCCAAGGAAAAGGGCCTGCCGGTGCGCAACACGCCGCAGGCAAACGTGGTGTCGGTGGCCGAGCTGGTGTTCGGGCTGATGCTGGCGGTGTCGCGCAAGCTGGCCGCCGCTGACCGCTACGTGCGTTCCGGCGAGGGCTGGGATCGGGATCGTTTCACCGGCGTCGAGCTGGCCGGCAAGACGCTGGGCATCGTCGGCTTCGGCAACATCGGCAAGCTGGTGGCCCGCCGCGCGCTGGCCTTCGACATGCAGGCGGTCGGGTATGACCCGTTCGTTGATGCCGCCGGCATGGCCGAGCACGGCGTGTGCAAGGTGGAAACGGTGGGCGAGGTCATCGACGTCGCCGACTACATCACCGTGCACGTGCCGCTGCTGGATTCGACCCGTGGCCTGTTCAGCACGGCGCAGTTCGCGCGCATGAAGCGCAATGCCATCTTCATCAACACCGCCCGCGGCGAGGTGGTGGACGAGCCGGCGCTGATCGCGGCGCTGCAAGCCGGTGAGATCGCCGGCGCCGGGCTGGACGTCTACGAGGCCGAGCCGCCGAATCATCCGGAACTTCTGACGCT
>JBPPMV010000367.1:0-5787 GCA_051306235.1 Mycobacterium sp. | reverse complement strand
GTCGTGGTGCAGGCCCGGCACTCACCGCATCCGGGGATCCCCTCGGAGGTGCACTGCAGGGCGGCGGCGAAACAGAGCGCGGCGACCGAACGGCCGGACCCCGGCGGCCCGGTGACCAGCCAGGCGTGCGTCATCCCGCCGGCTGTGAATCCGCTGTGAGACTTTTCACCCCGGGCTGCCGTGGCGGCCGCGAGCAGCTCACCCTCTACAGCCTGTTGGCCGACCAGACGCGAAAAAACACCGCTGTGCACCGCTCAACAGTAGTGGCACCGACAGACACGACACGGCGTCAGCGGCGCGACAGGTCGGCAGTGACCGATACGGTGAACGGGTGAGTGCGGAGGTGACACCGATCGGGCGCATCAGCGCATTCCTCCGTTGGGTGGCCCGCACGCCATGGCCGGTGTTCGGCCTGGGCATGGTGCAGGCCGATATCATCGGCGCCCTGCTGGTGCTGGGCTTCCTGCGCTACGGCCTGCCGCCCGAGGATCGCATCCAACTGCAGGAGCTTCCCGCCTTCAACCTGGCGGTCTTCCTCACCTACCTGTTCGTGTCGTTCACCATCGCCGCGTACATCACCCTGCGGATGCTCATCCCGGTGATCCGCTGGCAGCGCCGCGACACCCTGCTCGGTGACACCTCCACCACCATCACCGAGGTCGCCCGCACCCGCGCCCTGAAGATGCCGTTCTACCGGTCGGTCATCAACGTCACCAACTGGTGCCTGGGCTCCATCGTGTTCATCGTCGCCAGCTGGCCGGTGGCCAGCAAGAGCGCCCCGGTGGTCGCCGTGGCCACCGCGCTGGGCGCCACCGCGGTGGCGATCATCGGTTACCTGCAGTCCGAGCGGGTGCTCCGGCCGGTCGCGGTGGCGGCGCTGCGCACCGGCGTCCCGGAGAACTTCCGGGCCCCGGGAGTGATCCTGCGCCAGGTACTGACCTGGGTGTTGTCCACCGGCGTGCCCATCCTGGCCATCGTGCTCGCCGTGGTCGCCAGCAAGTTCGGTGTCCTCAACGCGCCCGCGGAGAAACTGACCACCCCGATCCTGCTGCTGGCCATCGCGGCACTGCTCATCGGCCTGGTCGGCACCGTGCTGGTGTCGATGTCGATCGCCGACCCGTTACGCCAGCTGCGCTGGGCGCTGGGCGAAGTGCAGCGCGGAAACTACAACGCGCACATGCAGATCTACGACGCCAGCGAGCTGGGCCTGCTGCAGGCCGGCTTCAACGACATGGTGCGCGATCTGGCCGAACGGCAACGGCTGCGTGATCTGTTCGGCCGCTACGTGGGCGAGGACGTCGCCCGCCGGGCGCTGGAAAGAGGCACCGAACTGGGCGGGCAGGAACGCGATGTCGCGGTGCTGTTCGTCGACCTGGTGGGCTCGACGCAGCTGGCCTCGACCATTCCTGCCTCGGAGGTCGTGAACCTGCTCAACGAGTTCTTTCGCGTCATCGTCGACACCGTGATGAAGCACGGTGGGTTCGTCAACAAGTTCCAGGGTGACGCCGCGCTGGCCATCTTCGGCGCCCCGATCGAACATCCCGATGCCTCCGGGGCGGCGCTGGCAGCCTCCCGCGAGTTGCACGACGAACTGGTGAATGTGTTGGGACAGACCGAATTCGGCATCGGCGTGTCCGCGGGCCGGGCCATCGCCGGGCATATCGGCGCGCAGGCCCGATTCGAGTACACCGTGATCGGCGACCCGGTGAACGAGGCCGCCCGACTGACCGAGCTGGCCAAGTTGGAGAACGGCCATGTGCTGGCCTCCGCGATCGCGGTCAGCGGGGCGCTCGACGCCGAGGCGTTGTGCTGGGACGTCGGTGAGATCGTCGAACTGCGTGGCCGGCAGGCGCCCACCCAGTTGGCCCGACCGGCGCGGCCCTACACCCGTACGGCGCCGCGGTCGGAATCGGTCAGCTAGCCGGTTCAGGCCTTCTTCGCGGCAGCCTTCTTGGCCGGGGCCTTCTTCGCCGCGGCTTTCTTGACGGCCTTCTTCGCAGGCGCCTTCTTGGCGGTCTTCTTCACCACCGGGCCGCGGGCGCGACGGTCGGCGAGCAGTTCGGAGGCCCTCGCATCGGTGATCGAGAGCACGTCATCGCCCTTGCGCAGGCTGGCGTTGGTCTCACCGTCGGTGACATACGGGCCGAAGCGGCCGTCCTTGATCACCATCGGCTTCTCCGACACCGGATCATTACCCAGCTCGCGCAGCGGCGGGGTGGCGGCACCCTGGCGTCCCCGCCGTTTGGGCTCGGCGTAGATCTTGAGCGCCTCGTCGAGGGTGACGGTGAACATCTGATCTTCGGTGGCCAGCGAACGGGAGTCCGTGCCGCGCTTCAGATACGGGCCATAGCGGCCGTTCTGCGCGGTGATCTCCTCGCCTGAGGCGGGGTCGACACCGACGACGCGGGGCAGCGACAGCAGCCGCAGCGCATCCTCCAACGTCACCGTCTCCAGATCCATCGTCCGCAGCAGCGAACCGGTCCGAGGCTTGGGGCCGGTCGGCTTCTTGCCCTTCTTGGCCGTCACACCGTCTTCGGGATCCTCGGGCGGCTCGGGCAGCACCTCGGTGACGTACGGACCGTAACGACCGTCCTTGGCCAGGATCTCGTGCCCGGATTCCGGATCGATACCCAGCGAACGGCCTTCTTGCGGTGTGGCGAAAGCCTTTTCGGCAAGTTCGAGGGTCAGCTCGTCGGGGGTGAGCTCATCCTTGAGGTTGGCCCGCTGCGGTTTGAGTTCACCGGGATTGTCGGGATCGGCGATCATCCGCTCCAGATACGGCCCGTTGCGGCCGACCCGGACGTTGACGACCCGCCCCTCGTCATCGTCGAACAGCTTGATGGAGTTGACCAGTCGCGCGTCGATCTCCTCGAGGTTGCCACCGACGAGCTGTTTGAGACCGCCGGCCCGCGCGATCGAACCCTCGACACCGTGCTCGCCGCCGAAGTAGAAGTTGTTGAGCCAGTTGGTCCGTCGCTCGTTACCGGAGGCGATCGCGTCGAGCTCGTCCTCCATGGCTGCGGTGAAGTCGTAATCCACCAGGCGGCCGAAATGCTGTTCCAGCAGCCCGATCACGGCGAACGCCACCCAGGACGGCACCAGCGCGCTGCCCTTCTTGTGGACGTAGCCGCGGTCCTGGATGGTCTTGATGATCGAGCTGTACGTCGACGGTCGTCCGATACCGAGTTCTTCGAGCGACTTGATCAGCGAGGCCTCGGTATAGCGGGCCGGTGGCGAGGTGGTGTGCCCGTCGGCGGTCAGGTCCGCGGCGTCCACCCGCTGCCCCTGGGTGAGGTTGGGTAGCCGGCTCTCGGCGTCGTCGGCCTCACCGCCGGCCTGCTCGTCGAGGCTCTCGACATAGGCCTTGAGGAATCCGGGGAAGGTCAGGGTGCGGCCGGAGGCGTTGAACACCACCTGCTCGCCGGTTGCTGCCGTCCCGCCGATGCGCAGGCTCAGCGTCGTGCCGCGGGCATCGGCCATCTGCGAGGCAACGGTGCGCTGCCAGATCAGCTCGTAGAGCCGGAACTCGTCGTTGTCCAGGGCGCTGTGCAGCTGGCCCGGGGTCTGGAACACGTCACCGGAGGGCCGGATCGCCTCGTGGGCCTCCTGCGCGTTCTTCACCTTGCGGGTGTACTGACGCGGGGTCGGATGGACGTACTCCTGGCCGTAGAGCTGGCCGGCCTGGTTACGGGCGGCATCCACGGCCGACTGCGACAACGTCGTCGAGTCGGTACGCATATAGGTGATGTAGCCGTTCTCGTACAGGCGCTGCGCGATGCTCATGGTGCGCTCCGAGGAGAACCGCAGCTTGCGACCCGCCTCCTGCTGCAGCGTCGAGGTCATGAACGGCGGGTAGGGCTTGCGGGTGTAGGGCTTCTGTTCCACCGACGAGACGGCCAGCTGGGCACCACGAAGGCCGGTCGCCAGGGCGCCGGCGGCGGCCTCGTCGAGGACCAGCACCTCATCGGGCTTCTTGACCGCGCCCAACGAGTCGAAATCGCGGCCGGCCGCGACGCGGCGCCCGTCGACGGTGTTCAGTTTTGCGGTGAACTTGGGCGGCGAGGCTGCGGGATCGGAGACGCTGGCGTCGAGCTCGGCGGTGACGTCCCAGTATCCGGCGCTGCGGAACGCCATCCGCTCGCGTTCGCGCTGCACGATGATGCGGGTCGCCACCGACTGCACGCGGCCGGCCGACAGCTTCGGCGCGACCTTCTTCCACAGCACGGGGGAAACCTCGTAGCCGTAGAGCCGGTCCAGGATGCGGCGGGTCTCCTGCGCATCGACCAGGTCGATGTCGAGATCGCGCGGGCTTTCGGCTGCAGCCCGGATGGCGGGCTCGGTGATCTCGTGGAACACCATCCGCTTGACCGGGATGCGGGGTTTGAGCGTCTCCAGCAGGTGCCAGGCGATGGCCTCACCCTCGCGGTCACCGTCCGTTGCGAGGTAGAGCTCGTCGACATCCTTGAGCAGGTTCTTCAGCTCGGTGACGGTGGCCTTCTTGTCGGGGCTGACGATATAGAGCGGTTCGAAATCCGCATCCACATTGACACCCAGGCGCGCCCAGGGCTCGGACTTGTACTTTGCGGGTACGTCGGCGGCCGCCCGCGGCAGGTCACGAATGTGACCGCGCGAGGACTCGACTATGTAATTGGCACCGAGGTAGCCCGCGATTTTGCGCGCCTTGGTCGGCGACTCGACTATTACGAGCCGCCGAACGTTACCGGCGCCTGCCCGGCTCCGGTCCTCGTCAGCCACCTGCTCTTACGCTCCACTTCTCTGCTGCCGTCCACCGTGCGGCGTGCCGGCAACTGACAATTTCGCATCCTGGGCGAACCAACGCAAACTGGCTCGCCAGTCGCGTGTCCTTATATTCGCGGCCATTGTGCAAACGCGTCGGTGTCCCCTGGTGGTTCCCCGACGTTCTCTACCAGCCGTGATAGGCGTCTTCTACCACTGATCCGCAACGCCGGACGCGACCCTCTGGTGCCGATCAAGGTTGGTGCGATACCTACCCGCATCAGTGCCGATGCCAGCACCGCGTGCGTATCCGGTGCATGCGGGTCCAGTCCCAGCAAGTAACGATCGGCCGCCTCGGGAGTCCCCGCGGCCAGTGTCCAGGCCCGCAGTTCGCGGGCGCCGGGCAGCCATTGGGCGGGAACCGTCTTCACCGCTCCCCGAGTCCACTCCGTGGCGAGGCCCACCAATCGGCTGTCCATTCCGGTGCGCACCAGTGGCGAGTTCTCCTCGCTGCGCGAGATCTCGGGCTCCAGGCCGACCTCGGCGATCATCGCGGCCAGTTCCTGGGCACGCCAAAGTTGATCGACGACGACCGAGAGTCGGGCCGCGCCACCGGTGATCACCACCTGGCCGTGCGCGGCCAGCAGACCGGTCAGATCGGCGATGGCCGGTGGCACCGACTCTGCCGAGAAGAACGACAGCTGGCTCACATGCTCGACACTATCGGCGTCCGATACGAAAACACCCCCGGCTGGGCCGGGGGTGTCTTCCTGATGCGATGTCTCAGACGGCGCGAACGCCGGTTGCCTGCGGCCCCTTGGGGCTCTGGCCGACCTCGAACTCAACCTTCTGGTTCTCCTCCAGGGTGCGGAAGCCCGACCCCTGGATCTCCGTGTAATGGACAAACACGTCAGCGGAGCCGTCCTCGGGGGCGATGAAGCCGAAGCCCTTCTCCGCGTTGAACCACTTCACAGTTCCCTGTGGCATCTCTCGTACTTTCCTTCTCTTACCGGGTACGGTTCACCGACTTCCGGTGTACCGGGCCCGTTC
>JBPPMV010000366.1:0-4493 GCA_051306235.1 Mycobacterium sp. | reverse complement strand
TTCGGGAGCCGCGGGCCCGGGGGCGGGTGTCGCTTCTTCGGTGGCGGCGGTCAGCTCGACCTCGGGCTCCGCGGCCACCGGGGGCACCTTGGGGGCCGGCGGTGCTTCACTCGTCTCGGTGCCCGACGCCCAGGCCACCCCGTCGAAGCCGTACAACACCAGATTGCGGTCGTCCTGGATGATCAGCCGAACATCCTTGGCGCCCTTGGTATCGGTGTGCCATACCGGCTTGTCGGGCGTGTAGAGCACAAAATTACCGTCCTGCTGGACCTCGGCCCGCACCACGTTCTGGCCGTTGGTCTCCGTCGACCACACCGAGGTGTCCCCGCTGTAGAGAACAAGGTTGCCGTCGTCCTGCAGAACGACCCGGTAGGCACCGTTCTCGGACGTCAGCGCCTGCCCCTGTTCGAGCTTTTCGCCCTTCTGAAGTCTGTCACTCATGCCGCACTCCCCTATCGACAATCAACACCGTCGACACTAATGACGTCGGGGACCGCGGTGGCCGTTTCTGCTCGCCGGAATCCGAACACCCGGCGAACATCCGGTGGAACCTCCGGACCGGATCAGGAATCGAAACCGAGGCCGAGTTTGTCGAGGGTCCGCAGCAACACGTTGCGCTTGCCTGCCGAATGATCCGCCCGATCCAGCGACCATCGGGTGGCCTGAATTCCCGCAGACGCCAACGGTTCCGGCGGGAACGGCAGGGGACGCTTGCGCACCATCTCCAACTCGGTCCGCCTTGTCGGGGCCCCGTCGAGCAGATCCAGACAGACATCGGCGGCGAACCGGGTGGCCCCCACCCCGAGCCCGGTGAATCCGTTCACGTACGCAACCCTGCCGTCGCGGGCCGTCCCCCAGTGCGCGCAGAACCGGGTGTTGGTGTCGATGGCACCCGCCCAGCGGTGACTGAACCGGACATCGTCGAGTTGCGGGAAGGTGATGAAGAAGTGCTCGGCCAGTCGCCGATAGGTCTGCTGGCGATCCTCGTATACCGCATCCACCTTGCGCCCGAAGAAGTACACCGCGTCATAACCGCCCCACACGATCCGGTTGTCTGCGGTCAACCGGTAGTAGTGGAACTGGTTGGCGCTGTCGCCGACACCCTGCCGGTTACCCCACCCGATGCGGTCGAGCTGAGCGGAGGTCAGCGGTTCGGTGGCCAACACGTAGTCGTACACCGGCACCGTGTACCAACGGTTGCCGCGGATCAGACTGGGATAGACATTGGTGGCCAGCACCGCGCGCTTGGCCGTGATGACCGCCGTCTCGGCACCGATGCGCAGACCGGTGCCCGCCGACTCCACCGACACCGCCCTGGTGTGCTCGTGGACCTGAACGCCGGCTTCCCGGCAGGCCCGCGCCAACTCGACCGCCAGCTTCGCCGGGTGCACGATCGCACAGGTGTCGGGTTCGAACAGTCCCGCCCGGTAGGTGGGCGACGCGACCTCCCCGCGCACCTGCTCCTGATCCAGGAACCGGCCCTCCCCTGCGGCCGCGGACTCGGCCAGCCAGTCGACCTGATGTGGCTCGGTGGCCACCGTCAACATGCCGGTCCGCTGCCACTCCGCGTCCAGTCCGAGCCGTTCGATATCGGCGGCCATACCGTCCAGATTCTCCAGACCCATGGACTGCAGGGTCTCGAATTCACCGGGCCAGCGAGATTTTCCGTTCTCGGTACCGTGGGTCAGGCTGGCGTCGACGAATCCACCGTTACGGCCCGACGCCGCCCAGCCGATCCGGTTCGCCTCGATCAGCACGATCTTCTGACCCGGATTGCGTTCGGCGGCATGCAGCGCCGCCCACAGTCCGGTGTAGCCACCGCCGATGACCAGCAGATCGCAGCTGACCGCCCCGGTCAGCGCGGGGTAGTCAGGGCGCAGGATGTCCAACCACATCGGTGCGAACGTGCTTGCGGCAAGGGAACGTTCAACCAGTGCGGGGTCGACATGGGCGTCGAAAACGGTCTTCACACAGTGAGACTACGGGGTCCGCCGGGAACGCGAGCAGACTTCAGCCCGCAGTGCCCGACACCGGTTGAGCGGCCTCGCGTGGTGCCCAACCGGGCGGGCCGAACGCATAGCCCCACCGGTCGCGCCAGCGACGGGCGCCACGGACATCCCGTGCGATCGCCACGTACTCGTGGGTCTGCAGCTTCCAGATGTTGAAGGTGTCGACCTGTGTGGTCAGCCCATATCTCGGCCGGAACAACTCCTCCTGGTACGTGCCGAACATCCGGTCCCACACGATGAAGATGCCCGCATAGTTCTTGTCCAGGTACTCCGGATCCATCCCGTGGTGCACCCGGTGATGCGACGGCGTGTTGAAGATGAATTCGATTGGCCGCCAAAGCTTGTCGATGCGCTCGGTGTGCACCCAGAACTGGTAGATCAAATTCACCGAGAAGCTGGCGAACACCATCCACGGCGGCACGCCGAGCAACGGCAGCGGTATCCACATCAGGATCTCGCCGCTGTTGTTCCATTTCTGCCGCAGCGCAGTGGCGAAGTTGAAGTACTGACTGGAGTGGTGGGCCTGGTGGGTGGCCCAGATCAGCCGGACCCGGTGCGCCACCCGGTGATAGGTGTAGAACAACAGATCGACGCCGACGAGGGCGATCACCCAGGTGTACCACTGGTCGGCGGGCAGATGCCACGGCGCCAGATAGGCATAGATGGCCGCATAACCCAACAGCGCAAGCAGCTTCCAGCCGGCCGTCGTCGCCACCGAGACCAACCCCATAGACAGGCTCGCCCACGCGTCGCGCCGGTGATATGCCCCGGCCGGCGTGCGATCGGTGGGTTCGACGTGCTGGAGTTTGCGCGCCGCGGTCCACTCCAGCACCAGCAGCAGCAGGAAGAACGGGATGGCGAACAACACCGGGTCCCGCATCTGCGGCGGCAGCGCGTCGAGCACTCCCAGCAACCCATCCATGGCGGTGAGCCTAACTTCTGAGGTCGGTCACCGAGGCCGGTCTGCGGACACGCACGACGATCACCGGAAGCTCAACACGTCGGCTCCCCAGGTGGCGCGCGCGGCGTGGTCGGGATCGACCGCCACCTCATCGTCGGCGCCGATCAGCAGGGTCGCGCGGTCATCCTCGCGGTACGGGCGCCACTGCGGCTCCGACGGTCCCGCCGAGGGCTGCCCACCGGCGGCGAAGCTGGTCCAGCGGGCCCGCATCCGGCGTGACACCGCCTTGCCGGTCGCCAGCCCACCGAGCTTGAACGTCGGATCCTTGGACCCCGCAACCAGATTGCCCCACACGTAGGGCAGCTCGGTGGCGTGCGCGCCGCCCAGGCGCAGCGCCCGCAGCATCGGGGTGGCCCAGTCGAATCGGTACATGTAGACCGGCGCGACCTGGCTGTGCCCTTCGGCGAACCAGATGGACGGCATCCGGAAGCCGACATCGCGCGCCACGCCCATCCCCGGCTTCTTACCGCGGCCCCGGTAGACGGCGCCGATCTCGGCCTGCGACGGAATCTGCAGGCCCGGCTGCTCGGCGGCGATCGCGGCGAACATATCGGTGATGGCCTGCGGAGTGATCGGCAGCAGAGGTGAGCGCATCCACCGGAACAGCGCGGCCTCATGCTCGTTGGTCCCGATGATCAGCGGCACCGGCAGGGTGCGGCCGGCCCGTGCCAGCTGCACCGGATAGTCGGGCACCAGGTCGCCGTCCACGATCGGCACGAACGCCAGCGTTCCGGGGGCGTGCTGCGGGACATCGTTGAACAGCTGCTTGGAGGCCGCCACCAGCGCGGTCACCGGGACCGTCGTCAGCTGACCGGCCTCGCGGGGTGACATGCCGAGCTCGGTCAGGAATTGTTCGCCGATGCGGCGGCCGCGGGTCTGGTCGTAGACCGAGGTGACCGGCGCGCTCTGCGCGATGGCGCGGTGGAACAGTCCTTCGGCCGCCGGGCTGCCCAGGAGGGTGGTCACCACACCGCCGCCTGCCGATTCGCCGAACAGCGTGACCCGGCCGGGATCACCGCCGAACCCCGCGATGTTGTCGCGGACCCACTGCAGGGCGAACAGCACATCGCGCAGGCCGTTGTTCGTGTCGAACTGGTCGCCGAACGCAGACAGGTCCAGGAACCCGAACGCGCCGAGCCGATAGTTGACCGTCACCACGATGACGTCATCACCGACGGCGAGTTCCCGGCCGTGATAAAGCGTCTGGGCAGACGATCCCAGGACGTAGGCCCCGCCGTGCACCCACACCAGGACCGGCTTTGCGCCCCCGTCGCTGCGCTCGCCCCGGCTGGATCCCCCGTCGCTGCGCTCGCCCGAGCCCGGCGCCCAGACATTCAACGTCAGGCAGTCCTCACCCTGCGGTGCACCCAGAGCGAGCGGGATCCGCGGGTCGGTGGGCTGCGGGCATACCGGGCCCACCTTGGTGGCGTCGGCGGGTTCGGTCCACGGTGCCGGAGGTTGCGGGGCGCGCCAGCGCAGCTCGCCGGCCGGCGGCGCGGCATAGCGAATGCCCAGCCATGCCG
>JBPPMV010000365.1:0-3651 GCA_051306235.1 Mycobacterium sp. | reverse complement strand
TTGACCAGTGCGTCACCGTTTTCCAGGGACACATCGGTGACCGAGCCGATCTTGATACCCGACATCGTCACATCGTTTCCGACGGTGATGCCGCCGGCCTCGGTGAACAGCGCCTGGTAGCGCACCGAGGTGGCCCACTGGATCAGCTTCTCGGGCTGCAGGCCGACCGATATGACGAGCACGATCAAGACCACGCCCATGATTCCGGCCTTGACGAGATTGGCTCCGCGGTATTTCAGCATCAGGGCTCCCCGCACCTTCCTGATTCTTGTTTGAGCGCAGGGAAGACCGCGGTTCGGCCTTGCAGGTCGGTGACACGAACGGAGAGTCCGCAGATGTAGTACATGATCCAGCTGCCGTAGGAGCCCAGCCGCGCCAACTTCTTGTAGTTCTCGGGGGCCTTCTGCAGACCGGCGTCGAGACCTGCCCGGCCGTCGTAGAGCAACGGGGCCATCCGATTGAGTTGGTCGACAGTGCCTTTCAGCGGCGGCCGAGCCTCGGTCAGCAGGCTCGCGATCGACGAGGTCCCGTTGTCCAAAGCGGTGATCGCCTCGCCGATGGGATCACGGTCCTCGGACAATCCGGTGATCAGCTGCTCCAGCCGATCGATGGTCGCCGAGAACTTGTCGCCGTCCTTGGCCAGGGTGTCGACCACGCTGTTCAGGTTGGTGATGAGGTCCTGGATGACGTCGTTGTTGTCGGCCAACGTATTCGAGAACGAGGATGTCCTGGTCATCAGCGAGCTCAGGGAGTCGCCCTGGCCCTGCAGAATCTGGATCAGCGAGGTGGTCAGCGCATTGACGTCCTGCGGATTCAGCCCTTGGATGACCGGCCGCAGACCACCGAGCAGCAGGTCGAGATCGAGGGCCCCGGCGGTGCGGTCCTTGGGAATCTGCGAACCTGCGGGCAACGACTGGGTGGACCCGGGACCGTCGATGAGTTCCAGGTAGCGGTCGCCCACCAGGTTCAGGTAGCGCACCGCAGCCTTGGTACCCGTCGTCAGCCCGATCGCCCGATCGGAGTCGAAGGTGACCAGTACCGAGCGATCGGGCTGCAGCGCCACCTCGTTGACGGTGCCCACCCGGACGCCAGCAACGCGCACCGAGTCACCGGATTCCAGCCGAGATGCGTCGGCGAACACCGCCGAGTAACCGTTCGTGGAGCCGCTGCGGTACTGACCGAACGCCATGAACAGGAACGCGGTGAGGAGCAACATCACCGTGGCGAACACCGCGAACTTGATCAGAGTGCCAGTGGCGCGCGTCATCCCGGCTGTCCTACCTGTGTGGTGTTGCGCGGCGGACCGTCCAACGGGCCGAACAGCATCTGCTTGAGTCCGTCGGAGTTGAGCAGGATGCCCTGATTGCCGTACTGCCAGGGATTGGCATCGGTATCAGTGACGAGGTACTTCGTGCGGTTTCCGAATCCGATGTAGGGCAGGCCCATGCAGTGCGGTCCGCCCTTGGCGGCCACCTTGGGCAGGTTCTGCGGGAAGCGGTAGCGCTCGATTCCCAGCGTGAAGGCCACGTTGACCAGGACGCCCGGATCGGGAAGCGGCGGTTGGTTTTTCACGAACAACATGCCTTCGAGCGCACAGTTGAGGCCGGGCGCGTATTCGTTGAGCAGGTCGGTGGTCGGTGCCAACAGCCGCAGCGTTTCGCTCAGCGCGGGCCGGTTCTGGCCGACGACCTCATTGCCGATATCGGCCAGTCCGATCATGCTGACCAGAAAGGCGTCGAGGTTCTCTTCCTCGTCGATGATGCTCTGGCTGATCTGTGTCGTATTCTCCAGCGTCCGCAGGAGATCCGGTGCCGCGTCGGCGTACCCGCCGGCGACGACGGCGGTGTTCTCGATATCCCGCGCCATGTTCGGCAGGCTGGGTTCGAGCTTCTCCAGCAGCGCCTCGAAATCGGTGAGTGTCTGCCCCATCTTCTCGCCGCGCCCGCCGAAGGCCGCCGACATCGCGCCCAGTGTCTCGTTCAGCTTGGTCGGGTCGATCTTGTCCAGCACTCGGGTGAGCTGCTGGAAGACGGTGTTGACCTCGACGGTGACGTGCTGGCCCTGCAGAACCTGCCCGGCATACATCTTGGTGGCGGCCGGATCTTCGGGAGGCAGCAGTTCCACGAACTTCGCGCCGAATACCGTGGAGGACGCGATATCAGCGGTGACATTGGACGGGATCAACTTCAACTGTGCGGGGTTGATCTCCAGCTTCAGCGACACGCTGCCATCAGGCAGCGAGTCGATCGCGGCGACCTTGCCCACCTCGACACCGCGCATCTTCACCTTGGCGTCCGGGTTCATCACCAGACCGGCCCGGTTCGAGATCAGGGTCACCGTCTCGGTTTTGGTGAAGTCACCACGGAACAGGCCGATGGCAAGGCCCACGATCAATCCCAGCACGACCACCGTGCCGAAGCCGGCCAGGGCGCGTCCATTCGTTTGACTCATCGACTGTTGCCCCTAGCCCGACAGGTTGAAGTTGCCGTTGGAGCCGTAGATGGCCAGTGACACCAGCAGGGTCACCGACACCACCACGACCAGTGAGGTGCGCACCGCGTTACCGACGGCCACCCCCACTCCGGAGGGCCCGCCGGTGGCGAAGAACCCGAAGTAGGTGTGGATGAACAGCACCGCCAGCGCCATCAGGATCGCCTGCAGGAATGACCACAACAGGTCGATCGGGTTGAGGAAGGTGTTGAAGTAGTGCGAGTACAGGCCGCCGGACTGACCGAAGAGCACCGTGGTGGTGAACTCGCTGGCCAGGAATGACAGCACCACCGCGATCGAGTACAGCGGGGTGATGGCGATCATGCCGGCCACGATCCGGGTGGACACCAGGTACTCCACCGGCCGGATCGCCATCGCCTCCAGGGCGTCGATCTCCTCGTTGATCCGCATCGCGCCCAGCTGGGCGGTCACCCCGGCACCGAAGGTGGCGGCCAGTCCGATACCGGCGATCACCGGCGCGGCGATGCGGACGTTGATGAAGGCCGACAGGAAGCCTGTCAGCGCCTCGATGCCGATATTGCCCAGACTCGAATAGCCCTGCACGGCAAGCGTGCCGCCGGTGGCCAGGGTCAGAAAGCCGACGATCACCAGCGTGCCGCCGATCATCGCCAACGCACCGGCACCCATCGAGATCTCGGCGATCAGCCGGATCACCTCACGGCGGTAACGCATGACGGCCAGCGGAATGCCCTTTACCGCCCGGGCATAGAACAGGGTGTGGTCCCCTAGGGAGGACAGCGTCCCGACGGGCCTTTTGAAGCTGCGCGCCAGCCGGGGATAGGTCGACTTCAGAACCGCTGCGTTACCCATGGCTCAGCCGTCCGTCAGCTGGATGCCGATGGCGGTGACCACCACGTTGACCACGAACAGCGCCATGAAGGCGTACACCACCGTTTCGTTCACCGCGTTACCGACGGCTTTCGCGCCGCCGCCGCTGATCGTCAAACCCCGGTAGCAGGCGATCAATCCGGCGATCAGACCGAACAACCCGGCCTTCACACACGAGATGATGACCTCCGGGACGCCGGTCAACAACGTGATCCCGGCGGCGAACGCGCCCGGGTTGACGTCCTGGACGAACACCGAGAAGAAATAGCCGCCCAGGATGCCGATGATGACCACCAGGCTGTTGAGCAGGAA
>JBPPMV010000364.1:0-3141 GCA_051306235.1 Mycobacterium sp. | reverse complement strand
AGGGTTCGTGGAGGCACGTGCGTCATGCCGGCCAGCTCGCGGTTGGTCCAGGGGCGCGCCTCGGCCAGTCCTGGTACATCGGGGATGGCGGGGCGGGTACCGGTGGCGAGCACGACCGCCTGCCGCGCTCGGACGGTCTCCTCACGGCCGTCCGGGTGGGTCACGGTGACCTCCCGGGCACCGGCGAGCCGACCTTGGGCGTGGAGCACCGTAAGCCCGCTCTGCTGCAGCGCCGCGGTGACGCCCTCGTCGTTGAGATGATCGACGATCGCGTCGCGCTTGGCGAAGACGGCGGCGACGTCCAGCTGCCCCGGCCCCACGGTTTCCCGGACGCCGGGAACGGCCTTCGCCAGACCCAGTACCTCGATCGGACGCAGCAGGGTCTTGGTCGGATTGCACGCCCAGTAATGGCATTCACCACCGATGAGGCGCTCCTCCACAAGAGCCACCTCCAGCCCTTCGGCGATGAGGTATTGCGCCGCTGAGGCTCCGCCGGGGCCACCGCCGATGACGATTACGTCGAATTCCGAATCTTGACTCATATCAGCCTCTGTCTTGGTCGGCTCGTGCTTCAGCGGTATGGATGGACACTTCAGAGCGCAGGGTGCGATGCACCGGGCATCGGTCGGCGATGTCGAGTAGCTTGGCGCGTTGATCGGCATCGAGCGGGCCGACGAGGGTGATATCGCGTTCGATCCGGTCGACCATCCCCGTGGCGGTCTCGCATTCCGCGCAATCCTCGGCGTGGATGCGGAAGTGGCGCGAGTCAACGCTGACACGTTCGAGTGGCCACCGCTTCCGATCGGCATACATGCGCACCGTCATCGACGTGCAGGCACCGAGTGCCGCGAGGAGCAAGTCGTACGGGGTCGGGCCGGCGTCATCGCCTATTGGGCGGGGTTCGTCCGCGGTGAGTCGATGCCCCCGCGCACTGATCTGCTGCGTGAGTCTGCCGGGACCGCTCTCCGCGACCCGCACGGCGCCGTCGGCCGGGTCATCGGTGCCGCGGTCGGCAGTCGTCGGTTGCGCCGCGTAATTGCTCGACCACGCGGCCTTGCTCGACCAGGCGGCGAGGACGCTCGCCGCGTATTCGGCGTCGGCCCGATCGCTGAGAAGGTGGTCGGCGCCGTCGAGAGCGACGAACGACTTCGGATGCCGCGCGGTGTCGAAGATGATCCGCGCGTTGTTCACCGACACCACCTCGTCGACAGGGGAATGCATGACGAGCAGCGCGGCGTCGAGCGTGGAGATGCGCTCGCACTGCGGTTGCATCGCGATGTCGTCCAGAAATTCGCGACGCACCCGAAACGGTCGCCCACCGATCGATACGGTGGCCTCACCCGCTTCGACAGCGGGTAGGGCATCACCCAGCAATCCGGTGACGTGGAAGGGGTCGGCCGGTGCTCCGATGGTGACGACCCCGCGAACCTCGGGGATTCGAGATGCGGCCGCCAAGACTGCCGCTCCGCCCAGTGAATGCCCGATCAAGACCGCCGGGGCACTGAACTGGTCGCGGAGATGATCGGCGGCGCGCACCAAGTCTTCGACATTGGAACTGAAACCGGTCGCGGCGAAGTCGCCCTCGGACTCTCCCAAGCCGGTGAAGTCGAACCGCAATACCGCGATACCCTGCCTCGCCAGCGCGCGCGAAATCCGTCCTGCTGCAGCATTATCTTTGCCACAGGTGAAGCAGTGCGCAAATAGTGCCCAGGCTTTCGGGGCGTCACTCGGCATCTCCAGCTTGCCTGCCAACTCTCCGCTACTACCACGGAAGACCGTTCTGGTTGAGGTGCGCATGTGCCTCCCTCGGTTCCCGACGGTTGTGGGTGAAATGGACTCCATAGAACAGTTCGCCCCCTGATGCCGACGAGACGGATAGCCCGTCGGCGCATCACGCAATTTCATACATCGAGGTTCGTCCCGAAATGGGTTGTGCTTCTCGTCCCTTTGGGCTAAGACCGAGCTCAAACTGTACTGCAGAGTACACCCGATGGCGCCGTCTGGCGGACCAGGTTCGGGCTTCGGTGTAACGGATGCTGCCCACCCCGACACTCACCTACGTCTGATCATCGTGCGAAGCCTGTGAAGCCGAGCCCGTGACCGTGGCATCACGACCGGGCGCCAACAAGCCACTGCTCGGTAGTTGGCGAGATCTCAGCGCGAAAGATGAATGGAGAGTTCCGATGAACGAATCCTCGAACCCACCTACTGCCTACAGCACGTCGGCCCCACAACATCACTGGCACGCCCGTGCGGCGATCGTCAATACTGCCGCCTCGATGATGCATCACCGCGGCGTCGCCGCGACGTCGATCGGTGATGTCTCCCGCGCATCCGGGGCAGAGACCCGCGAGCTTCATCGCCATTTCCGCGACAAGACCGAACTGGTCCGAGCGGTCATAGAGCGCGAACTCGCCGTCATACTCGACGGCCAGGATGCCGCCGACGCGATCAATTCATGGGAGGGGCTCGATACCTGGGTATCGCGCGTTGTGGACACACAACGCGCCCAGGACGGTCCGTTCGCATGCCCGCTGGGGACCTTGGCGACCGAACTGCAGAACTCACACGAGTACCGACCTGCGCTGGCTGCCGCGTTCCGCACCTGGGAGGGACACCTGGCCGCAGGCCTGCGCCGGATTCAGGACCGCGGTGAGCTGGACCCGACCGCCAATCCAGACCGCCTCGCCGCCGGCCTGCTTGCGGCCCTGCAAGGCGGATACCTCCTCGCATCGGTCCACGGCCGGATCGAGATCATCCGTGACGTGCTCGACGACGCGGTGGCAGCGCTGCGCCGCTACCAGGTCTGACCGATCCGCTGCGCACGTTCTGGATTCATCCGGATCGCACAGCACACTTCAGCGCCGAAACAACAGTGCCTTCACAGCCATATGTACTCTGCAGTACAGTCTGCCTCGGACCACCTCAGAAGCGAGTCGGCGACGAGTATCCCCGTGGCCGTCGATGCCCCCACGAGCACACCCAGAACGCGCGTGACCCGCGAAGGAGATTCCCATGGCAGTGGTCAACAGCGGGTTTGGTAACCGTCGCGGCGCCAGCGACTCGCGGTTGCCGCCGGGCCAGACGCTCGTCGGCGACTGGCCGGTGCTGACGGCCGGCCTGACGCCCGATATCGGGACG
>JBPPMV010000363.1:0-9403 GCA_051306235.1 Mycobacterium sp. | reverse complement strand
CGTCTGATGCGTATCGCGACCTGGAACGTCAACTCCATCCGCACCCGAGTGGACCGGGTGACGGACTGGCTGGCCCGCGCCGATGTCGACGTCCTCGCCATGCAGGAGACCAAGTGCACGGACGCGCAGTTCCCGGCGATGCCGTTCGCGGCCCTGGGATACGAGATCGCACATGTCGGCCTGAACCAGTGGAACGGGGTGGCGATCGCCTCTCGCGTGGGGCTGGACAACGTCGAGATCGGGTTCGACGGTCAGCCCGAGTGGCAGGCCCTGGCCGAGGCCAGGGCGATCGGCGCAACCTGCGGCGGGGTGCGGGTCTGGAGCCTGTATGTCCCCAATGGCCGGACCCTGGCCGACCCGCACTACCCGTACAAGCTGGATTGGCTTGCCGCCCTGCGTGACAGCGCGGCCAAGTGGATCGCCGACGACCCGTCGCTACCGGTGGCGCTGACCGGCGACTGGAATATCGCGCCCACCGACGAGGACGTCTGGGATCCCGCCGCCTTCGAGGGCTCCACCCACGTCTCGGCACCGGAACGGGCGGCGTTTGCGGCCATGGTCGACGCCGGCTTCGCCGATGTGGTGCGGCCGTTCACACCCGGGCCGGGGGTCTACACCTACTGGGACTACACCCAGCTGCGGTTCCCGAAGAAGCAGGGCATGCGCATCGACTTCATCCTTGGATCCGCGGCGTTCGCCGAGCGGGTCACGCACGCCGAGATCGTCCGCGAGGAGCGAAAAGGTAAGTCGCCCAGTGATCATGCTCCGGTTCTGGTAGAGCTGTCCTGATGGATCTGCTACCGAAGGCCCAGCTGTCGGACACCGATGTCGCCGACGCACTGGGACGCGCCGTCACGCTCGCCGACCTGATCCTCGATGTGCTGGCCGAGTTCGATCCGCTCGGGGTTCGCCGGCGCCTCGAATGGCTCGATATCCCCGGCACCGAAGCATGGGAGGGCAAGGATCGCGCCGGCCGGGTCAGCTGGTGGGTCCGGAGGGTGGGGGCGCTGGACACCGTCGCGGTCGCCTGGCCCGGCGCGCTGGGTGCGCTGGCCAGCCGGTTGCCCATCCAGGATGCGCTCGGTTTCGCCAGTCAGACACTCATCCTGTGTGCGGTGGCCCGGGAACACGAGCTGACCGATCGGAGCGCCAAGGCACGGCTGCTGGCCTCGGTGCTGTGCGGCCGGGAGATCCCCGATCCGCCGCTACCCGACGATGACGAAGCGTGGCCCGATTCGTTGGTGCAGAAGCTGTGGCACCTGGCCGGGATCCTCAATGCGGTGGGCGACGAGCTGGGTAAGCGGCCGCACCCACGGCGAATATTCCGCTATATCGGCATGCTGCCCGTCGTCGGGGCGCTGGCCGCCTACGTCGGTGAGTACGACGCGCTGCACCGCGCGGCCAGGGCCGGCGAACAGTGGATCAGCGCGGCTTCAGCCCGACCGTGATCAGGTCGGACACCGGCGTCCATACCGGTCGCCGCACCCGATGCTGTTCCTGCACCTGAAAACCAGCCTCTTCGAACAGCTGTCGCATGGCGTCCGGGGTGGGTGCGTGCGCGGGGGCGCCCAGGCCGGCCGATAGGGCGTGCAGCGGCGGAAACGCCTGCCGCGGACTCATCGTGGTGACCGCGGCGATACCGCCAGGTGCCAGCACGCGGTGGAACTCCTTGAGCGCGGCGGGCTGGTCGAAGAAGTGGAAGGCCGAGGTGGTCACCACGGCGTCCAGGAAGGCGTCCTCGAATGGCAACTGCTCGGCCGGCGCGGACATCCACCGCACCCGATCCGAGCGCTGACGGGCCTGGGCGAGCATGCCATCGGACATGTCCAGTCCATAGACCTCATCGGGGCGAAGTTCCTGCTGGATCCGGTCGGCGAGGATGCCGGTGCCACACGCGACGTCGGCGATCTGCCGGGAGCCGTGGTGATTGAGCTGGGCGATCACCTCATCCTGGGCGGGTTTGTACACCAGGCGCTGGAGACATCCCGCGTCATAGGCCGGTGCGGCGAAACTCCAGAACCGGGTGATCGCGTCATTGAAGGCCCTGCGCTGCGTCGTGGTCACCCGTCCGAGTCTAGGCGCGGGTGTCCCCGTCGATTAGGTGAGCTAAGTGCCATGCCCAATCGCCCTCCTCCGGAACAGCTTTCGGTTAGAACCGCTAATCGACGGGGACAGTCCCGTGCCGCTTCTCAGTCGGATCACCGTGTCGGACCGCTCATCTATATTCGAGCGCATGTTCGATAGATATGCGGCGACGGCCTACGAGGTCGAGGAATCCCGCGCATGGCTCGCGGTGGAGACATCGGGTCCGAGGGGCGACGGCCTAAGAGAACGCCTGCGGAGCGGAGGCGGGCCTAGTTAAGCGTGCGAGAGTGGGCGACCGAGTTCGTGGCGACTGCGTAGGGCGGGCCAAGGAATCGACGCACCATCTCTTGCTCGGCATCGGCATCTTGGAGAGGCCAGTACCAGAGAGCTAGGAATGTTCGGATCAACCATTGTGCGGCAGGGGGATCGGGAGTGCTCAGCCCGATCATTTCGTCGGCGAAGCGGGTGGCCATGGGTGAGTCGCTGAGCCATTCGTCGCCGGGAAGTGTGGCCATCGACCGCATGATCTGTGCGAGTGGATCGGCTCGCAGGCGCTGCAAGGCAACCGTCGTGGCGGCCACGATGCGCTCCGATCCGGTCAGCCCATCGATTGCTTCGCGAACCGACTCGAGGATACGTCCGGCGTGCCTGCCCAGCACGGCGTCGCGGATTGCTGCTTTACCTCCGGCGTGCCGGTAGATGGTCGCCGGTGAGCAGTGAACGGTGGCGGCCAAGGTGTCGATGTTGAATGCGTCGTAGCCGTGACGCGACATCAGGTCGGCGGCTGCGGCGTAGATCCTTTCGGCAGCCTCGCTATGGCGATCTCGCCCAACCAGCCAGTCGTCAGTAGTCATTTGATCAGTTGATGACTCGCCGCGAACTCATGGTGTCTTTTTATCACTGTGAGAACAATCACGGCCGATTTCTCAGCGAAGGCGCTGGTCGGATCGCCGGACTGAGAACGTGCCCGGCAGCACTCACTGAGATGGGTTTTCACGTTTGACGTGCTCTGTTGACGCAGGTGTGCACGGCGTTAAACCTGAGTCGCATGACTCTCCTGGCGGACGCGAACGACTTCTTCGGAACCGATGCTCTCCAGGACCCCTACCCGCTCTACGACCGGATGCGCCACCAAGCGCCGGTTCAGCGCATCGGTGATTCCGTCTTCTACGCCGTGTGCGGCTGGGACGCCGTGGTGGAGGTCGTCAATCGCGTCGAGGACTTCTCGTCCAACCTGACCGCAACGATGGTGTATCGGGACGGGAGCGTCACCCCGTTCGACATGGGGCCTCTGGGTGGCCCGCAGCACGCGCTGGCCACCGCCGACGACCCGGTGCACGACGCGCACCGCAAGTTGCTGGTGCCCCACCTCACGGCCAAGCGGATACGGATCATCGAAGAGTTCGCCGAAGCTACTGCGCTTGAACTCTGGTCCGAAGCGTTGGTCGACGGTCAGATCGAGTGGATGAGCGCGGTGGCCAACCGGCTTCCCATGATGGTGGTGGCCCGCCTGCTTGGACTGCCTGAGGAGGACGTCGACAAGCTGATTCGACTGGGCTACGCGACCACGACTCTGCTGGACGGCGTCGTAAGTCCGGCCCAAGTCGAAGCCGCTGGCATGGCTGCCATGGAGCTATCTGGTTACGTGATGGAGCATTTCGCGAACGCCGGTGAAAGTCCCCAGCCAGGACTCATCGGCGACCTCGCCGCCCGCTACGCCGCTGGTGAGGTGGAGCAGCTTCCGGCGCTGGCGATCATGCTCACGTTGTTCAGTGCAGCGGGCGAATCCACCGCGTCCTTGCTGGGCAGTGCGGTTTGGATTCTGACGAGCCATAGCGACATTCAGGAACGGCTTCGCGCCAATCCCGAACTGCTGGGGGCTTTCATCGAGGAGACGCTGCGCTACGAGTCGCCATTTCGGGGTCACTACCGCCACGTAGTCAGAGACACCACGCTGGCCGGGGTCGATGTGCCTGCCGATTCGCGGCTGCTGTTGATGTGGGGGGCCGCCAACCGCGATCCCCAACAGTTCGACAGCCCTAATGAGTTCCGGCTCGACCGCAGCGGAGCGAAGGGGCACGTTACTTTCGGCAAGGGCGCACACTTCTGCGTCGGGGCCGCACTGGCACGCTTGGAAGCCCAGATCGTCTTGCGGATGCTGTTGGAACAGACCACTTGGATCGAGGCCGCCGATGTCGGTCAGTGGCTTCCCAGCATCCTCGTCCGCCGACTCGATCACCTGAAACTGGCAGTCAGATGACCGAGCAGGCGGAGTTGATCGCCTTCTACGAACTGACCCGAGCCAAGGCCACGTATTGCCGAACACCCGACACCAAGGACTGGAATGGGCTGGCGGACTTGATGATCATGCAAGACCGGGCTGTGTTCGACAGACTGGAACAGAAAGAACGAGACCGCCGAGCATGGCTCGCCGCCAACGACACACCCGCACCGTTCTAGTCAGCATTCTCAGCGTCGGCGCTGTAGCGGCCCGCGCCGAACATGGACGCCACCGCTCCGATGAGCATCATCACCGCAGCAGCCAGGAACACCACCGTGAGCCCGGAGTGGAACGGTTCGGTGATCAGTTCGGGGAAGAACGTCTTACCGGTCAGCACGTCGGCGTTGACTGCCGGGTTCTCCAGCGCACCCGACGGTCCGAGCAGTTCGTCGATCGGGTTGTAGCCGAGGAAGGCGGCGAACAGGCTGCCGACCGGCGGCGTATTCGCCACCTCGTGGGCGACCGAGACCGGGACACCCTGGGCCTGCAGACCACTGCTCATCGCCGCGGGCAGCGAGTTGGCCAACCCGACGATCATCAACGAGAAGAAGATGCCGATGGACAACGACGAGCCCGCGTTGAAGAAGGTGGCCCGCACACCCGAAGCCGCTCCGCGCTGCGAGGGCGGCACACTCGACATGATGGCTGCGGTGTTGGGTGCGGTGAAGATGCCACCACCCAGACCGTTGAGGAAGACCAGCACCGCAAAGATCCAGTAGTCGAAGTTCACCGGAATCAACAGCAGCGCAATGAAAGATGCCGCCATCAGCAGCATCCCGCCGACGGTCAGCGGCCGCGCACCGATCCGGTCGGCCAGTGTGCCGGCGATCGGTGCGGCCACCAGGAAGCCGACGGTGACGGGCAGCAGATAGATTCCGGCCCACAGCGGTGTCGATTCGAAACTGTAGCCGTGCAAGGGAAGCCAGATTCCCTGCAACCAGATGATCAACATGAACTGCAATCCGCCGCGGCCCACCGAGGACATCAGGCCGGCCAGATTGCCCATTCCGAATGCGGCGGAACGGAACAGCCGGATATCGACCATCGGCTGGTCGACCCGCAGTTCGATGAAGCAGAAGGCCACCAGGGTCGCCACCCCGGCCGCGATCGATCCGAGCACCCATGGGTTGGTCCACCCGGTGGAGGCGTCGCCGTAGGGCTGGATGCCGTAAGTGATGCCCACCAGCAGCACGGTCAGCCCGACGCCGAAGGTCAGCGTGCCCGCCCAGTCGAGCCGCCCGGGGGTGCGCACCCCGAGTTCGCGCAGCGACCGCACACTCCAGATGGTGCCGAGGATGCCGATCGGCACCCCGACCCAGAAGATGGCCTGCCAGTGCCATTCGGAGAGCACCCCGCCGATCAGCAGGCCGAGGAAGGAGCCGGCGACCGCCGCCACCATGTTCACTCCGAGCGCCATACCGCGCTGGTTGGCGGGGAACGCGTCGGTGAGGATCGCCGAGGACGAGGCCATCAGCATGGCCCCGCCGATACCCTGAATGACGCGCCATGCGATCAGCCACACGGCACCGCTGCCGAGATGGAACGGGTCGAAGGACAGCGCGACGGCCGCCACGGTGAAGACGACGAACCCCAGGTTGTAGATGCGTACCCGGCCGAACATGTCCCCGAGCCGCCCGAAGGGGACGACCAGGACAGCCGTCACCACTAGGTAGCCCATGATCATCCAGAGCAGGTAGCTGACATTGCCGGGCGCGAGCGGGTTGAGCCCGATACCGCGGAAGATCGCCGGCAGCGAGATGAGCACGATCGACGCGTTGATGGCGGCCAGCAGGATGCCCAACGTCGTATTGGACAGCACGATCCACTTGTAGGAGGGGTGGTCGTGATCGATGCGCTTACGAGTCAGCTCAATCTCAGTCGTCATCGGCCTTCAGCTTCGGGTATCGG
Source organism: Mycobacterium sp. (assembly GCA_051306235.1). Classification (GTDB taxonomy): domain Bacteria; phylum Actinomycetota; class Actinomycetes; order Mycobacteriales; family Mycobacteriaceae; genus Mycobacterium. The sequence goes on along the minus strand of JBPPMV010000363.1, from coordinate 3,129 downwards.
AAAATACATATGTTAGCTATCCAAATGATCTCTCGGCAATTCGTATTCCATGGGCTAGGTTTGTCACGTCCACACGGGAGCACGCACCAGCGCGCTGAGAGGACGGCTAGGGCCGTCGACCGTACGAACCTGACCGGGTAATGCCGGCGTAGGGAGATGCGTAATGAGTGCTGTTGTCGAACCCATCGTGACCACCGGCCCGATCGCGGGCAGCTCCAAGGTGTACTCACCGGACGGGGTGCCCTCGCGCCGGGTGCACCTGAGCACCGGCGACCATTTCGACCTGTACGACACGTCCGGCCCGTACACCGACGAGAACGCCGCCATCGATCTGGAGAAGGGCCTGCCGGCCCGCGGCGGGGTCGTCCGCGACCGGGGCACCCAGCTGCAGCGTGCGCGCAACGGGGAGATCACCGCCGAGATGGCGTTCATCGCCGAACGCGAAGGGGTCTCCCCCGACCTGGTCCGTGACGAGGTGGCCATCGGCAGGGCCGTCATCCCGGCCAACCACAATCATCCCGAGAGCGAGCCGATGGTCATCGGCAAGGCGTTCGGCGTGAAAGTCAATGCCAATATCGGCAATTCGGCGGTGACGAGCTCGATCGCCGAAGAGGTCGACAAGATGGTGTGGGCGACGCGCTGGGGCGCGGACACCATCATGGACCTGTCCACCGGTAAGGACATCCACCTCACCCGGGAATGGATCCTGCGCAACTCCCCCGTGCCGGTCGGGACCGTGCCGATGTACCAGGCGTTGGAGAAGGTCAACGGCGATCCCACCAAGATGACCTGGGAGTCCTACCGCGACACCGTGATCGAGCAGTGCGAGCAGGGCGTCGATTATATGACGGTGCACGCCGGGGTGCTGATGCGCTATATCCCGCTGACCGTCAAGCGGGTCACCGGGATCGTCAGCCGCGGCGGCTCCATCATGGCGGCGTGGATGCTCGCCCATCGCCGGGAATCGTTCCTGTACGAGAACTTCGAGGAACTGTGCGAGATCCTCGCCCGCTATGACGTGACATTCTCCCTCGGCGACGGGCTACGCCCCGGGTCGATCGCCGATGCCAACGACGAGGCGCAGTTCGCCGAGCTCCGCACCCTCGGCGAGCTCACCGGAATAGCGAAATCCCATGGTGTGCAGGTGATGATCGAAGGCCCCGGCCACGTGCCGCTGCACAAGATCGTGGAGAACGTGCGCCTGGAGGAGGAATGGTGCGAGGAGGCGCCGTTCTACACCCTCGGGCCGCTGGCCACCGATATCGCACCCGGCTACGACCACATCACCAGCGCGATCGGTGCGGCGATCATCGCCCAGGCCGGCACCGCGATGCTCTGCTATGTCACCCCCAAGGAGCATCTGGGGCTGCCCAACCGCGCGGACGTCAAGGACGGGGTGATCGCCTATCGGATCGCCGCGCATGCCGCCGATCTGGCCAAGGGACACCCGCGAGCGCAGCAGCGCGACGATGCACTGTCGAAGGCCCGCTTCGAATTCCGTTGGCATGATCAGTTCGCCCTGTCGCTGGACCCCGATACCGCTCTGGAGTACCACGACGAGACGCTGCCCGCCGAGCCCGCCAAGACCGCGCATTTCTGCTCGATGTGCGGCCCGAAGTTCTGCTCGATGCGCATATCGCAGGATATTCGGGATGCCGTGTATCTACCCTTGATCTCATGACGGAGTTCCTGCCCCTGCCCCCGCCCGGACAGACCCCCATCCGGGTGATGACGATCGCCGGCTCGGATTCCGGCGGTGGCGCGGGCATCCAGGCCGATATGCGCACGTTCGCGATGCTCGGTGTGCACGGCTGCGTCGCGGTCACGGCCGTCACCGTGCAGAACTCAGTGGGCGTCAAGGGCTTCCACGAGATCCCACTGGACGTGGTGGCCGGCCAGATCACCGCCGTCGTCGACGATATCGGCATCCAGGCCGCCAAAACCGGGATGCTGGCGTCCGCGGAGATCATCGCCACCGTCGCCGAGGCATGGCGCAGTCTGGATCTGCGGGTGCCGTTGGTGGTGGATCCGGTGTGCGCCTCCATGCACGGCGACCCGCTGCTGCACCCGTCGGCACTGAACTCGATTCGCACCGAGCTGTTTCCGATCGCCACCCTGGTCACCCCGAACCTCGACGAGGTACGGCTGCTCACCGATATCGAGGTCATCGATTCGGCGTCACAGCGGGAGGCTGCCCGTGCGCTGCACGCGCTCGGGCCGCAGTGGGCGCTGGTCAAGGGCGGGCACCTGCGTTCGTCGGGTGCCAGCCCCGATGTGCTGTTCGACGGCTCCGATTTCCACGAGTTCGACGCGCCCCGGATCGACACCGGCCACGACCACGGCGCCGGTGACACCCTGGCCGCGGCCACCGCCACCGCACTGGCGCACGGCTACGAGATGCCCGATGCGGTGGCCTTCGGCAAGCGCTGGGTCACCGAATGCCTGCGCGCGGCATACCCGTTGGGGCACGGGCACGGGCCGGTGAACGCACTGTTCCGGTTGCAGGCATGACGCTGGACGATCTCGCCGGAGTCGCACACGAACCCGATGGGAAACCCAACGGCACCGTATTGCTCACCCATGGCGCAGGCGGCAGCCGGGAATCCCCGATGCTCATCCGGATCTGTGATGAGTGGGCCCGGCAGGGCTATCTGGCGGTCCGCTACAACCTGCCCTATCGCCGCCGACGCCCCAAGGGTCCGCCGTCGAACTCCGCGACATCCGATCAGGAGGGCATCGCCGAGGCGATCGCCTGGGCGCGTGCGCTGGGGCACGGCCCGGTGGTGGCCGGTGGGCATTCCTACGGCGGCCGGATGACGTCGATGGTCGCCGCGAAGGATGGGGGCCCCGATGTGCTGACCCTGTTCTCCTATCCGCTGCACCCGCCCGGCAAGCCCGAACGCGCCCGCACCGAACACCTGCCCGCGATCACCGTGCCCACGGTGTTCACCCACGGCGCCGCGGACCCCTTCGGCACCATCGACGAGATCCGGGCCGCGGCCGCCCTGATATCCGGTCCGACCCAGATCGTGGAGGTCACCGGGGCACGTCATGATCTCGGCTCCAAGACTTTGGACGTCCCGGTGCTCGCGGTCGCCGCCGCGGCTATCTTCATTCCATGACGCAGCC
>JBPPMV010000362.1:0-2041 GCA_051306235.1 Mycobacterium sp. | reverse complement strand
GGCCTGACTCTGCTGCCACCCCAATGAGCGGTGTCAGGGTGTGAATGTCACGAGGTTTTGGATTGATTCGGTGAAGGGCGCTGCCTTTTCACTCGGCGCGGCTTATCTTGAGCACCTAATCGGTCGGTGTGCGGTGGGTGCGGTAGCGCATTCTTTGCGTCCCGGTGTTCTTTCCGATCGTCAGATGGAAGAGGTCGCTTGTGGCATCACGCTTCGCCCGTTCAGGCGGGACGCGTCGGGCGCTCGGTATTCAATCCAAATTGCTGATCGTCTTATTGGTGGTCAGTGTCCTGTCGGTACTCGTTGCCGGTGCGATCGGCTATGTGTCGGGCACAGATTCGTTGCGCAACGCCGAATTCGACCGAATGACGCAACTCCGGGAGTCTCGGGCGCGCGAGATCACCAGCTATTACCGAACGGTCACCGACGCCGCCTCGATCGTCACGCATGGAACCACGACGGTGAACGCGGTCCGCGAATTCAGTTCGGCCTTCGCAGAACTCGAATCCACTCCGCCGCCGCCGGACGCCGAGGCCAACGTGGCGAAATTCTACGAAACGGTGTTCGCGCCCGAGTTGAGTGCACGCACCGGTGAGCCGGCGGACCCGACGCTGTTCGAGCCGACCGGTAACGCCGCCGTCTACCTGCAGAACGCCTACACGGTGCCGGCCGGGGGCGACTTCGAGAAGGCGTTGGCGGTGCGGACCGCCGGTGATCCCAGTGCGTGGACGGCGGCCAATGCCCGCTACCAGAACTTCTTCGCAGACCTGACGACAAGGTTCGGTTTCGAGGACGCGCTGGTGTTGGATACCAACGGCAATGCCGTCTATACCGCCTATAAGGGTGCTGACCTCGGAACGAATCTGTTCACCGGGCCGTATCGGACATCGCTTTTGGCTGCTGGTTACCGCCAGGCACTGCAGGCCACTTCGGTCGACCAGACTTTTGTGACCGATTTCGAGCGGTATCCGCCCTCATATGACAAGCCGACACCGTGGGTACTGTCACCGATCGGCAGCGGCGGCAGCATCGTCGGTGTTCTTGCGCTGCAGTTGGCCTTGGACGGCATCAACAATGTGATGACCGGAACCAGCGGCTGGGAGGAGGACGGCCTGGGGATGACCGGAGAGACCTACCTCGCCGGCTCCGACAAGTTGATGCGCTCGGCCTCCCGCGAGCTGGCGACCAACCCCGACGGTTATGTCGACGCAGTGGTCGCCAACGGCACGCCTGAGGATGTGGCCGAACGGGAAGTGGCGGTCAACGGAAGTGTCCTCCTGCAGCCCGTCGACACGTTGGCGGTCAACAGGGCCTTGTCCGGCGAATCCGGCGTGGCCACCGACAACGATTACATCGGTCCGGCGTCGCTGGTCGCCTATATGCCGTTGGACATTCCCGGCCTGGATTGGGTACTGGTCGCCAAGATCGATGAGAACGAGGCGCTGGCGCCGGTCAACAAGTTCGCTCGCAACATCGCGCTGTCAACGGCCGCCATCGTGTTGGTGGTGTGCATTCTGGCCTTGTTCCTCAGCCGGATGTTGACCCGTCCGTTGACGCGGTTGGCTTCGGCCGTGCGCCGGGTGACCGGAGGTGAACTGGGAGTCACCGTCCCGGTGACGACCCAGGATGAGTTCGGCGACCTGGCCGTGGAATTCAACAACATGAGCGACAGCCTGAGAACGAAGCAGGCGCTGATCGACGAACAACGCCGGGAGAACGACGAACTTCTGGCCTCGTTGATGCCGGAGTCGGTCGCCCGGCGGTTCCGCGGTGGCGAGAAGACGATCAGCAGCGATTACCGCGACGTGTCGGTGATCTACGCAGAGCTGTTGAATTACAAAGATTTCAGCCGGACCTTGGCGTCCGAAGAGTCGGTGCGGTTGCTCAATACGCTGTTCGAGTCCTTCGATGCGGCAGCCGAGCACCACGGCATCGAACGAGTGCGGGGCCTGCACAACGGATTTCTGGCGACCTGCGGGCTGGTCACTCCGCGGGTCGACCACGCCGGCCGCACCGTCGCTTTCGCCATCGAACTCGTCGA
>JBPPMV010000361.1:0-4414 GCA_051306235.1 Mycobacterium sp. | reverse complement strand
CCGCGCCGCAGACCCGGATCAGGGTGGCGCCGATACCGTGCAGCATCGGATCGCCGCTGGCGACCACGTGGATGTCGCCGCCGGTGTCATCGCGGATGCTGTGCAAGGCGGGCAGCATCGGCGACGGCCATTCGCGGCGTCGCGCGGTCACCGAGTCGTCGAGCAGGTCGAGTTGCCGCGGTGAGCCGTAGATGACTGCGGCGCTGCGTAACTCGGAACTCGAGGCCGGCGGTAGGCCGGCCATGCCGTCGGCCCCGATACCGACCACGATGATGCGGCTCACCGGGGCAGCCTGCGCCAGATCGGGCCGGGCAGGATCCGGAACACCGCGGCGATCACGCCAACCTGCCACGGCACCCACACCGTTCGTCGTCGCTTCGTCAGCGCCTTCGCCGTGGCGGCGGCCACCTTCGCGGGGGTACTGGAGAACGGGGCCGGCGCCATCCCCTCTGTCATCCGCCCGATCACGAAACCCGGCCGCACCACCAGCAGGTGTACCCCGGACCCGCGCAGGGCGTCGGACAGGCCGCTGCAGAAGCCATCCAGACCGGCTTTGGCGGACCCGTACACGTAGTTGGCACGCCGGACCCGCACCCCGGCGATCGACGAGAATGTCACCAGATTGCCGCCCCCGGCCGGGCGCATGGCGTCCGCCAGCACCGTCAGCAGACCGACCTGGGCCACGTAATCGGTGTGGACCACCGCCACCGCGTGCGCGGCATCGGTTTCGGCCCGCGCCTGGTCGCCCAGCACGCCGAAGGTCAGCACAGCCGTGCCGATCGGGCCGTGCTCGGTCACGATCGAGCCGATGAGTTCCCGGTGGGAGGACGTGTCGTCGGCGTCGAATTCGAGCACGTGCACCGCCGTCGCCCCCGCGGCCCGGATCAACTCGACCTCGGAGACCAGTTCGTGGGCACGGCGGGCGGCCAGCACCACCGTCGCGCCCGGGGCCATCCGCTTCGCCAGTTCCAGGCCGATCTCGCTGCGCCCGCCGAAAATCACGACCGGCCCCGTGTCCTCCATGGCTGTGATTATGTCCTGCGCTAGCGTGGTCCCCGATGGGTACATCTGGTCGCAAGCCGACAACTCGACTGACCAATGACGCGCTGGCATTCCTGACAGAGCGTCATCTGGCGATGCTGACGACGTTGCGCGGCGACAACTCACCCCATGTGGTGGCGGTGGGTTTCACGTTCGATCCGACCACGCACATCGCCCGGGTGATCACCACCGGCGGTTCGCAGAAGGCCGTCAACGCCAAGGATCGTGGCGTCGCGGTCCTCAGTCAGGTCGACGGTGCGCGCTGGCTGTCGCTGGAAGGTGCCGCCACCGTCAGCGGTGACGCCGATGACGTGCGTGATGCCGAGCTGCGCTATGCCCAGCGCTACCGGACGCCGCGCGTGAACCCGCGCCGCGTGGTCATCGAGGTGCGCATCGAGCGGGTGCTGGGATCCTCGACACTGCTGGACCGCAGCGAGGACTGAAGCGTCAGACCGGTACGACCATCAGGTCGTGCGGACGCTGGTTCACCGACTCCACACCGTCCTCGGTGACGATGACGATGTCCTCGATCCGGGCGCCCCACTGGCCCGGGAAGTAGATGCCCGGCTCCACCGAGAACGCCATGCCCGGCTCCAGGGTGACCTCGTTACCGGCCACGATGTAGGGCTCCTCGTGCACCGACAGTCCGATCCCGTGCCCGGTGCGGTGTACGAACGCCTGGGCAAGTCCCTCGGCCTCGAGCACATCGCGCGCGACGGCATCGACGGACCCGGCGCTGATGCCCGGCCGGACGGCGCTCACCGCTTCGGCCTGGGCGCGCTGCAGGACCGCGTAGCGGCGGGCGATCTCGGCGTCGGGTTCCCCGATGCTGTAGGTCCGGGTGGAATCGGAGTTGTAGCCGGGCGCGTACGGACCGCCGATGTCGACGACGACGATATCGCCGACCTGCAATTCCCGGTCCGAGCATTCGTGGTGTGGGTCCGCACCGTTGGGCCCGGATCCGACGATGATGAAGGCCACCTCCGAATGACCTTCGGCGACAATGGCTTCAGCGATATCGGCGGCGACGTCGGCCTCGGTGCGGCCCGGCACCAGGAACTCCGGCACCCTCGTGTGCACCCGGTCGATCGCGGCACCCGCCTTGCGCAGCGCGTCGACCTCGGCGGGGTCCTTGATCATCCGCAGTCGGCGCAGCACATCGGTGGCCAGCACCGGCACCGCGCCCAGGATCTCCGCCAGCGGGAGCAGATGCAGGGCCGTCATCGAGTCGGTGACGGCGACCCGGACCGGGTCGGATCCCGGGCCGCGCAGGGCGTCGGCGACCAGTGCGTACGGGTTCTCGCCGTCCACCCAATCCTGCACCGTCGCAACGAGTTCGGGCACAGCCGACTCGCGCAGCGCGGCCAGCTCGAGGCGCGGCACCACCACCGTCGGTGTCGACCCGTCGGCCGGGAGCACGAGCGCGGTGAGCCGCTCGAAGGTCTGTGCCCGCGAACCCACCAGGTAGCGCAGGTCGTATCCGGGGGTGATCACCAGACCGGCCAGCCCGGCGCTCGCCGCGCCGGCCGCGGCCACCCGGAGCCGTTGTGCGTACACGTCGGTGCTGAAGCGGCTCGTCATTTCAACGAGGTTAGTCATGACCGCGGTAGGTGGCGACCTCGACCAGGTTGCCCTCGGGGTCGCGGCAGTAGTGCGATGTCATCGGTCCCAGCGCCCCGGTCCTGGTGACCGGTCCCTCGGTGATCTGGGCGCCGCGGGCCCGCAGGTGGTCACCGATGTCGGCGGCGTCGGCATCGGTGATGAAGCACAGATCCAGCGAGCCCGGCGCGTCCACCGCGGCGGTGACCCAGTTCTGCGCACCGGTGGGTCGCACGTTGAGCTTCTGCTGCCCGAAGACCAGCGCGATGCGGACGGGACCGGTAGTTCCCCCGTCGCTTCGCTCGCCCCCGAACTCCTCCCGGCGCATGCCCAGCACCCGGACATACCAGTCGACGGTGGTATCGAGGTCCCGGCAGTTCAGCACGACGTGGTCGATGCGATCAACGGTGAAGGTCATAGGTCGCGATACTGTCAGTCGATGCTGAGGGACATCCGTGAACTGGCTGACCAGCACGACGCGTATGCCGACGAACTGCGGCGACGGTGGGGCGGGCTGCTGAGCTACCGGTACATCGGCAGGCAGTACGACTCCATGGATCCGCGGGCGGTCGGCAATACCGTGGCGGTGCGCCACGATATGCGCAATGCCGGTGGTGGACTGCTGTTCGCGGTCCTCGGCATCTGTGCACCTGAGAGCGGGCACATGTCGGATCTGGAGGCCGTGCCCAACCCGGTCATCCACTCCTGCCAGATCCTCGATCCCGGGCACGATGTGCGACGCATCGAGATCATCTCCGAGCCGCTCAAGCAGGGCAGGCAGTTCGGCTACAGCCGGGCCCAGATCGTCGATGCAGACCGGCCCGAGCGGGTCCTCGCACTGATCGAAGGCCAGGGCGTGAGCATCGGCGTGCCGCCCGAGGGGCTACCGAAGATGGAGGTCGACAATATCGTGGTGATCGACTCGCCCGACCTTCCGCCGCTGTGGCAGGTGTTCGGTGGCTTTCGCCGCGATGACGGGCGGTGGGGCCTGCCGGAGCTGTCCGCCGAGGTGGCCTCCCCCGATGCGGCGCTGCACATCGGACCCCAGTTCGTCATCTTGGAGACGGCGGCGGCCGATGCCGTCGGCGGCACCGTCCAGGGAGTTTCGGCGCACGTGATGTTCCTGGCCCGCGGCAAGGCCGGCCCGTTCCGGGTCGAGACCGAACGCCTCGACGGAGCCGATGACGCCGTCGCGGTGCGGGTTCGCCTGTACGACGAGGGCAACGACGACAGGTTGGTCACCGTGGGTTCCTACGTGTTCCGGAGTGCAGCATGAGCGACGCTTGCGCAGCGAATCGACAGGCGGCATGCGACGACCGAGCCCGCGAGGTGCTCGCATGACAACGAATCAGCCGGTGCTGCTGCTCGACGGCGCGAGCATGTGGTTCCGCTCGTTCTTCGGCGTACCGTCCTCGATCACCGCCCCCGACGGCCGCCCGGTCAACGCGCTGCGCGGCTTCATCGATGCCATCGCAACCCTGGTCGCCCAGCATCAGCCATCGCGTCTCGTGGTGTGCCGCGATGACGATTGGCGCCCGCAGTGGCGGGTCGACCGGATTCCGTCGTATAAGGCACACCGCGTCGAGGAGGCCCGCACGGGCGGCGATCCCGATGTGGAGGAGGTACCCGACGACCTCACCCCACAGGTCGACATGATCATGGCGATCCTCGATGCGTTCGGTATCGCCACCGCGGGGGCACCCGGTTTCGAGGCCGACGACGTGCTCGGCACCCTGGCCGCCGCCGAGACACGCGATCCGGTGATCGTGGTCAG
>JBPPMV010000360.1:0-6688 GCA_051306235.1 Mycobacterium sp. | reverse complement strand
TACTGATCGTGAGCGCACCCACTGCTGATGCAGTGGCGTTCGACCCCGATCGCGGCTGGCGGCTGCACCACCAGGTGGCGGTGCGGCCGGAGCCGTTCGGGGCGCTGCTGTACCACTTCGGTACCCGCAAGTTGTCGTTCCTGAAGAACCGGACAATCGTCGCGGTGGTCAACTCGCTCGACGAGCACCCCGACATCCGATCCGCTTGCCGCGCCGCCGGAATCGACGACGACGCCCAAGGCCCGTACCTACATGCGCTGAGCGTGCTGGTGAAATCCAACATGCTGGTCGCCAAGGAGTCCTAGATGACCGCCGTACTTCCCCGGGCGCTCGTGCCCGTATCGGCACCGGAGCCGACCAAGGTTCCCCGTCTGGTCGAGCAGTTCGAGCACGGGCTCGATGCCCCGATCTGCCTGACCTGGGAACTGACCTACGCCTGCAACCTTTCCTGCGTGCACTGCCTGTCCTCATCGGGTAAGCGTGACCCCCGTGAGCTGAGCACCGAGCAGTGCAAGGACATCATCGACGAGCTGCAGCGCATGCAGGTGTTCTATGTGAACATCGGCGGCGGGGAACCCACTGTCCGGTCGGACTTCTGGGAACTTGTCGACTACGCGACCGAGCACAACGTCGGGGTGAAGTTCTCCACCAACGGCGTCCGGATCGACGAGAAGGTCGCCGCCAAGCTGGCCGCCTCCGATTACGTCGACGTGCAGATCTCCCTGGACGGCGCGACCGCGGAGGTCAACGACGAGGTCCGTGGCCCCGGATCGTTCGCGATGGCGATCCGCGCGCTGGAGAACCTCAAGGACGCCGGCTTCAAGGACGCCAAGATCTCCGTCGTCGTCACCCGGCAGAACGTCGACCAGCTCGATGAATTCAAGGCGCTGGCAGACACTTACGGCGCCACGCTGCGTATCACCCGGCTCCGTCCGTCCGGTCGTGGCGCCGACGTGTGGGACGACCTGCATCCCACACCGGTGCAGCAGGTCCAGCTCTACGAATGGCTGGTCGCGCACGGTGAGGGAGTCCTCACCGGCGACTCGTTCTTCCACCTTTCCGGTCTCGGTGAGCCGGGCGCGCTGGCCGGGCTCAACCTGTGCGGTGCGGGGCGGGTGGTCTGCCTGATCGACCCGATCGGCGACGTCTACGCCTGCCCGTTCGCCATCCACGACAAGTTCCATGCCGGGAACATCCTGCAGGACACCGGTTTCGGTACCGGATTCAAGAACGTCTGGCAGAAATCGCCGCTCTTCGCCGAACTGCGCGAACCGCAGTCCGCGGGAGCGTGCAGTGGCTGCGCGCATTACGACTCCTGCCGGGGTGGCTGCATGGCGGCCAAATTCTTCACCGGCCTGCCGATGGACGGGCCCGATCCCGAATGCGTGCAGGGCTACGGCGAGCCCGCCCTGGCCGCCGAGCGGGACAAGCCCAAGTCCAGTGTCGATCACTCCCGCGCGGGTGGGCGAAAGGGCCCCATCCCGCTCAAACTTCTCACCGTCCCGCCCAAGAAGTTCTGTAACGAAAGTCCTGTGTAGAGATCATGGCTCGCGATACCTGGTTCGAGACCGTTGCCATCGCCCAACAGCGTGCGAAGAAACGGCTGCCCCGCTCCGCCTACTCCTCGCTGATCTCGGCGAGCGAGAAGGGTGTCTCGGTCTCGGACAATGTGGAGGCCTTCGCCCAACTGGGCTTCGCCCCGCACGTCATCGGTGCCACCGAGAAGCGTGAGATGGCGACAACGGTTATGGGCCAGGACATCCCGATGCCGGTCATCATCTCGCCGACCGGCGTGCAGGCCGTCGATCCCGACGGTGAGGTCGCGGTCGCCCGGGCCGCCGCAGCCCGCGGCACCGCCATGGGTCTGTCCTCCTTCGCGAGCAAACCCATGGAAGAAGTCACCGCCGTCAACGGCAAGGTCTTCTTCCAGATCTACTGGTTGGGCAGCCGGGACGAGATCCTCGCGCGCATGATCCGGGCCCGCGAGGCCGGCGCGGTCGGGCTCATCCTGACCACCGACTGGAGCTTCAGCCACGGCCGGGATTGGGGCAGCCCCAAGATTCCCGAGCGCATGGACATCAAGACCATGATCAAGATGTCACCCGAGGTGATCACCAAGCCCCGCTGGTTCTACAGCTTCGCCAAGACGCTGCGCCCGCCGGACCTGCGGGTTCCCAATCAGGGCCGGCGTGGCGAGCCGGGGCCGACGTTCTTCGAGGCCTACGGACAGTGGATGGGCACGCCCCCGCCGACCTGGGAAGACGTCGCCTGGCTGCGCGAACAGTGGGGCGGACCGTTCCTGCTCAAGGGCATGGTGCGTGTCGATGATGCCAAACGTGCTGTGGATGCCGGTGTTTCGGCGATCACGGTGTCCAATCACGGTGGCAACAACCTGGACGGCACCCCGGCGGCGATTCGCTGCCTCCCAGCGATCGCCGATGCCGTCGGCGATCAGGTCGAGGTTTTGCTGGACGGCGGCGTGCGCCGCGGCAGCGATGTCGTCAAGGCCGTCGCCCTGGGCGCCCGCGCGGTGATGATCGGTCGGGCCTACCTCTGGGGTCTGGCGGCCAACGGGCAGGCCGGTGTGGAGAACGTGCTCGACATCCTCAGCGGAGGTATCGACTCGGCTCTGCGGGGTCTGGGCAAGTCCTCGATCCACGATCTGACGCCCGAGGACATTCTGATCCCGGAGGGCTTCACCCGCACGCTCGGAGTGCCGCAGTCCTGACACGCCGCTAGCCTGATACGGGCGTGACTGACGTGACGGACGGGACCGGTTGTCCGTCGACCGGCCGACAGGGCCGGAAATCAATTGCGGCCCATGCGCCAACAATCGGTGCACACCAGGTGAATTCGGCCTACCATCACCGGGTGGCTGTACCCGCGGAGCTCGGCAGTGTGACGTCGAGTGGTCTGCTCGGTACCTCAGCCGATCGGCAATCGCACGGGTGTCCGGCGCTCATCGTGCCGCTCGGGTCCACCGAACAGCACGGACCGCATCTCCCGCTGGACACCGACACCCGCATCGCGACCGCCGTCGCGCGTGCGGTGGCCGCCCGGTTGGGCGAAGGCTGGTTGCTGGCCCCGGCGCTCAGCTATGGCGCCAGTGGGGAGCACGAGGGCTTCGCCGGCACCGTGTCGCTCGGTACCGAGGCGCTGCGGCTTTTGCTGGTGGAGTTCGGCCGATCCGCCTGCAACTGGGCGCCGCGGGTCGTCTTCGTCAACGGCCACGGCGGCAATGTCGAGGCGCTGGCGGGAGCGGTCGGGCTGCTGCGGACCGAGGGTCGCGACGTCAGCTGGAGTTCGTGCATGGTCGCCGGCGCCGATGCGCACGCGGGACACACCGAAACTTCTGTATTGCTACATATTTCGCCGGATGTCGTCCACCGCGACGCGGTGGTCCCCGGCAACATCGCTCCGCTGGCCGAGTTGATGCCCGCCATGCGCAGCGGCGGTATTGCTGCGGTCAGTGCGGTGGGTGTGCTCGGCGACCCGACCACGGCAACCGTGGTGGACGGGGAACGGTACTTTGCCGATATGGTCGACGGGTGCGCCCGCAAACTCCTGGCTTGGACGCCGAACAGGCACGGGATGCTGATATGACGGGGCCGCGTCTGCCCGACGGATTCGCCGTTCAGGTCGACCGCCGGGTCAAGGTGCTGGGCGCGGGCTCGGCATTGCTGGGCGGCTCGCCCACTCGACTGCTGAAGCTGGCTCCGGTGGCTCAGACCATGATCGACGACGGCCGCCTGGAGGTGTACGACGCGCTGTCGGCCCAGCTGGCGCGTACCCTACTTGATGCCACCGTCGCCCATCCGCGTCCACCGAGCGGACCATCCCACCATGACGTGACCGTCGTCATTCCGGTGCGCGACAATGTTTTCGGAGTGAACAGGCTGGTCCGTTCCCTGCGCGGTATGAACGTGGTGGTCATCGACGACGGCTCCGCCGAACCGCTGCAGGCCTCCGATTTCGATGGCGCCCGCTGTGAGGTCCGGGTGTTGCGACACGCGCGTAGCCGCGGTCCGGCGGCCGCCCGCAACACCGGCCTGCGCGCCTGCAACACCGACTTCGTGGCTTTCCTGGACTCCGATGTCGTCCCCAGGCGCGGTTGGATGGAGGCGCTGCTGGGGCACTTCTGCGACCCGGCGGTGGCGCTGGTGGCCCCGCGGATCGTGAGCCTGCGGGAGCCCGACAATGCGGTGGCCCGGTATGAGGCGGTGCGGTCATCGCTGGATCTGGGCCTGCGGGAGGCACCGGTGGTGCCCTACGGCACAGTGTCCTATGTGCCGAGTGCGGCCATCATCTGCCGGCGCAGTGCGCTCAACGAGGTCGGTGGTTTCGACGAGACCATGGAGTCCGGTGAGGATGTCGACCTCTGCTGGAGGTTCATCGAGGCCGGCGCCCGGTTACGGTACGAGCCCATCGCTCTGGTCGGTCACGACCATCGCACCCAGCTGGGGGAATGGTTCCAGCGCAAGGCTTTTTACGGGCAGTCCGCCGCACCGCTGGCCGTCCGGCATCCGGGCAAGACGGCTCCGATGGTCGTGTCGCGCTGGATGTTGGTGCTGTGGTTGCTGGTCGCCACCCGGTCGGGCTTCGGCTATTTCTTCGCGGCGGTGGCAGCGGTGTTGTTCGGCCGGCGGATCTCCGCCTCGCTGGATTCGGTCGAGACCGGGCCCAGGGAGGTCGCCGCGGTAGCGGCCGGCGGATTGTGGGGCGCGGCGCTGCAGGTGGCCTCGGCGATCTGCAGGCACTACTGGCCGGTGGCGCTGGTGGCCGCGGTGCTCTTCCGGCGCTGTCGGCAGGTGGTGCTGGCCGCCGCCGTGCTGGACGGACTGGCCGATTGGGCCAACCGCCGCAACACCGTCACCGAGGATGACCATCGGGTGGGCCTGCTGAGCTATCTGTTGCTGAAGCGTCTCGACGATGTCGCCTACGGGCTCGGGTTGTGGACCGGAGTGGTCCGTGAACGTCATATCGGCGCACTCAAACCGCAGATCCGAACCTGAATCGCGCGGTGTCCTCACCCCGTGTCGTCGTGACCGACGTCCTGATCGTCGGCGCGGGCAGTGCCGGCTCTATTCTCGCCGAACGTCTTTCGTCGGATGCCGGCTGCGATGTCATCGTCGTGGAGACGGGTCCGGCGGCAGCTCCGCCACGGGCCGGAGACGCCCACCTGGTACCGATCGGGCCGGGCAGTCCGGTCGTCAGCCGCTACCCCGCGACACTGACCGACGATCCGCGCCGGGCGGTCGACCTGGTGCGAGGCGCGGTGGTGGGTGGATCCGGGGCCATCAACGGCGGCTACTTCTGCCGGGGTGTGCCCGCCGACTTCGCGGGCTGGCAGATGCCGGGCTGGTCCTGGGATGACGTGCTGCCGCACTTCCGGGCGATCGAGACCGATCTGGATTTCGCGGGTCCGCTGCACGGCGACTCGGGGCCCATCCCGATTCGACGGACGCGCAAATTCAGTTCCGGTACAGAGCAATTCGTGCAGTCGGTTCTGGCCAGAGGGTTCCACTGGATCGACGACCTCAACGGAGCGGGGCCACTCGACGGTATCGGCGCCCTGCCCCTCAACGTCGAGGACGGCATCAGGGTCGGTCCCGGTGCGGCGTTTCTGAAGCCCGCACTGAGCCGGCCGAATCTCGGTGTGGACGCCGACACCCGAGTGCAGCGGGTGCGGTTCTCGGGAACCCGGGCCGTCGGGGTCGATGCGATCGGGCCCTCGGGGCCGGTGCACTACACCGCCGACCGTGTCGTGCTGTGTGCCGGCGCGATCGGTACGGCGCACCTGCTGATGGTGTCGGGCTGCGGCCCTGCCGACGTGCTGGCATCAGTGCGTGTGCCCGTGCTCGTGGATCTGCCGGTGGGGCGACATTTCAGTGATCACCCCGAATGGGTTTTACCGGTCGACTGGCCTGCCGGCGTCGGCCGAACCCCGATCGAGGCAGCGCTCTCGGTCGACGGCCTGGAAATCCGCTTGTACACATCGGGATTCGCGCAGATGACCGGGGAGGTCCCCTCGGACCCACCGCATATCGGCATCGCCCTCATGCGCCCGCAGGCTCGCGGCAAACTGACGGTCGTATCCGCGGACCCGGCCGTCGCCCCGGTGATCGAGCATCACTACGACACCGTCGCCGCCGACGTGGCAGCGCTGCGAGAGGGAGCCGACCTGGCCCGGGATATCGCGGATAGCGGTGCCCGCGAAGCGAACTGGTCGACCACTCAACACCTGTGCGGCACTGCGCCGTTGGGCACGGTCCTCGATGCCCGATGCCGGGTCCATGGTATCGACGGCCTGTGGGTGGTGGACGGTTCCATCCTGCCTGCCCCCACCTCCCGCGGACCGCACGCGACGATCGCGATGATCGGACACCGGGCCGCCGAATTCGTGGCCGGCTGAAGGAGATCAGGCGCGGTGCCTGCCGGTGTTGCGCAGGCGGCGCACCGGGCGCAACTGTCGATCGTCGCGACCGGGTGCCCACAGGCCGATGACGACGGCGCTGACACCAACGATGATCGCCAGCCCCAGCAGCGAGGAGCTCATCGATTCAACGAAGGCCGCCTTACCCAGTTCGGCGATACCGGCGCCCTGCGGTCCCAATGTCGCGGACACCTCGAGCGCCTGGCCCAGCGATCCGAGTGCGGCCTCCCGTGCCGGGCCGGGCAGCTGAGCGGG
>JBPPMV010000359.1:0-30700 GCA_051306235.1 Mycobacterium sp. | reverse complement strand
TCCCATGTCACGCCCTCCCGGTTGTGCCGGGCAGGGTGAGTAGAGCGTTCACCGTGTCGAAAGCGGCGGCAACCCGGTCTCGAAGATCGGCGGTGTCCGAGCCCCTGGGTTCTCCGGTGGGTTCGGCCATGGGTTCCTCCATCCACGACCGCAGCACCTCCATGAAACCGCCCACCAGGAAGCGGGCCACCGCCTCGACGGTCAGCCCGGCGATCGGGGTGAGAACTGCCATGCCCTGGGCGGCGATTTCGGCGCACGCCGGGGCGAGCTCGGCGCGGAAGGCGCTGACCACGCGTTGGGTGACCGAACTGGGCACCACGTTGCGGTACATCGCCCGGTGCTCACCGGCGAAATCGAAGAGCCGCATGATGCGCACCCGGGGATCTCCACCGATATCGGCGGTGGCCTGTTCGAAGGCCACCGAGAAGGCCGCGGCGACCGCGTCATCGCGGTCACGGAAATGTTGGTAGAAGACCTGGCGGCTGACTCCCGCGCGGCCCACGATGACGGCCACGGTGAGTTCGTCCACCGGATTCTCGTGGGCGAGCGCGAATGCCGCCTCGTGCAGGAGGGTGCGGACCCGTTCGGCGCGCGGGTCGGCGCTGTGTGTTCGTGCAGCCATGTCTGAGAGCTTAGGCGACTTCGTAGACACTTGACCACGAAAGCTTAGGTTATCTATGACACCTGTTGCGCCGCCTTGTGACCCCCGCCGCTTCCGCCGAAACTCGCGTACCGGTCGTTGCAGTCGCAACCGCAGCAACCGGTACGCGAGTTTCGCCCGGGGTAGGGGGTGGGGTCAGTGGCCGGCGACGATATCGGACTCGTCGACCACCACCGGATCGTTGGCGCCGGGCAGCAGCGAATACGCCAGGCAGACCACGGCGAAGAACAGGTAGCCAAGGGCCACAGCCGGACTCGCCGCCCAGGACACCTCGGGTGCGTGGATCAGCCCGATGAAGCTCAGCACCGCGCCGACGGTGGCGGCGATCGCGGCGAAGCGGAACTTCTTGTCCAGGATGAAGGTCACCATGGTGCCGAGGATCAACCCGACCAGCACCGCGCCCTCGCCGAGGGTCTTGAGCCCCTCGTAGACCACGCCGGCACCGTTGAGCGCCTCCATGCCGACCTCCGAGGCCGAGGTCCCCGCGGCGTTGAGCGCGTTGTCGACCTGGGTCTTGGCCCATTCGGCGAGGTTGGGCAAGATGGCGGCGACGACGGCGATGGCGTGCAGACGAGGCACCGCCTGGAACGCCTGGGCGCCGATCAGCAGGCCGATGTACAGCAGGATCGGCACGATCGCGGGCACCGGTAACAGCGCGTCCAGGATCCCGAACAGCCCGACGAAACAGAAGATGCCGATCATCAGGCCGCTGGCCAGCGAGTAGCTCGCCCGGCCACCGGCGTCCTTCCAGCCGGGGTGGCCGATGTAGACCGCGGGAGGGAACGGCGACCCGAACGCCGATCCGACGACCGCGCCCGCACCGTCGGCCAGCAGCACACTGCGCAGGTTGTAGTTGTCACCGGCCGCGGCCGCACTCTCGACATTGCTCATCGCCTCGGTGAAGTTGTACACCCCCAACGGAATTGCGGTGCCCAGCAACGGCGCCAGGTTGGACAGCCCGGAGAACAGCAGGTCCAGGCGCAGATCGGGAACACCGAGGGCAATATCGGAGAAGGCCTGCCCGACATCGGGTGCCGACATGTAGCCGCCGATCCAGCCGATCGCAGTGCCCACCAGGAGTGCCGCCAAACCGACCGGGATGCCGAACGGCAGTTTCACATCGGTGAAGAACCCGATCAGGATGATGGCCAGCACGGGTAACCCGATCCAGGCCGCCTCCCACATCTGGGCTGCCGGGCGCATCGAGATGAAGGTGATCGAGATGCCCGCCAGGGTGCCCAGCATCGCCGCACGCGGGGTGAGCTTGCGGATATAGGGACCGACGAAGGCGCCGATCATCACGATCACGCCGATCATGAAGGCCCAGGCCAGCCCGGCCGACCAGGCCTGCACCGCGTCGTCGGTGTTCAGGTACACCGGCAGCATGACGACGAACACCACGATGAACATGTGCGGTACCGATGGGCCGTATGGGAGCGCGGTGACATCGGATCTGTTCTCCCGCTTGGCAAGTCGCCGCGCCAGGAAGGTGTAGTAGAGATTGCCCAAGATCAGCGCGACGCCGAGCGCGGGCAGCACCGTGCCGAGCACGTCCCCGGCGGGTACGGCGATGACGCCGATCATCAGAGCGGTCAGTGTCAGGACGTTGACCAGGATGTTGAAACCCAGGCCGAAGAAGGCGTTGGTATCGCCGCGTGTCCACCACGCCACATTCAGCGGGGGCTTCTCGGCGGGAGGATCGACGGAGGGATCGGAGATCTCGGTGCTCATGAACGTGGTCCTTTCAGGCGGCGGACAGGGCGAGGGTCTGGAGTGCGGGAATGACGGCAGAGGTGTCGGCAACCCAGCCGAAGATGCCCCCCTGGGCCTTGATCATTTCCAGCCCCACCCGCTGGAACTCCGGAAAATACGAACCCACACAATCGGATACCACGAGGCACTCGTAGCCGCGGTCGTTGGCCTCGCGGGTGGTGGTGTGGACGCACACCTCGGTGGTGACACCGGTCACGAGCAGTTGGGTGATACCGGCCGCGGTGAGCACATCCTGGAGCTCGGTGGCGTAGAACGCGCCCTTACCGGGTTTGTCGATCACCACCTCACCCTCGACCGGACTGAGTTCGTCGATGATGTCGTGCCCGTACTCGCCGCGGATCAGGATGCGGCCATATTTGCCTGGGTCGCCGATACGTTGGGACGGGGCACCGCGATTCAGCTTCGCCGGCGGACAGTCCGACAGATCGGCGCGGTGGCCCTCCCGGGTGTGGATGACCAGGATTCCGGCGTCGCGGGCCGCGCCGATCAGGGCGGCCAGCGGTGGCACCACCTTGAGCAACTGGTCGACGTCGTTGCCCAGACTTTCGCCGAATCCGCCGTGTAGCAGGAAGTCCCGTTGCATATCGATGACGATCAGCGCAGTCTTGCCGGCGATCAGCGGGAACGCGGACGGCTCGGCCGGTACAGCGATGGGACTCATACCTGCTCCTTGTGGCGTGTGGTGGTCGGTGTTTGGGTGATGGCGCGTGGTTCGTCGAGGATTCGTGCGGCCAATGCCAGTGCGGTGTCATCCGATCCGGCGTTGGCGAGCAGCATGGCGCTGTGCGGTCTGCCGTCGGCGGTGGTGCCGAGCGGGACCGCGATACCCAGCAGGTCGAGCAGGTTCCCGAAGTGGGTGTAGTGCCCGAGCATCGTGTTGGTCTCGATGGGACGTTCCAGGACCTGTTCGACAGTGAAGGTGGTGCCGATGGTCGGGACGGCCAGCACGTCGATGCTCTGCCACACGGTGGCGACGTGGGCCTTCAGTTCCTGCAGTCGTTGCAGCGCGGCGAACGCATCGACCGCGGTGTAGTTCAGCCCACTGCGGAAGATGTCGCGCACCACCGGGTGGATGGAATCCGGCTGGGCGGCCAGGAAATCGCCGAATTCGACGAGGCGCTCGGCGACCCACGGACCCTGGTACAGCAGCGCACCCGCGGCCAGGAACGGCTCCAGCGACACCTCGACGACGTCGACGTGCCTGCCGAGGTGTTCGCGGAAGTTCAGGTGCGCCGCGCGCATCGCGGCGTCACCGAAGAAGTCCAGATCGCTCACCGGCGGCAGCCCGACACGGATCGGGCCGCCGTCGTGGCGCGCCCCGCGGTCGCGGGACCAGGCGTCGGCGTCATCCCGTGCGGCCATCACCTCGAAGACGCGGTCGACGTCGCCGATGCAACCGGCCATCACGCTCAGACAGTCCAGCGACTTGCAGGCCGGCACCAGTCCGACGGTGCTGATGAGTCCGCGTGAGGGTTTGAACCCCACCACGCCGTTGAGCGCGGCCGGCACCCGCCCCGACCCGGCGGTATCGGTCGCGACGGCGAACGGAACCTGGCCCAGGGCCACTGCCAGCGCCGACCCCGAGCTCGACCCACCGGAGATCATCTCGCCGCCGAAGACGCTGCGCGGCAACGTGTATGGGGTTCGGGTCCCGTTGAGGCCGGTGGCGAACTGGTCCAGGTTCGTCTTGCCGACGTAGAGCGCCCCGGCGTCGAGCAGTCGTTGTACGGCAGGTGCGGTGCGGTCGGCGACGTAGGCGTAATCCGGACAGGACAGCGTCGTCGGGACCCCGGCCACGTCGATGCTGTCCTTGACTCCGAACGGCACCCCGTAGAGCGGCAGCGTGCGGGCTCCCGGCCGGCTCTCTATCGCCGCCGCGGCCGCCAACAACTCGTCGCGCGGCACGGTGGACAGCCAGGTCCCGTCATCGCCGCGTGCGGTGATGGCGTCGGCCACCCGCGCGGCGGTCTTGCTCGGCGATCCCGTCCCGCCGGCATGTGAGGCGAGAATCTCGGCCACCGACGGGCCCACCGTCGGACCGTGCGTATCAAATCCCATGTCTGTCGATTGTCGACAGAATGATGGCGTTCGCGGTACGCGCGTGTGTCGATCTTGTTAGCGATTGATCTTGTCGGGTGGGAGGTCGTGTGGGAGATCGAGGTAATGCAGATGGCCGTGGTCGGTCAGGGCGGTGATGACCGTGGCGGCATCGTTGGTTTCCAGGGCCTTGAGGATGACCCGGTGTCGGTCGATGCCGTCGTCGCGGCGGTGATGACGGGCCTCCTCACGCATGTTCATCGCCATCGGCAGCTGCAGTTTGAGCAGGATCGGTTCCAGCGCGATATCGAGCTGACGGTTACCGGCCAGCCCGACGACGGCGGCGTGGAACCGGCGATGGGCGTCATCGCGCTCGAGATCATCGGTGGTGCAGCCCATTTCCTCGATGATGCGGTGCAGCGGTTCGAGTTCGGTGGCGGGATCGGCCAGCGGCAACGCCGTTTCGACGGCGTGGCGCTCCAGCACGTGCCGCAAAGCGAACAGTTGCAGGATGTCGGTCGGCGACCAGGCCGTCACCCGCGACCCGCGGCGAGGCAGGTGCTCGACGAGACCCTGCTGGCTCAGCAGTCGCAGCGCCTCACGCAACGGCGCCCGGCTGATGCCCAGATCGGTACACAACTGCTCTTCGACCAGTTTCTCGCCGGGGCCCAGTGTGCCCTGCAGAATCTCCGCGCGAAGCCGTCCGGCCACCACCTCGACGAGTGTCGCCGGCAACGCGTTCGGTGTCATCCTGGCCATCGTAGGAACTAATGCGTCCCGTTGTCGTGCCGGTACCGGCGGAAACTCGACAGTATCGATAGAACGTGTTCTAGTTCTCGGATGTTGGACTTCACCCTCGAGGACCTCAGTGCCGAGGACGTCGAGCGCCTTCGCCACCTCTATCGGCCGCTCACCGAATCGGTGCGCGAGCTCATCGACGCGACCATCCGCACCGCGGCCGATGCCGATACCGTGGCACAGGCCAAGGCCCAGATCGATGCCGCGACGGCCGCACTGCGCAGCGCTCAACTCGACGGTCCGTTCGGTGTGCGGTTCACCGCCGACGGGGACCGGATGCCGTGGGGCAACGCCGTCATCGGACTGCGTAACCCGATCGCACCGCCGCTGCTCGTCCAGCACAAGGACGATGGCGCGGTGTTCGCCGATTTCGTCCTCGGCGCCGCCTATGAGGGTCCGCCCGGGCACGTGCACGGTGGAGTCGCGGCGCTGATCCTCGACCATGTGCTCGGCGAGTCGGCCAGTCCGGCGATCAGCCCGCGGCTCACCGGCACGATCAGCATGCGCTACCTGCGCCCCACCCGCCTGGGTGCGCTCCATGTCGAGGCCGCGATCGTGCGCACCGAGGGTGTCAAAACCTATGCCGCCGGCTTCATCTCGGACGCCGAGGGTCCCACCGTGCAGGCCGAAGGAGTGTTCATCCGGCCGAAGTGGGCCCGGGACTAGACACTCCGATATCGGCGGTGATCTCGGTGACCACCCCGGTGATGGTGGCGATCTCTCCGACGAGCACACGTTCGGCGGCATGGGCGTCGGTCAACAGCACCGCGGCCTCACGCACGCCCGCGCTCGCCGCCAGCAGGGCATCGGTGTCGACACTCCAGGGGGCCGCCGGAGTGGCCGGCTCGCCGCACAGTGCCTTGACGTAGTCGTCGACGGCGGCCACGAACTCGCGATTCAGGGTCGGCGGCGGATGCGCCGGCAGATGCGCCTCCAGCGTGGCGCACGATGTCGTCACCGAATTCAGCGCGGCACGGTAGGTGCGCAACCATCGGCGCAGTGGCCGGGACTCGGTGCCGGTCGCGCCCGCGGTGGCCTCGAACGCGGCGCGAGCACTGACCGCCCGGCCCCAGGCGGACTCCAGCTGCTCCTTGGGATGGTCGAGATCGTGTACGAAGGCCTTCACCACGGTTGCCGCATAGTCGATCTCGGTTTTCAGCAGTTCACCGGCCCGCTGCCGCAACCGCACCAGCCCGTTGTCGGGCACCAGGACATGCACCGCCACGGCCAGGCCCCCTCCGGTGATGACCGCCAGCAATTGGTCGCCGATCGCGCCGGCCCCACCGGTACCGACGGTGTCGAGCAGGAAAACCAGGGCGCCGGCGATGGCCGTCGTCACCGTCAGGAAGCTGAACTCGGCGGTGGCGTACCCGATGGCCAGGCAGGCCACCGCGAGCAGGGCCGAGATGAGGCCGGTCGGTTCGGTCAGCGAGGCCAGCACGCCGGCCAAGGCCACCCCGGCCACCGTGCCGACGATCCGTCCCACGCAGCGGGTGTAGGTGTGTGCGGTCTCGGGTCGCAGCACCATCAGCACGGTGAGCGCGATCCACACGCCCTGTGGCATCCCCCCGAAACGCCACAGCGCCACACCGGTCGCGGTCGCGACGGTCAACCGCACGGTGTGGCGCAGGATCGGCGAGTTCCGGGTCAATTGGGTGCGTACCAGCCCCGCGGTCGCGGTCAGCGCGTCGGGCATCTCGGAGCGGCGTAGGTGCGCCACCTGTTCGGGCTCGAACTGTCCGAACCGCAACTCGACCGCTTCACGCAGCTGGCCCGACAGGCGCAGCGCTGCGTCTCGCGCCCCGTCCTGCACCGCGGCCGCGGCGCCGTCGAGCTGGCCGGTCGCATACGCGAGATCACCGCGCACCCGGCGCCGGGCATGGGCGATCATCACCAGCAATTCCGAGGCGCTGTGCAACACCCGGGTGACGGCCTCGTCATCACCGTGCTGCGCGCCGAGCGCCGTGAGCGATTCGGCTATGCGTTCGGGCAGGCTGTACCACCCGCGGTAGATCGGCGGCCGCCGTTTGGCCAGCGCCTCGCTGACTGTGAACGCATCCCGCAGCCGAATCAGTGGTTCCCGGTCGACTCCGGTGTCGGCGTCGACGGCGATCCGGTCGGCATCGGCGGCCAGCGACAGATAGGCGTGGGTGAGTGCGCTGCGCTGGTCGCGCCAGCGGCGTTGCGGCCACACCGCGATCAACACGGCCTGGGACAGTCCGCCGGCCAGCGCGAGTCCTGCGGTGGTCAGGATCGAGCCCACCGTATGCGTGGCCGGTGCGGTGATCAGCATCAGCGCAGCACCCGCCGCAGCCACCAGGCCCGCGTTGGCGCTGACCGCCCAGTGCAGTCCCGCCGCCATGCACCACAGTGCCGCCGCGGCGACGAAGGCGATGCTGTTGTTCTCGGTCAGCGCGCCCACCAGCACGGCCAGTGTCATCTCCAGCGAGACCACCACCACGGTGGGGAACCGTCCGCGGGGGCTGTCCTGCAGTGCGCTGGCACCCGCCACGATGGCCGCGGCGCCGGCACTGACCGCTGCAGCCGCCGAGTCCACCCAGGCGGCCAGCAGCACGACGACCAGCACGCCGGCCAGGCTGCGCGCCACCGCGCCGACGTCATACAACGTCAGTCGCAGTTGACGAGCGTTGGTCATCACGCCATTGTGACCCCGCGGGCGGTCGCGTCAGGCGTGATCGAGCGCGTGTCATCGGGACGGACGCCGGATCGATGACGAATACGCCGCGCCCACAAGGTGTACGCGCGATCGTGTGGTGCCGGCCTTGTTAGGTTCAGCGGGTGGAAAAGGTCATGGTCATCCTGCGCGCGGCGGATCCCGGCGATCAGTGGTGCACGCGGTTGCGGACCCGGGTGGCCACCGAGTTGTCCGAACTCGATCTCGCCGGGCTGACGATCAATGTCCGCGATGAGGTGGTCAGTGCCTCGTTGATCACGCTCACCACGCTGGATCCACCGGTGATGGCGGTGGTGAGCATCTGGACCCAGCAGTATTACGGGGATCCGTTGGCCGCGGCACTTGAGCTGCTGGAGGCCGAATGCCAGGAACTGTCCGCGTACCTGGTGACGGAGTCGGTACCACTGTCGGGACCAGAGGTCGCACCGAGCGCCCGCACCCCCGGCCTGGCCAATATCGCGCTGCTGCGCCGTCCGGAAGATCTGGACGAGGCGATCTGGTTGCACCGTTGGCATGTCGACCACACGCCGGTGGCCATCGCGACCCAGGCCACGTTCGGCTACACCCAGAACACGGTGGTGCGAGCCCTCACCCCGGGCGCCCCGGCCATCGATGCCATCGTGGAGGAACTGTTCCCCATCGAGGCGGTCTCGGACCTGCATGCGTTCTTCGGGGCCACCGATGACGCCGACCTCGGCGACCGGATGGGACGGATGGCGGCGAGCGTGGCGCGTTTCGGTGCGGACCGGAACATCGACACGGTACCGACCAGTCGCTACGTGCTGTGGACACCGACCCTTACGCTGCAACCGTGACTCTGTTGATCACCGATGAGAATCGGGTACGCACACTGACGTTCAACCGCCCCGAGGCGCTCAACGCCTTCAGTGAGGCGCTGTACGACGCGACCACCGAGGCACTGCTGGCCGCGGCCGAGGATCCGGACGTATCGGTGGTGCTGCTGACGGGCGCGGGGCGCGCATTCAGTGCCGGCAATGACCTCGTGGAGATGCAGAAGCTGGTCACCGATCCCGATTACCAGCCCGGCAAGCACGGTTTCCGCGGCATGATCGAGGCGCTGGCGGCATTTCCGAAACCACTCATCTGCGCGGTCAACGGGGTCGGCCTCGGCATCGGCACCACGATCCTCGGGTATGCCGATCTGGCGTTCATGTCCAGCACCGCTCGGTTGAAGTGCCCGTTCACGAGTCTGGGTGTGCCGCCCGAGGCCGCGTCGTCCTACCTGTTGCCGCGGTTGATCGGCCGACAGAACGCGGCGTGGTTGCTGTTGTCCTCGGAGTGGGTGGACGCCACCGAGGCACTGCGAATGGGGTTGGTATGGAAGATCTGTGAGCCCGAGGAGTTGTTGCCGGAGGCCCGCAGGCACGCCGAGGTGCTGTCCTCGCGGCCGCTCAACAGCTTGATGGCGGTCAAGCAGACCATGATGGAGCCGATCCGGCCCGGTGTCGCCGCCGCCAGTGAACGCGAGAATGCCTTGTTCGCCGAACTACTGGGGCAGGCGGCCAATGTGGATGCGCTTGCCTCGTTCGTGGAGGGGCGCGGCTAGAACGTTCAGCGCCCTGCGTGCACCGGGCACTCGACGGTGCGCGAGGCGGCCAGGATGGCCCGCACGGTGCGGCGGCAGCGGCCACAGTCCGAACCCGCGCCGCAGGCGTCGGCAACCTGCCGTGATGTGCTGGCACCGGCGGCCACTGCGTCATGGACGGCCTGGGTGGTGGCGCCGGTGCACAAACACACGAACATTCGCTCAGGCCGCCGTATTCATCGTCGGGGCGGTGCGCCCGAAAACCGAATGGGAATGCGCTGAGTTCACCGTCGGTATCGCAGTGATCGTGCGAAATGATTCAGGTGCATGCCGGCCGATACGTCCAGCATTGTCATTCGCTGCGGTCGAGCGAATATCTTTGGCGAATTCGAGCTTCAGATATGCGTCGCGCGGCCGATATTCGACGGCTGAACGAGAGGGATCCGAAGGGAATTCGACCACCGTTTCCGCCTTTGCATCCGTGCCGAGACGGGGGCGCCGCCGACGACTGCCTTCAGGTTAGGTCAGTGTAACCTAACTTAGGGTAGCCAGTCCACAATTAGGGCTCTGACTAGGGTTAGCCTCACCTACGGCGCGCCGGAACGGGCCAAAAATGACCTCCGAACCGCCGCCGGCGCCCTCGCCGCCACCTGCCAACTGGACTAGATTCATAGGCGTTCGGCATTGCCGACACTTGACCAGCCCTCAAGGTGCCTAGGAGCGACATGCAAGGCGATCCCGATGTTCTCAAACTGCTCAATGAGCAGCTGACGAGTGAACTCACTGCGATCAACCAATATTTCCTGCATTCCAAGATGCAAGACAATTGGGGATTCACCGAATTGGCCCGCCATACCCGGGAAGAATCGTTCGAGGAAATGCGTCACGCAGAAACGATCACCGATCGAATTCTGCTCCTCGACGGCCTACCGAATTACCAGCGGCTGTTCTCCCTGCGCGTCGGCCAGACCCTGCGCGAGCAGTTCGAGTCGGATCTCGCCGTCGAGTACGAGGTGGTGGCGCGGCTGCGTCCCGGGGTCATCATGTGCCGCGAGAAGCAGGACGCCACCTCGGCAGGCATCCTGGAGGCGATCCTCGCCGACGAGGAAAGCCACATCGACTACCTGGAAACCCAGTTGCAGCTGATGAACACGCTCGGCGAGGAGCTTTACTCCGCGCAGTGCGTGTCACGGCCACCCGGTGGGGGTAGCGGCTAACCCACTTGGGATCGCCCCGGCTCCGGCGTATATTAGGTAGCAAAGCTAATATTCTGCTGGGTCGGGGAGGACCGAGGGAGACTTGTGACGGCCGCTGACACTGGTTCGGCCAGTGCGCTGATCAGTCCGCAGCGGCGCAACATCATCTTTGTTGCGATGTTGTTGGGCATGCTCCTGGCTGCGCTCGATCAGACGATCGTCGCGACCGCACTGCCCACTGTGGTGTCAGATCTCGGGGGAGCAGGCCACCAGTCGTGGGTGGTGACCAGCTATCTGCTGGCCTCGACCATCGCCACCGCGATCGTCGGCAAGCTCGGCGACCTGTTCAGCCGCAAATCGGTGTTCCAGTTGGCCGTGGTGTTCTTCCTGCTGGGCTCGGTGCTGTGCGGGCTGGCCACCTCGATGTCGATGCTGGTTGCCGCCCGCGCACTGCAGGGGATCGGTGGCGGTGCGCTGATGGTGACCGCGACCGCCGTCATCGGTGAGGTGATCCCGCTCCGCGACCGCGGCCGCTATCAGGGTGCCCTCGGCGCGGTCTTCGGTGTCACCACCGTCATCGGCCCGCTGCTCGGCGGGTTCTTCACCGATCACCTGTCCTGGCGGTGGGCATTCTGGATCAACGTTCCCGTCGCCGTCGTGGTGTTCCTCGTCGCCACGGTCGCCATCCCGGCGCTGGCCAGGAAGTCCCGCCCGGTGATCGACTACGCCGGCATCGCGCTCGTCGGTCTCGGCGCCTCCGGGCTCACCCTGGCCACCAGTTGGGGTGGCGGCGAGTACGCCTGGTCCTCGCCGATGATCATCGGTCTGTTCGTCGGGTCCGCCATCGCGCTGGTGGCCTTCGTTCGGGTGGAAATGCTTGCGGCAGAGCCAATTCTGCCGATGCGGCTGTTCGCCGATCGGGTATTCACGGTCTGCTGCGTGCTGGCCTTCATCGTGGGTTTCGCCATGCTCGGCGCGCTGACGTTCCTGCCGACCTTCATGCAGTTCGTCGACGGGGTGTCGGCAACCATGTCCGGACTGCGCACACTCCCGATGGTGGCCGGCATGTTGATCACCTCGATCGGCAGCGGATCGATCGTCGGTCGCACAGGCCGCTACAAGATCTTTCCCGTCGCTGGCACCGCCATCATGTTCGTCGGTTTTGTCCTGTTGTCGACGATGGATGCGCAGACATCGCTGGTGATGCAATCGCTCTACCTGTTCGTCCTGGGCTCCGGTATCGGACTGTGCATGCAGGTCCTGGTTCTGGTGGTGCAGAACACCGCCAACTTCGCCGACCTGGGCGTGGCCACGTCGGGCGTCACCTTCTTCCGGACCATCGGAAGTTCCTTCGGTGCGGCCATTTTCGGATCGCTGTTCGCGAACTTCCTGTCCGGTCGGATCGCCGAGGCGCTGCTTGTCAGTGGCGCCCCGCCGGTCGCCGCCGAGTCGCCGCAGGCGTTACGGGAACTGCCCCCCGAGATGGCGGCGCCGATCATCGAGGCGTACGCCGATTCCCTGGGCATGGTGTTCCTCTGTGCGGCACCGGTTGCCGCAGTCGGGTTCGTGATCTCGTTGTTCCTCAAGGAGATTCCGCTGCGCGAGATGGAAACGGTGTCTGCCTCCGATCTTGGCGAGGGTTTCGGGATGCCGACCCTCGAGACCTCCGACGAGATCCTGGAGATGGCCGTGGCCCGGATCTTCCGCGACTCGCCCGATATCCGGCTGCGCAGGCTCACCGACCACCCCGGTTGCGAACTCGACGTGGCCAGGCTGTGGGCGGTGGTGCAGATCTACCGGCACAACCAGGTCTACGGCTCGGCGACGCTCAGCCAGATCGCCGAGCTGCGCCGGTTACCGCCGGAGGTTCTCGAACCGGCTTTCGACCGGCTGGTGGACACCGGATATGCCCTGCGTACCGGCGATCAGTTGTGGCTGACACAGGCCGGGGCCCGGCAGGTGAACGTGGCGGTGGATGCGCTGGTCAGCAAGCTGGTGGACCGTCTGGCCAGTGGGGCGGGCGCTGCGACGGGGAATGAATCCGCACCGAGCTACCAGGGGCGACCGGACCGGATCCAGGTCGAGGCCGCGCTGGAGCGCATCGCGCACCGGATGGTGCTGCAGCCGCAGTGGGTCGAGGACCGTGCCGAGCTGACGGCATCCGGTGCGCAGAAAAACTAGAACACGTTCCAATGCATCGTGGACGCGCGTATTCTTCGGCCATGAGCCGCATCGGAGATTTCGCTGACGACGACGCCGCCGCGTGGATCACCAAGTCACCCGACATCGGTGTGGCGATGGCCGGGTTCACCCATGCCGTCTACAACAAGAACCGGCTGCCCATGCGGGTGCGCGAACTGGCCCGGATGGTGATCGCACTGAACAACGAGTGCGTCGTCTGCCAGAACACCCGGGACTCGGATGGGCCGGCGGCAGGAGTGGATGAGGATCTCTACGACCATGCCGCGGTCTGGCAGACCTGGCCCGGTTACAGCGAGCAGGAGCGGGTGGCCGCGGAGTTCGCCGAGCGTTTCGCCGGTGATCACACCGGCCTGCGCGATGACGAGGAGTTCTGGGAGCGGTGCCGTGCGCAGTTCAGCGATGAACTGCTGACCGATCTCGCCCTCTCCTGCGCCATGTGGTTGGGCATGGGCCGCATGCTGCGCACCCTCGACATCGGCCAATCCTGCAAGATCACCCTTTGACCCCTGCCGCAGCGGTCGCCGTCGCGCTGACCTTCCTGTGGCTCGGCATGGTGCTGGCGATCTCGTTCCTCGAGGCGCCACTGAAGTTCCGGGCACCCGGCGTGACGCTGCCGATCGGGTTGGGTATCGGCCGATTGGTCTTCCGCGCGCTCAACACGGTCGAAGCGGCGCTGGCGATCGGCATCGGTATCGCCGTCGCGGTGACGCCTCCGCATCCGGCGGCCATCGCCGCCGCCATCGTCGCGGTGATCTGCCTGAGCGTCCAATTGATCGGCGTCCGACCACGATTGACCAGACGTTCCGACGCGGTACTGGCCGCAGGCTCCCGGGCCGGCGAGCTGCCCCGGTCTCGGGCCCACCATGTCTACGTCGCACTCGAACTGGTCAAGGTGGCGGCACTGCTCGTGGCGGGTATGGCGCTACTGCGCTGACGTGGCATCGTGCGGGCAGGCCGGTGTCGGCACCGTTCGGCTCGCGCGCACCCGGACCCGGCCACCGCGATGCGGGATCAGGATGACGCCCTTGACCCGTGGTCGCTCACCGGCGGTGGCGCTGGTATCCAGATCGACCCGGCGCAGCACCTCACGCAGGACCACCGCCATCTCCACCAGTGCGAAATTCGCGCCGAGACACCGGCGATTGCCGCCGCCGAAGGGCAGCCACGTCGTCGGACTGAGCGATGCGCCGAGCATCCGGTCCGGGTCGAAACGATCGGGGTCGGCATACTGCTCGGGGTTGCGATGCACCAGCCCGATTCCCGGTGCCACCATCACACCGGCGGGCAGCCGGTACCCGGCCACCTCGGTCGGCTCGGTCAGGATGCGGCCGACGTCGAACACCACCGGCCGGATCCGCAACACCTCCTTGCAGACCGCGTCCAGATACTCGCCCTGGCTGGATTCCCCGTCGCTACGCTCGCCCTTGCCGGATTCCCCGTCGCGGGCCGCCCGCACTGCCCTGGCGAGTACCGCCGGATGCCGGGTCAACCGTTCCAGCGCCCAGGACAGGGAGGTCGCGGTCGTGTCGTGGCCGGCCACCAGCAGCGTCATCAGCTGGTCGCGCAGCTGCTCATCGGTCATATCGCCGGCGCGGATCATCATCGCCAAGGCGTCGGTACGAGCGTCGAGGTCCGGATCGGCCCGGCGCTCGGCGATCTCGGCGTAGAGCAGTCGGTCGGCCTCGCGCAGGCGCTCCCGGAACGGACGCCACGGACCCAGACGCTGCAGGCCGGGAGTGTTGATGGCCAGTGACTCCCACACCCCGACGCTGAGCAGCTTGGGCATGATCGCGCGCAGTCGCGCCAACCGGTCGGCATCGCCGGCGCCGATGACGGTGCGCAGGATCACCTCAAGGGTGATCTCGGACATCTTCGGCGCCACCGAGAAGGCCCGCCCGACCGGCCATGTCGCGATGTTGTCCGCGGCGATGCGGGCGATGAGTCCGGTCTGGCGGGCAACCGCCTCACGACGGAACGGTGCCAGCATCACGCGGCGCCGCTCGCGGTGCTCGTCATCGTCGACGACGAGCACCGAGCTGGACCCCAGCAGGCCGGCGAGCATCGAATTCGCTTCGCCGGCATGGTAAACGGACGGATCACCGCCGAAGACCGTCTTGATGTCATCGGGCTGTGCCAGATAGACCACGGTGCCCATGGAGGCCACCCGCAGGGTGAAGACATCGCCGTAGCGGCGCCGGCAGGTCGACACGAACCGGGGCCAGAACTTCAGCATCAGTGCGGCCTGGATGGCCGGTGGCAGCGGCGGCCCGGGCGGCAGCGCGATCTCGGTCATGGCATCGAGGATATGACCGTCGACGGCGTCCTCAGAGCAGATCGGTCGCGTCGTACACCCAGGACATATCGGCAGTCGCGAAATCGGCCAGCCAGTTCGGTGGCGCGAAATTGGCCAACCCGCTCATGTCCCAGTAGTCCTTCCAGATGGTGATCTTGTCGTTGATGACCTCGTGCACCGTGACGAACCGCAGCACCGCGACCTCTCCGGTCGGCCAGGTCCAGGTTTCGGAGTGTTCGTACATGACGTTCGGGCCGTCGGCGACCAACAGGCCGTCGTGGTTCTCGTACCCGGCCAGCGCTTCCAGCCCGATCTTCAACCGCTTGACGATGTCGTCGGGACCGCGCGCGGCGGCGGCGGGACCGACCGGCATATCGGCGTAGATGCAGTCCGGCGCGAGATGGGTCTTCACCTGGTCCCAGTTGCGCGCCGAGAGCGCCCGCCACATCCCGAGGACTGTGTCTTCAGTTGGCACGTGCGAATTCGCTCTTGTCGGTGGGCAATGCGGGGGACCGGTGTGCGGCACGCAGAAAGCGTCCGGTGCGTTGATGGCCGACGAGATCGGTCGGTGTGCCGTTCAGGAACACCGTGCGACCGCCCACCAGCACCGCGTTCACGGTGTCGTCATTGCGGTTGACCATCCTGGACAGCCCGCCGTAGCAGTCGACGGTCTGCTCGGCGTAGGCCTCCAGGGAGGCATCCAGCCGTTCGGGATCGACGATGACGACATCGGCCCGATCCCCGGGCCGCAGATGGCCTGCGTCGAGCCGGTACCAGTCGGCGAGCTCCCCGGTCAGGCGGTGCACGGCCTGTTCGACCGTCATGAACGGGGTGCCGGCGTTCTGGGCGTCGCGCACATGCTTGAGCAGGCGAAGGCCCATGTTGTAGAACGCCATGTTGCGCAGGTGCGCCCCGGCATCGGAGAAGCCCAGCTGGATCCCGGGCTCGCGAGCCAGCTTCTTGAGCACCTCGGGCCGGTGATTGGAGATGGTGGTGCGCCAGCGCAGCGCGGTGCCGTGCTCGAGCACGAGATCCAGGAAGGCATCGACGGGGTGCAGTCCGCGGTCCAGACCGACCTGGCCGAACGAACTGCCGACGATCGTCGCGTCCGGGCATTCCACGATCTCGGCATCGTGAAAGTCCCGCTGCCAGACCCGTAGGCCGTACTTGTTCTCGTAGTCCTTGCGGAACTGCCTGCGGTAGGCCTCATCTCGCATGAGATCGTTGCGTTCGAGCTCATCGCGCAGGTGCAGCGCGGCGGCGCCGGAACCGAACTCCTCGAATACCACCAGATCGATACCGTCGGCGTAGACCTCGAAGGGCACCGGCAGATGCTGCCAACGGAAGTTTCCGCCCAACGCGTTGATCACGCGGGCCAGGGGACCCAGCAATCTGATGGCCTGCGGGTTGGCCTTGATATCGGCGGCCGACAGCAGGCTGGTCTTGAGCGGGTTGCGGAAGACACCCAGCGACTGCGCCAACTGGGAACCGAGATTGAGGGGATTCTGGATGTCCGGCCCGGACTGCAGTACCCGGCCCGCCCGGCGTAACAGGGATTTCAGCCGGCGCAATTCACGCGGACCGGCATAGGTCGACGGAAGTGTGCGCGAACGGCAGGTGTCCCCATCGATCTTGTCGAAAAGAAGCTGCTGCGAGGACATTCCGACGAATCCGGCATCGAGCGCCTCGGTCAGCATGCGCTCCATCTCGGCTTGCTCGCGGCGGGTGGGCCGGTGCCGTTTCCGGGTCGCCCGGTCCAGACCCATCACCGCGGTGCGCATATCGGAGTGGCCGAGGAAGGCGGCCAGGTTGGGTCCCAGCGGCAGCGATTCGAGGGCCTGCACATACTGCTCGGCGCCGGTCCAGGTCTTGTGCCGGTTCACGGTGTCGATCACGAATTCGCGGGGGATGGCCTCGACCCGTCCGAACAGATCGCCGGCGTCGACTCCGCCGACGTGCACCGTCGACAGCGAGCACGAGCCCAACATCACCGTGGTGACACCATGGCGCAGCGACTCGGGCAGCGAGGGCAGGCCGAGCACCTCGATGTCGTAGTGGGTGTGGATGTCGAGCATGCCCGGCAGCACCCATTTCCCGGCCGCATCCAGGACCTGCGGGCACCCGGTGTCGTCGAGGTCATCGGCGGTGATGACGGCGACGTGGCCGTCCCGGATGCCGATGTTCCGGACCGCCGACGGCGCGCCCGTCCCGTCGAACCAGCGGCCCCCGCGGATGATTGTGTCGTAGGTCACCCAGACATCAGAGCAGTGCGCGGTACGGGTGTCAACGAAAATCGTGAACAGATCGTAAAAGTTGTCTACTGCGCGGTTCGGGTCAGTCGGTGGACCAGCCGTCCGGGCAGTGGCCGTCGATATCGGTGAACCCGTATTCTTTCGCGAGCATCGCGGAGGTGACCGACTGCTGGTTCCACCTGGCGCGAGCCGTATCGGCGGCGATGGCGACAACGCCGCGCCCGACGAAACGCGGGGATTCCGATTCGGCGAATCCGGGCGGCGCACTCGGGTACCCGTCATCGCGCCCGGCGTGCAGGGCAGTCCGCCAGTTGTCCTCGGTCACCCCGTAGTTGTCCAGCATCATCTCCGAACGCAGCCAGCCCGGACTGACCGCGACTGCCGTCGCGCCGACCTGTCGCAGTTCATGCCCGTGACTGAAGGCGAGGCGGTTCACCGCCATCTTTGCAAGATCGTAGAACACCGAAAGTCGGAAAGTGTCGTAATTGTATTCGGTTGTGCCATCGGTTATTTCGACGAGAAGTCCGCCAGGCCGGGTGATCATCAGCGGTAACAGGCAATGGGAGGTGATCAGATGGGTGCGGACTCCGAGATCGATGATCCGCAGGCCGTCATCGAGGTCGTGTTCCCACATCGGGCGACCCCAGGTGGACGGCGGCCCCTTCAGCACCTCGGCGCCCCAGATATCGTTCACCAGGATGTCGATCACGCCGTGGTCGGCGCGGATGCGTTCGGCCAGCGCGCGCACCTGATCCGGTATCAGATGATCCACCTGGATCGCGATACCGCTTCCGCCGAGCGTATTCACCAGTGCCGCAGTCTCTTCGATGGTCTCGCTGCGATCGTAGTCCGATCCGCCACGCCCGTGCACACTGCTGCGGCCGGTGCAGATGACGGTGGCCCCGGCCTCGCCGAGTGCCGCGGCGATGCCCCGGCCGGCACCGCGGGTCGCCCCCGCCACCACGGCCACCCGGCCGCGCAGCGCAGTCGGATCCACCGTGCCTGTCATGACCGGAAGTATGCGCGTGTGCACGAAGTCCTCGTGGGCGTTCCGCGGCACGCGCATACTTGTTCAGGTGACACCCTTGCAGCGCTACATCGCCGAGGAAATCGCCACCGACCACGTCGAGGGCCTGCTGACCCGCCGAGAGGCTCTGCGCCGGTTGGCGCTGATGGGGGTCGGCACGGCGGCGGCGTCCGCGCTGATCGTCGCGTGCGGCGATAAACAGGCTGAGGCGCCGGCCAGCTCGCCGGCCGCCACCGGCCCGGATCCCGGCGGCGCACCGCCGCCCGGTTCGGAAACCGCGGTGTCCACGGTGCCGGTGACCTGGGCCGGCCCGCGGGGCGAGCTGTCGGGAGCCTGGGCTTCGGCAGGGGATCCGCGTGGCGCGGTGCTGGTCATCCATGAGAACAAGGGCCTCAACGACTGGACCCGATCGGTGGCCGGGCGGTTCGCCGGAATCGGGTACTCGGCGCTGGCGATCGATCTGTTGTCGGCCGACGGCGGCACCGGGCGGTTCGCCGATCCGGCCGAGGCGACGGCCGCGCTGGGCAAGATCGCCGACACCGATCTGGTGGCCGATCTGCGGTCCGGCATCGACGAGATCGCCCGCCGGGTGCCCGACCGCAAACTCGCCGTCGTCGGATTCTGCATGGGCGGCGGCCTGGCCTGGCGTCTGCTCGCAGCGGGGGAGCCGCGGCTGTCGGCCGCAGTTCCTTTCTATGGGCCCACACCGGACAATCCCGATTTCGCGGGGTCCAGAGGTGCCGCGGTACTCGGTTTCTACGGGGCACTCGATGATCGGGTGAACGCGACCGAACCCGCGGCCAAGGCGGCGCTGGTGCAGGCCGGACTGACCCACGAGCTGGTCACCGAACCCGATGCCAATCACGCGTTCTTCAATGACACCAGTGAGCGCTACAACGCCGCGGCGGCCGCCGACGCGTGGCGGCGCATCCAGGAGTGGTTCACCCGCTACCTGGCCTGAGATTAGATACGCCCGGCCCACATTCACCCGCAGTTAACGCATCGGTACACCGGCCGTGTCCACCCGCACACGGGTGACCGCTGTGATGGACACATGCGCGTTGTCCAGGTCGCGAACTTCTACGGTCCGCGGTCCGGCGGACTGCGGACGGCCGTCGATCGTCTCGGTGCGGAGTACAGCGCGGCCGGCCATGACGTGGTGCTGCTGGTGCCCGGGGCGCAGGCCTCGCGACACGAACTGGATTCCGGTGTCACCCGGCTGTCGCTGCCCGCGAGGTTGATTCCGTTCACCGGCGGATACCGGGCGGTGCTACCGCGCCCGGTGACCGCGCTGCTGACCGAGCTCGAACCCGATGCCCTCGAAGTGTCTGACCGGCTGACCCTGCGCTCGCTCGGGCCGTGGGGTCGGCGGCACGGGGTTGCAACCGTGATGATCTCCCACGAGCGGTTGGACCGCCTGGTCGGCCAGGTGCTGCCGCAGCGCGCGGCCAGGGCCATCGCCGATATCGCCAACAGGCGCACCGCCCGCAATTATGACGCCGTGGTCTGCACGACGGCCTTCGCCCGCGCGGAGTTCGACCGGATCGCCGCGGGCAACGTGGTCACCGTGCCGCTGGGGGTGGACCTCGACCAGTTCCATCCAAGCCGCCGCAGCCCGTTGCTGCGTCGCCGCTGGGCCCAGCCCGAGCAGACCCTGTTGGTGCATTGCGGCAGGCTGTCGGTGGAGAAGCATGTGCACCGCAGTATCGATACCGTTGGCGCACTGCGTGATTCAGGTGTCGACGCGCGACTCGTCATCG
This sequence comes from Mycobacterium sp., assembly GCA_051306235.1. Lineage (GTDB taxonomy): Bacteria > Actinomycetota > Actinomycetes > Mycobacteriales > Mycobacteriaceae > Mycobacterium. Next base: position 10,460 of record JBPPMV010000359.1, on the reverse strand, counting down.
TCGGGGAGGGGCCGATGCGGACGCGGCTGGAGCGTCAGGCCGCGGGCCTGCCGGTGGATTTCACCGGGTACATCGGTTGTCGTGACACCGTCGCGGGCATCTTGGCCTCAGCGGATGTAGCGCTGGCGCCGGGTCCGCACGAGACCTTCGGCCTGGCGGCGCTGGAGGCGTTGGCATGTGGCACTCCTGCCGTCGTGTCGCGGACCTCCGCGCTGGCCGAGATCCTCACCGCCGACAGCGGCGCGACCGCTGACAACGACCCGAGAGCCATTGCGCACGCGGTTGCTTCGGTGATCAGCCGACCCGAGGGCCAGCGACGGATCAATGCGCGTCTGCGCGCCGAGCAGTTCACCTGGCCGCGTTCGGCCGCGGGCATGCTCGACGTCCTGGGCCGAGGTTGACGGCTGCCACTCCCGCGCCCGAATTGCCGAGGACGGCGTGGCGGGCGGGCCGGTGCCATACGATGCCGAACATGACGTGGCCCGGGTTGGTTCCCCCTGTTCTGATCCTGGCCGCGCTGTGCAGTGCAGGTCAGGCCGCCGCCGGACCGGCGGACCCGGGGTGCGCGACCGTCCTGTCGTCGCCGCAGGTGGTCGACGTGTCCGGCACCCAGATGGTGTCCGCCTCGGTATCTCCGGGAGCGTGCAACCGTTCCGAGCCGCAGCTGCAGGTCGCCTGTCTGCAGGTGGTGGGCAGCTCGGTGGCGCCGATGTGTGCGGAGGGCCAGGGGCCGGATACCGCGCGGGTGTATCTGGCTCCGTACACGCCGGGGGCGAGTTATGTGGCGACCGGGCGCAGCTGCGCCAATGCGGGAAGCCCGCCGGTCACCTACTGCCGCGCGGCAGGCCCGGTCACGGCAACACTCTGACCGCCTCGTGAGCGCCTAACCTGCGGGCGTCCAGCGCACCGGCAGGTGCTTGATGCCGTGGATGAAGGGTGACAGCAGCCGATCCGGCTCGGCGTCGGCCGTCAGATCCGGGATCTGCCGGTGCAACTCTTCGAACGCCACCGTGATCTCCCGGCGGGCCAGGTTGGCGCCGAGGCAGAAATGTGCGCCACCGCCGCCGAAACCGACATGCGGGTTGGGGCTGCGCCGGATGTCGAAACGCCACGGGTCGGTGAAACGGGATTCGTCGCGGTTCGCCGATCCGTACCACATGGTGACCTTGTCGCCGGCAGCCATCGCGACACCGCTCAATTCGGTATCACGGGTGAGGGTGCGCCGCATGTAGGCCACCGGCGAGGCCCAGCGGACGATCTCCTCGACGGCGGTCGGCGCCAGCGCCTCATAGTCGGCCCACCAGAGGTCGCGTTGCTCGGGAAAGCGGCTCAGCGCAGCGACACCGTGGCTGATCGCGTTACGGGTGGTCTCGTTGCCGGCCACCACCAACAGTATGAAGAACGACGCCACCTCTGCCGAGGTCAATCGTTCGCCGTCCACTTCGGCGGCCACCAGCGCGGTGGTCAGGTCCTCGCCCGGTCGTGCCCGCCGATCCTCGGCCAATTCCGTTGCATACGAACCGATACCCATGGCGACATTGGCGAACTCGTCGAAATCGGTGGTGAGATCGGGATCTCCGAAACCGAGGATCACATTCGTCCAGTGGAAGATCTTGTCGTGATCGCGTTCGTCGATGCCCATCATGTCGCAGATCACCTGCAGCGGCAGCGGACCGGCCAGCGTCGTCACCAGATCGGCTCGGCCGTCGGGATGGTCGGCGACCATCGACGAGACCAGATGGCGGGCGCGCTCCCGCACCGACTCCTCGATCCGGGCGAGCACCTTCGGGGTGAAAGCACTGCGCACGATGTTGCGCAGCCTGCTGTGCCGCGGATCATCCATCGCGATCATCGAACCGAAGTACTCGGCGAGTTCGGGGGTCTGATCGCCGATGGTGATGTTCGGGCTGGAGCTGAACACCTCAGGGTGCCGGCTCGCGAAGTGCACGTCGTCGTAGCGTGCCAGCGCCCAATGCCCGGCGCCGGCGTCGACCCCTTCCCCGGTGATCGGTTCGTGAAATGACACCGGCGCCTCCCGGCGTAGCGTCGCGAACGCACCGTCCCGGAAATCATCGTCCCGCGACCAGAATTTCCAGGACGCGAGATCGATCTCCGAGAGGTCGACCTGCTGGGGCGGCGATCCATTGACCCGCGGCGCGATCGGCATGGATTCAGCCTAGGGTCGCATCCGCCCGGGGACCGGTAAACGCGTCATCCGGCATGGTCAGATCCATCTGCGCGGGGATGACGAGTTCGGTGTATTCGTACAGGTTGAGCACCAGACTGCAGGGTCCGGCGCCGGATCCATTGTTCGGGCCGTTTTCTCCTTTGGCCCGTTGCTGGGCTCAGCACAAGGGATGAGGAGCGGTTCGCTCCGGATCGGGCCCGCGATGTTTGTCAAAACTCTTGACCGCAGGTGAAGCCGCTGGTCGCATGGCTGTCGGCGGTTAATTCGGGGGCGACACTGTTCGCTGTTGCAATTGCGGGCAGCCCACGGGCGTAAACTCCACGAACTAGGGGGAGGCTCGCGCAAACGGGCCGGTCCATATTCGCGCCAATACTGAAGAGGCTGACTTGCCCGCAACAACGAACGGACTTCCCAAGTCCGGCCTGAAGCCGCATTTCGAGGACGTACAGGCACACTACGATCTGTCTGACGATTTCTTCCGGCTGTTCCTGGACCCGACCCAGACCTACAGCTGCGCGTACTTCGAACGCGACGATATGACTCTCGAAGAGGCCCAGAAGGCGAAGATCGATCTGTCGCTGGGCAAGCTGGGTCTGGAGCCGGGGATGACGCTGCTGGACATCGGCTGCGGGTGGGGCGCGACGCTACGCCGGGCCATCGAAGAATATGACGTCGACGTGATCGGGCTGACGCTGAGCCGCAATCAGCAGGCACGTGTGCAGCAGGTGTTCGACGGTCTGGATACGCAGCGTTCACGACAGGTGGTGCTGGAGGGCTGGGAACAGTTCGACGGCTCGGTGGATCGCATCGTCTCGATCGGCGCTTTCGAACATTTCGGGGCCAATCGGTGGGACGACTTCTTCGCGATGGCCTATGGGGCGCTGCCTGCAGGCGGCTCGATGCTGCTGCACTCGATCGTCAAGCCCAGCGACGTCGATTTTGCGGAGCGCGGGTTGCCGCTGACGATGACAAAGCTCAAATTCTTCAAATTCATCATGGACGAGATCTTCCCGGGTGGGGAGTTGCCGTTCGTGTCCGACGTCGAGGAACGGGCCACCAAGGCCGGTTTCGTGGTCGAGCGTGTGCAGTCGCTGCGCCTGCACTATGCGCGGACGCTGGATATCTGGTCTGCCGCGCTGGAAGCCCGGCGGGATGAGGCGATCGCCATCCAATCCGAAGTGGTCTACGACCGGTACATGAAGTACCTGACCGGATGTGCCGACCTGTTCCGCGAGGGTTATAGCGACGTCTGTCAGTTCACCCTGACCAAACCCTGATCTGGGCCGTTGAACTCAGCGTCGACCGAGCTGCGTCATCGGGTCGATTCGAGAGCCTGACGCAGCTCGTCCGGCAACGGGCGTTTCGTCCAGTTGTCGGTGGAGACCGCGACGTAGACGTTGTGACCGCGTACGGCGGCCTGTTCGGCGTCATCGGTGTTGCCGGCCGCGGTACGCAGCACGGTGAACGCGATGGCGAAACTGGTGGTCCCCACCCGCTCGCAGACGGCCTCGACCCGCACGCTGTCCCGCCAGCGGACCGACGCCAGGTAGTCGATCTGGCTGTGCACCACCTGGAAATCCACACCGCCGGCGATCAGCTCGGCGTAGCCGAGCGACAGATCGTCGAGCAGCGCGGCGAAGGCCTCGTCGAACCAGGTCAAATAGTGGCCGTTGAACACCACGCCCTGCTGATCGATCTCTGCGTAGCGGGGCACGATCTTCAGCGAGGTCACATCAGTCACCATGCATCACGGCGGCACCACACCGCTACCATCGGCGGGGTGACCTGTTCTGTGACGGACCGCCGATGAGTTCACCGACCCTGGTAACAGTCGATGAGATCCGGGCGGCGGCGGATCGGTTGCGCGGCAGCATCATGCGCACCCCACTGATCGCCGCCGATTGGGCTGATCCGAATCGGCCGCTGTGGATCAAACCGGAAAGCCTGCAGGTGATCGGCGCGTTCAAGGTGCGCGGCGCGCTGAACGCGATCGGCCGGATCGACGTGGACGTCCGGCAACGCGGGGTCGTTGCGTATTCCAGTGGCAACCACGCTCAGGCGGTCGCGTATGCGGCAGCACGGTTCGGTATCGACGCCCACATCGTGATGCCGGAGGAGACCCCGCAGGTCAAGGTCGCCCGAACCCGCAGCCATGGTGCGCGGGTGGTGTTGTGCGCGGCCGGGCAGCGCGAGGCGGTGGCCGCCGAACTCGTCGAAGAGACGGGTGCGACGCTGGTGCCGCCGTTCGACCATCCCGATGTGATCGCCGGCCAGGGCACGATCGGACTCGAGATTGCCGAGGATCTGCCCGATGTCGCCACCGTGCTGGTTCCCGTCAGCGGTGGCGGACTGGCTTCCGGTATCGGTACCGCGATCCGCGCGCTGTGTCCGGACGCCCAGATCTTCGGCGTGGAACCGGAACTGGCCGCCGATACCCAGGCAGGTCTGCGCCGGGGGAGTCGGGTGAGTATGCCGATCGAGCAGCGCAACCGCACCATCGCCGACGGACTGCGGTCCGAGCCTTCAGAGCTGACATTCGCACATCTGCAGCATGTGCTCACCGACGTCTTGACCGTATCGGAAGGCGACATCCGTTCTGCGGTGGCAGAACTGGCGGTGCGTGCCCGGTTGGTCAGTGAGCCGAGCGGTGCTGTCGCACTGGCGGCCTACCGGCGTCATGCCACTCCACCGGGGCGCACCGTCATGGTGCTTTCGGGTGGAAACATCGAACCGGCTCTGCTGGCCGAAATCGTCGGTGAGTCACCAACGCTCGGGGTTGACCAGCGGAACTGACACCCCGCAACCCTGGTGTGCGCAGTGCGACCAGGCATCTTGCTCTGCGGCGGCCTTGAGGCGGCGACGCCGGCCGGCCCATCCGCAGGAACAGGCCGCGGTCGAATGACCGAAGCCACGGTTGTACACATAGACCGATCCACGTCTCGTGGATTTCTCGAAAAGGTCTTCGAGCAGCATGGACATCATCGGGTACTTCTCCTTCGTCGACCTGACCTCGGTGTCATGTAGACGTGCTGGCGAGCAGCGCACTTCGATTCTGCGCCGATCATCGGCGGTTTGGCGGGATCTGCAGGTCACGAGTGAGCGCAGATCGAGTCAAGCCCCGATAACTGTTCCCGCTGCGAGCGTGATCAAAACCCCCTGCTAATGCACGCCTTCCATCAACCGGCTGATGCGACCGGCGATCACGAGCACGAACAGTCCCGCCGCGATCGCGACCAGGCCGAGGATGCCGAAGTATTCGAACTCGCCCGCCGGATCGTAGTACCCGGCCAGCACACCGGACATCGACGTCCCGAGACCCACCGAGAAGAAGTACAGGGCCATCATCTGGGCCCGGAAGGCATCGGGGGCAAGCTTTGTCGTCACCGACAAGCCGATCGGCGAGAGCAGCAGTTCGGAGATCGCGAACACGCCGAGGATTGCGACGATCGCCAGCACCGGCACGGACCGGCCTTCGGTGCCGGCGAACGGAAGGAAACACAGGAACGCCAGGCCCATACCGATGACGCCGTAGCCGAACTTGCGCGGGGTTGTCGGCGCGCGGTTCCCAAACTTGGTCCACATGACCGCGAACAGCGGCGCCAGCAGTATGATCCAGATCGGTTCGATCGAACCGATCCAGCTCGACGGCGCCGTCCAGCCGAAGATCGACCAGTTCATCCGTTCATCGGAGTACACCGCGAGGACGGTGAAGATCTGCTGGAACAGCGACCAGAACACGGCATTGGCGATGAAGAGCGGGATGAATGCGCGCACTCTGGTGCGCTCCTGAGATGTGACCTGCCGGTTGGTCAGCAGGATGGCGAAATAGGCGATCGACGCCGCGATGATGACGACCGTGGTGACCTGGGAGAGATTCTCCAGCGTCACCAACCCCAGCGCGAAGGCGGCGACGACGACCACCACGCCGGCCACCAGCACCCCGATCGTCTTACCGACGGCGCTGCGCGGCAGCGGATTCGGCACATCTCGTCCGTGCTCGCCGAGGTTGCGCCGGAAGTAGACGTACTGTGCCAGTCCCAGCGCCATACCGATTGCGGCAGCGCCGAATCCATAGTGGAACCCGACGCGGGTCTGCAACAGGCCGGTGATGAGCGGTCCGACGAAGGCGCCCAGGTTGATACCGAGATAGAACAGCGTGAAGCCGCCGTCGGCGCGTGCGTCACCCTTGTCGTACAGCGTGCCCAGCAGTGACGAGGCGTTGGCCTTGAGCGCGCCGGATCCCAGAGCCACCAGCACCAGACCCGAAGCGACACCGGCCAATCCGGGCAGGACCGCCAGGGCGATGTGTCCTACCATCACCACGCACCCGCCGTAGAACACGGTGCGTTCCATCCCGAGGACCCGGTCGGCCAGCCAGCCGCCGAGCACCGTTGACAGGTACACCAATCCGCCATACGCGCCGACGATGCCGGTGGCGGTGACCTTCGACATCCCGAGTCCGCCGTCGGTGGCCGAGTAGTACAGGTAGTAACCCAGGATGGTCAGCATCCCGTAGAAGGAGAAGCGTTCCCACAACTCGACACCGAAAAGGTTGGTCAGCCCGATCGGGTGACCGAACAATGTGCGTGCCGCCTGCGGATCCGTCTGCCCGTGCTCCACCCCGCTCATGACGCCACCATTTCACGATGCCTGCGTCGGGGTGGATGGGTTGTCGGAAAGTCTCGGGTGCACGCAGCGGCCGATTTCTGGCGGCAAATGCAACAGATTGCTCCACGTGCTCAGATGGCATGATCAGCAAATCCTTACTGCCGGATTTGTCGCCACGGGTGGGTTCCTGGAGGGTTCCGCAGGTAGTCTCAGCCCGATAACGAGACGATGACTGCGTCGTCTCGACGCGGTCGCGTGCGTGCGGCCGAGTGGGTCCGAAGGGGTACATGTGGACGCGGTGCTCGGATTGTCGATGACACCAAGGTCGCTGTCAGTGGTGGTCGTCGGCAGTGATGACCAGAACGCCGGCGACAGCGGGCGCGACGCCTTCGAGGTCCCGGTCGACGGGTCCGATGTACGGGCAGCCACCGACCGTGCCACCGCCGCGGTGGAGGCGATCGCCGCGTCGCGCGGCCGGCGCCTGAAGTCCATCGGCATCACCTGGAGCGACGATGCCGATGTCGAGGCCTCGCATCTGATGGAATCGCTGACCGAGTCGGGTTTCGAGAATGTCGTGGCGATCCGCCTGCCGGAGGCCACCGAGGCACTCGCCCGTGGGATGGCCGATGTCATCGGCTACCGGACCACCGCCGTCTGTGTCATCGAACCGGACACCGCCATCGCCCTGGTCGTGCACACCGGCGATGGGGCGGTGCAAACCGCGATCAACCAGACCCTGGACTCAGACGAAAGTCTGATCGGCTGGCTCAGCGCCGTATTCGCCCGTGCCGACTGGCAGCCCGAAGCGCTGGTCGTGGTGGGGTCCGCGGGCGGATTCGACGCCGTGTTGCCGCGTCTGGAGGACGCGCTGTCGGTACCGGTCTTCGCGCCGGCCGAGGCACCGCTGGCCCTGGCCCGGGGCGCGGCCCTCGCCTCGAGCCGTAATTCCGGTCTTCCGCTCGACCTGAGCCCCATGCTGCCCTCCGGCGCGGCCGGCAGGCATGCCGCTTCGGGGGACCGTCGGCTGTCGCCATCGCGTGCGCTGACCGGACTGCTGGCTGCCGGTGTGGTGACCTTCGTCGTCTCGGCCTCCGCCGCAGTGGCGGTCGGCCTATCGCCGAGCCGGCCCGAAGCGGCCCCCGAACCCGCGGCCACCGCTGAGCGGATATCCGGGGATGTCCTGCCCTCGCGCGCGCCCGCCGTGCGGCCGGCGCCGCCCGTCGCGGTCCCGCCGTCCGTGGCCGAGGCGCCGGTGATCGCAGAACCCGTCGAGGGTGTCGTGCCCGTCGAGGCTGCCCCGCCGCCGCCCGAGGCCAACGCCGTGCTGGACACCGTGCCCGTCGAGGTTCCGTACGAAGCGCCCGCTCAGGCACCCGCCCCGCCGACGATCATGGCCCCGCCGGCCCCGGTGTACGTCGCGCCGCCGCCGGTGTACGCGGAACCGAAGAGGCCGCTGCTCCAGCGGATCAGGGACCGACTCCGGATCGGCGGCGATGACCAAGGGCCACCCCCGGTCATCATGCCTCCGCAGGCGCGCTGAGCGCCGATGCGCGTCGCTGGCTAACATTTCCCGCCCTCGGCGCGATCTAAGATGTAGGTCATAGCCAGGTCCGGATTTCCGGCATCAGGGAAGGTTCACCGAACTTGCGCAGAAATATTCGGTATGTGCTGGTCATGGCCTGTATCAGCGCCATAGCCCTGATGACCTCATCGGCCACGGGGGTGGCCGCGGTACGCACCCCGTCGGTGGCCGTCTCGGTGTCACCGGGACCCGGCGACGTCGTCGGCGTCGTCTATCCGGTCACCGTGTCGTTCGCCGACCCCGTCCGGAATCGTGTTCAGGCCGAACGCGGTATCACCTTCTCGGCCGACACCGTCCCCGCCGGCACCTTTGACTGGCTGGACGACTCCACGGTGCGTTTCACGCCGACCGACTTCTGGCCCGCCCACTCGACCATCTCGGTCCACGCGCTCGGTTTCAAGTCGTCGTTCGAGACCGGCGCTCAGGTGGTCGGCGTGGCCGATATCAGTGCTCACACCTACACGGTGAGCATCGACGGAGTAGTCGCCAGGGAAATGCCGGCATCGATGGGCAAGCCGGGGTTCGCCACCCCGATCGGCCGGTTCACCGCGCTGGGTAAAGAGAGTGTGGTGGTGATGGATTCGCGCACCATCGGCATTCCGCTGGACGATCCGGAGGGCTACAAGCTCACCGTCTACGACGCGGTGCGGGTGACCTGGGGTGGCGTGTACGTGCACGGTGCGCCGTGGTCGGTCGGTTCTCAGGGGTACGCGAACGTCAGCCACGGGTGCATCAACCTCAGCCCCGACAATGCCGACTGGTATTTCAACAACGTCAGCATCGGTGACCCGATCATCGTGCAGGCCTGAGGTTTACGCGTCTGCGTGCAGATTGCGCGCCGTCGGTGAGGTCTCGACGGTGGTCGGATCGGGGTAGGTGCCCAGCGCCCGGTCGGCGGTCCCGCTGCTGGTCACCGTGAACCAGTAGTGCTCGTTCTTGAAATGGTGCTGCCGGTGATTGCGCCAAACCGACCGGTAGACGGCCGTTTTCGGCTTGTAGTCGGTGTGGATCAGATAGTGGCACCACTCGTAACAGATGCCGAGCAGGGCGAGGACCGTCAGGAAGGTCAGGCCGCGGCCGAGGCTGGTGAACGCTGTCAGCGCGATCGTCACGGCCAGCGGCAGCACCCACAGCAGCGACTGCCAGGGGATGAACACCAACGGCACATCGCGCGGCTCGACATGGTGGTCGCGGTGTTTACGGGATAACAGTGGGTCCAGGGTGAGCCCGGCGATCCGGCGTGGCCGCCAATGCAGGATGAGCACGTGGATGACCCATTCGGCGAACGGGAACACCGCCAGCATCGCCAGCAGCACCGCGATATCGGTGAGTTGCCAGTCGCCGACCACGATTCGCGCGGTCGCGGCGGCCGCCAAGGTGGTGACCAGCATCCACGGCGTTGGGTGACGCACGAACTCGCGTCCCGCGTCGGCGAGGGTGACGCTCTTGCGGGTGCTCATCGCTGACCCTCCAGGTCGGCCAGCGCGCCGAGCAGTGCGGTGGTGGCGGGCTCCAGCAGGGCACGGGCCGCCGCGGCCGCTGTGTCGGCATCTCCGGACTGCACGGCCGCGGCGATGGCGCGATAGGCCTCGGGCCTGCCGACCTCGGCGGCCATCATGACGGCCAGCGCGGGAAGCGCGGGTTCATAGGTCGCGCGCAGCGTGTTGTACATCAGCCGGAAGGCGATGGAATCGGCGGCGTCGACCAGATGGTCCCAGAACGCCAGCGCGTGTTGCTGTTTGCCGACGGGGTCGGCGTCGGTGGTCAGTGCGTCGATTGCGGCGTCGAGCAGACCGGCCAGTTCCGGGCCGTGCCGCAGCGCAGCCAGTTCGGCGATCTTTGGGCCGTTGTGCAGCCGGGTCTCCAGGATCGACCGCACCACCGCGGTGTCGAGTTCGCCGGCCTGGAAGAGCAACCGGGGGAGCAGGTCGAGTCCGGCATGCCTGCGGAAGTCTCGGACGGTGGTGGCGTCACCCTGGCGGATCTCGACCAGGCCGATGGAGGTAAGCCGCTTCAGTGCCTCACGGATCGCGGGCCGGGATACCCCCAGCACCTCGGCGAGGCGACGCTCGCTGGGTAGTG
>JBPPMV010000358.1:0-18828 GCA_051306235.1 Mycobacterium sp. | reverse complement strand
GGGTGGGTGGAGCCGGCGCCGGACACCGTCATCGTCACCGGTGAGCTGGAAGACGTTCCGCCGCCGCGCAAGCTCATCGCGACCATCGGCGATCAGCTGGCCAACTACGGTCCGCGCGCCCCGCAGCTGTGGCTGCCCCCGCTGGAGGAATCCATACCGCTGGTCGACCTGCTGACCCGCGCCGAGATCGGCGAACGCCAATGGCGCTGGCCGCTCGGTGAGATCGACAAGTCCTTCGAGATGCGTCGGGACACGCTGGTGTTCGAATCCGGCACCGCCGCGGGCAACCTGCTGATCCACGGCGGGCCGAAGTCCGGTAAGTCCACCGCGCTACAGACATTCGTGCTGTCGGCCGCCGCGCTGCACGCGCCGGGCGACGTCAGCTTCTACTGCCTGGACTACGGCGGCGGGCAGTTGCGAGCGCTGGCCGATCTGGCGCACGTCGGCGCCGTCGCGACACCGCTGCAACCCGAGCTGATCCGGCGGACGTTCGCCGAGCTCGAGCAGCTGCTGCGGACCCGCCAGGAGACCGGGGCCCGCTCGGGCTCGGGCGGCTACCAGGATGGCTACGGCGAGGTCTTTCTGCTCATCGACAACCTGTACGCGTTCAGCCGCGACAATGTCGACACCTTCAACACCCGCAATCCGCTGCTGGCCCGGGTCACCGAGCTCGTCAACGCGGGACTGTCGTATGGCATCCACGTCGTGATCACCACACCGAACTGGCTCGAGGTGCCGCTGGCCATGCGCGACGGTCTCGGGCAGCGACTCGAGCTCAAGCTCAACGACTCTCATGACAGCAATGTCCGCGTGACGGGTGCGCTGACCCGCCCGGCGGACAGTGTGCCCGCCGATCAGCCCGGTCGCGGTCTGACCATGGCCGCCGAGCACTTCCTGATCGCGGCCCCGGACCTGCGCGATATCGCCGTCATCAACTCCCGGCACGCCGGCGAGCACGCACCGGCGGTGCGGCTGTTGCCGACCCAGCTCTCACCGGCGGCGGTCGGCCGGATCTACGTCGGACCCGAGCAGGTGGTCATCGGGCAACGCGAGGAAGATCTGCGCCCGGTGGCGATCGACTTCGCGCGCAACCCGCTGATGACGGTGTTCGGTGACAGCAGGTCGGGTAAGACCACCCTGCTGCGCCATGTGATCCGCAGCATCCGGGACAACTCGACGGCCGACGAGGTCGCGTTCACGGTCATCGACCGGCGTCTGCATCTGGTCGAGGAGCCGCTGTTCGCCGATAACGAGTACACGCCGAACATCGACCGGATCACCCCGGCGATGCTGGGGCTGGCCGGGCTCATCGAGAAGCGCCGCCCGCCGGCCGGCCTGTCGGCCGAAGACCTGCGGCGCTGGACCTTTGCGGGCCAGACCCATTACCTGATCATCGACGATGTCGATCAGATCCCCGATGGTGCCGCGCTGAGCGGCCCCTACGCCGGCCAGCGGCCGTGGACGCCGTTGCTCGGTCTGCTGGCCGAGGCGGGCGATCTGGGCCTGCGGGTCATCGTCACCGCCAGGGCCGGCGGCTCCGCGCACGCGGTGATGACCGCGCCGTTGTTGCGCCGCCTCAACGACCTGCAGGCGACTACCGTGATGTTGTCGGGCAGCCCGGCCGACGGCGGCAAACTGCGTGGCCACCGGTTCAGCAGGCTGCCGGCGGGCCGGGCGATGCTGCTCGGCGACAGCGAAGAGGCAACGTATGTCCAACTGGTGAATCCGCTCGTGCCCGAGGGAGTTTCACCTGCCAGTGCGAACGGAAAGGAATACAGCTGATGACTCTGCGTGTGGTCCCCGAGGGAATGGCCGCTGCCGGTTCGGCCGTCGAGGCCCTGACCGCCCGGCTCGCCGCCGCGCACGCCGCCGCGGCCCCGCTGGTGAACGTCGTGGTGCCGCCGGCCGCCGATCCGGTGTCGCTGCAGACGGCCGCTGGTTTCAGCGCCGCCGGTAACGAGCACAGCGCGGTCGCCGCGCTGGCCGTCGAGGAGCTCGGCCGTGCCGGTATGGGTGTGGCCCAGTCCGGCGCCAGCTACGCCGCAGGAGATGCGCTGGCCGCATCGACCTACCTGATCGCCCGCGGCGGCTGACATGACCGCTCCCATCTGGATGGCACTGCCACCCGAGGTCCATTCGGCGCTGCTCAGCAGCGGTCCGGGCCCCGGGTCGCTGTTGGCCGCCGCGGGAGCATGGCAGTCGTTGAGCGCCGAATACGCCGCTTCGGCAGCCGAACTCGTGGCCACCCTGGGTGGTGTGGCCGCCGGTGCGTGGGAGGGGCCGAGCTCCGAGCAGTACATCGCCGCCCATCAGCCGTACCTGGCCTGGCTGGCCCAGGCCGGCGCCAAGAGCGCGGTCGCCGCGGCCCAGCACGAGACCGCCGCCGCGGCATATTCGACGGCACTGGTCACCATGCCCACGCTCATCGAACTGGCCGCAAACCATGCGCTGCACGGGGCGCTGCTGGCGACGAACTTCTTCGGTATCAACACCATTCCCATCGCGGTCACCGAAGCCGACTATGTGCGGATGTGGATTCAGGCCGCCACCACGATGAGCACCTACCAGGCGGTGTCGGCGGCCACCGTCGCGGCCACGCCGCCGCTGGAACCCGCGCCGATGCTGCTGACACCCGGAGTCGGTGAAGCCGGTAGCGCCGCTGCGACCGGGACCCAGACGATGGCGCAGGCGCAGGCCACCAATTCCGCGGCCGCCCTGAACAATTCGAACGCCCTGCTGGAGTTCCTCGAGGCCTACCTGCAGAACGTCCCCGGCGGCCAGCTGATCATCGACTTCCTGCAGAACCCGATCGGCAACCTGCAGGCGCTGTTCACCGATTTCCTCACCAATCCCGCTGCGGCGCTGACCACCTGGGGTCCGTTCCTGTTCGCGGTGGCGTATCAGGTCTTCTTCAACCTGGTCGGCTGGCCCACATGGGCGATGATCCTGGCCTCGCCGTTCCTGCTCACCGCGATGGTCCCGCTCGGCATCGTCGGCCTCATTTTGATCATCGACAAGTTGCTGCCGAAGTTCACCGATCTGCCGATGCTGGATCTCGGTGAGCCGCCGGCCGCCGCGCAGCGCGAACCCACGTTGCCGGTGGCAAGCGTCGCGCCGGCCGGTACGCCCGCGCCGTCCGCTGCTCCCGCCGGCACCCCCGCTTCGGCGCCGGCGAGTGCGCCCGCGGCGGCACCGGCGGCCGCCACTCCGGCGCTTGCCGCGTACGCGGTCTACGGCGGTCATCCGGGCGGCGGCTTCAGCCCGACGGTGCGCGACACCACATCGGCCAAGGCGCCCGCGTCGGGCTCCTCGGCAGTGGTCGCCTCGGCCGCCGCACTGTCCGCCGCCGAGCGCCGCAAGCGTCGTCGCAAGAAGGGCGGGGAGATCAAGGACCGCGCTTACGCCGACGAATACATGGACTATGACCAGGATCCCGAGCCCCGTCCCGAGCCCCGGATATCAGCCTCCGAACGGGGGGCGGGCCCGATGGGCTTCACCGGTGCGGTGCCCGGCGAGGACACCGCGACCGGTATGACCGAGCTGACCGGCGACTCGTTCGGCAACGGACCGACCAACCCCATGCTGCCGGGCTCCTGGAGCCCTGAAGATCCGTCCGGACCGGAGGGGGGACGGCACAGCTGAGCACACCCCGGATCACCCAGATCACCTCGCTCGACCACAGATACACCCGAAAGGAAATGCCATGAGCATGCTCGACGCGCACATTCCCCAGCTGGTCGCCTCGGAGTCGGCGTTCGGCGCCAAGGCCGCCCTGATGCGTAGCACCATCGCGCAGGCCGAGCAGGCCGCCACCGCCTCGCAGGCCTTCCACATGGGCGAGTCCTCGGCCGCCTTCCAGGCCGCGCACGCCCGGTTCATCGAGGTCTCGGCCCGGGTGAACGCGCTGCTCGATATCGCCCAGGTCAACCTGGCCGATGCCGCAGGCACCTACGTCGCGCAGGACGCGGCGGCCGCCAGCACCTACACCTCAATCTGACAACGCCGACGGACCAGGAGACCTCACATGTCGCAGATCATGTACAACTACCCGGCCATGCTCGCGCTGTCAGCCGAGATGAACGGCTTCGCAGGCGCTTTGAATGCCGTGGGCGCGGATATCGCTGCCGAGCAGGCCGCGCTGTCGGGAGCCTGGCAGGGCGATACCGGGATGACATACCAGGCCTGGCAGGCCCAGTGGAACACCAGCATGGCCGAGCTGGTGCGTGCGTACCAGGCGATGGCCAGCACCCACGAGACCAACACCATGTCGATGAACGCCCGCGACGCCGCCGAAGGCGCCAAATGGGGATAGATGGCTGCTAATGCGGTCGAGCTGACCGTCGAGCAGGCCTGGTTCATCGCCGAAGAGGTCGGCTGCGGCTCGTTCCCGTGGGTACTGGCGATCACGCCGCCCTACAGCGAGCCCGCTGCCGCCGCTCAGTTCGCCGCCGATCGCATCGGCGAGCTGACCGAGCTGGGGGTCATGTCCGGCAGTGGGGTGATCAATCCTGCTGTCGCCCGGTGGATTCGGCAGACCTGCCGGGCTCGGCAGTGGCTCGAACTACGAATCGTGGGCGCGCACGGCGATATGCTCCGCGGCATCGTCGCGCGCCATGACGACGCATCGGTGGTGGCGCTGCGCAGCGGCGGGCTGGTGACCTTCACCGTGATGGAGTTGGTGTCACCGCACGATCTGGTGCCGGTACTGGTAGCCGGCCTGGCCGGACGGCGATCAGCCTCCTTCGATGAATTCTCCGTACCTGTCCGGGCCGGGGCCCGTGCCGACGAGAAGCTGCGAAAGGGGGCCGAGTTGACCGAAGTGATTGATTACCTGGGCATCCCGCCTTCTGCGCGCTCAGTCGTGGAGGCGGTGTTCATCGGCAGGCGCAGCTACGTCGAGATCGTGGCGGGCGAGCACCGCGACGGCCACCGGGTCGGTACCGAGGTCGGCGTCAGCGTCGTCGACTGCGAGGCGGGCCGCATCCTGGTGAGCCCCTCGAGAGCTTTTGACGGTGAATGGGTGTCCACGTTCGCCCCCGGAACCGCTGCGGCCATCGCCGCGGCGGTCGACAGACTCATCGCAACACTGCCGCACGGATCGTGGTTTTCCGGCGCGCACCAGAACAGAGATTTCGACCAGAGAACGGAAGACCGATGCCCGACAACACTGTGATGCCGATCGTGCGGGTGGCCGTGCTGGCCGCCGGATCCGGCGGTGGGCGGCTCACCGAGATGGCGCTGCCGGCCGAACTGCCGCTGCGCGAGATCATCCCGGCTGTACAGCGCACCGTGCTGCCCGCAGGGGACACCGCTGAGACCGCGACGCCGGCCCGGCTGAGCCTCGCGCCGATCGGCGGGGCGCCGTTCAGCCTGGACGCGACGCTGGACACCGTGGGGGTCGTCGACGGTGATCTGCTCGCCCTGCAGTCGATCCCGGCCGGGCCGCCGGCCCCACGCATCATCGAGGACATCGCCGATGCTGCCGTCATCTTCTCCGCCGCCAGGGAGCATCCGTGGGGGCCCGGGCAGATCCAGCGCGCCGCTGCCATCGCCGCCATCGCGCTGATCCTGCTCGGCACCGCGCTCGCGACGGCCGTCCGGTTCGCCACCGGCCATTCGGCCGGGTTGTTCACCGTCGCCGGGATCGCGGCGGTCGCCGTCATCGCCTCGTTCGCCACCCGCGCCCGATTCCCCGGACTGGGCACCGCGCTGGCGGTCACCGCGCTGGCCCCCATCGCGGCGGCCTTCGCGCTCGCGGTGCCGGGCGACTTCGGTGCCCCGCAGGTGCTGCTGGCCGCCGCCGGTGTCGCGGCCTGGTCGGTGATCAGCATCATCGTCTTCGAACGTGCCATCGCCACCTTCACCGCCTCGACGGTGCTCGGTCTCGGCGTGCTGCTGTTCGCCGTGTTGGCCACCGTGTGGGATATGACCGATATCCGTACCGGGGCAGGTCTCATCATCTTCGCGCTGCTGGTCACCGTGCAGGCGGCCCGGCTGTCCGCGCTGTGGGCGCGGCTGCCTGTGCCGACCATCCCGGCTCCCGGTGACCCGACCCCCGCGGCGCAGCCGTTGCGGGTGCTGGAGGATCTTCCGCGTCGTATCCGGGTCACCGATGCGCACCAGACCGGTTTCCTGGCGGCCGGAGTTCTGCTGTCGGTGGCAGGTTCGCTGATCCTCGTCGGATCGGCGGACGCCTCGGTGTGGGCGTGGGTGTTGGTCATCGCCGCCGCGGTGGGCACCACTCTGCGTGCGCGGGTGTGGGATTCGACCCCGTGCAAGGCGTGGCTGCTCAGTCAGTCGTTCCTGCTGCCCGCCGCGCTGCTGGTGCTCTTCGCGCTCACCGACCGGTACGCGGCGGCCTGGTGGGCGCTGGGTGCGCTGCTGGCCGTCGTCGCCCTCTGGATGGTGGCCGCGCTCAACCCGCGGATCGCCTCGCCGGACACCTACTCGCTGCCCGCGCGCCGGCTGTTCGGCTTCCTCAGCTCCGCGGTCGACGCCTCGGTCATCCCGGTGGCCGCGTACCTGGTCGGCCTGTTCGAGTGGGTGCTCAACCGATGAATCGCAGGCGGGGGAGCGCGGTTCTCGCGACCGCCGTCACGGTGGCGATGCTCGGTTGCCCGGCCGCGGGTGCGATCACCCCGCCCGAGGTGGACGCTGCCGTCGACCCGCCGGCCGGGACCGCCGGCCCCGTACAGGCCATGGCGCAACGCGGTGCGTGCACGGTGACCGGGGTGATACCGGGTACCGATCCGGCGCTGGTCAGCCCGAATCAGGTGACGCTGAACCTCGCCGACGCGTGGCGCTACAGCCGCGGTGACGGCCAGACCGTCGCGGTGATCGACACCGGTGTGCAACCCGGCCCGCGACTGCCCGCTGTCGAAGCCGGTGGCGACTTCGTCGCCGGTACGAACGGTCTGACCGACTGCGACGGGCACGGGACCATGGTCGCCGGGCTCATCGCGGGTCAGCCCGGCGCGGACGGGTTCTCCGGTGTCGCACCGGGAGCGCAGTTACTGTCCATCCGGCAGACATCGGAGAAGTTCGCGCCGAACCAGCCGGGCCAGGACCCGGTGATGGTGGAAGCCAGCAATGACATCGCGACGCTGGCGCGCGCGGTGGTGCGCGCGGCGGACCTCGGCGCACGCATCATCAACATCTCCTCGGTGGCCTGCGTCCCGGCGAACGCCACGATCGACCAGACCGCTCTCGGTGCGGCGCTGCGGTACGCGGCGGTGGAGAAGGATGTGGTCATCATCGCCGCCGCCGGTAACACCGGCGGCGGTATTGCCGGTGGAACCGCTTGTGCGGCAAATCCGTTGACCGATCCGACGCAACCCGACGACCCGCGCAACTGGGCGGGCGTCACCTCGGTGTCGACGCCGTCCTGGTGGCAGCCCTACGTCCTGTCCGTCGGGGCGCTCAACCCGGCGGGCCAACCCGCCCCGTTCAGCATGTCCGGACCCTGGCTGGGCCTGGCCGCACCCGGGGAGAACATCACCTCGCTGAGCAACAGCCCGGACGGCGGGCTCGCCAACGGGCAGCCCAACGACCGAGGGGAGTTGGCGCCGATCAGCGGTACCAGCTACGCCGCGGCGTATGTGTCCGGTGTGGCGGCGCTGGTGCGCAGCCGCTTTCCCGAGCTGAGCGCCGAACAGGTGGTGCGCCGGCTCACCATCACCGCACGAGGTGCCGATCGGTCGCCGTCCTCACTGGTGGGCGCAGGCACCATCGATCCGGTCGCCGCGCTGACCTGGGATGTGCCCGGACCGGGCAGTCCCGCCGAGACCACCAAACCCGTTGCGGCACCGCCGGAACCGGTTCAACAGGATCTCACCCCGCGCAACGTCGCGTATATCGGTGCCGGCGTGCTCGCGTTGGCCGCCGCCCTGACCGCCGCGTTCGCGTATCGACGGAAGGACAAAGCCGCATGACGGCCCGACTCGCCCTGGCGCTGCTGTTCATCGTTCCCGCCGCGCTGGCCTATCCCTACGAGACGCTGACGCAGCGCTGGGTTCTCGGCGTCGCGATCGCCGTGGTGATCCTGTTGTTCGCCTGGTGGCGTGGTGATTTCGCCACCACCAAGCTGGCCCGGCGGTGGTCCATCTGGCGCGGCAACCGCTCCGGTGCCGGGATGCCCGAGCCCGCCGACGCCGCGACGGTACTGCTGCGCATCGAGGACCCGGCGGCCGACGAGCTGCCGGTGGCCCTGATTGCCGGCTATGCCGACCGATACGGGCTGCGTTGCGACAAGGTGCGGATCACCAGCCGCGACCTGGCCGGGGCGCGGCAGAGCTGGATCACCCTGACGCTCAACGCCACCGACAATCTGCCGGCGCTGCAGGCCCGGTCCGCGCAGATCCCCCTTGGGGAAACCGCCGAAGTGCTGGGCCGCCGGTTGGCCGAACATCTGCGTGAAACCGGCTGGACGGTCACGGTCGTCGCCGATGGCGCGCGGACGGTGCCCATCGCGGCCGAGGCGAAGGAAACCTGGCGTGCGATCAGCGACGAGGCGGGATTCCTCACCGCCTACCGCCTTCCGGCCGGATCGCTATCCGAGGCGCTGGCCGCGGTGTGGGCCTATCCGTCCGAGGAGGTCTGGACGGCAGTCGAATTCGGTCCCGGCACGGTGGCCGCGGTCTGCGCGCTGCGCACCGCTGATCGGCCCGCCACCTCCGCGCCGGTCTCCGGGCTGGCCTCCCTGGGTGGTCGCCAGCGTTCGGTGCTCGCCGCATTGGACCCGATGTCATCGCGGCGTGTCGGTGCGCATCAGCCCGCCGACCCGGACCTGGCATCCGAGATCCGTTGGCCCGCAGAGACAGCAGAGACCGTCAGAACATGAACGGGCGCAGGAACCGCGTCATCCGGCGCAGGTAATCCGGCTGGCTGACATGCAGGATGTGGTTGCCCGGGAACCAGTGGAACGCGCACCGGTCCCAGTGCCGCCACAGGATCTCGGCCTGCTGCGGTGGCGCGAGTTTGTCACCGAGCCCGGCGATGATCAGGCGACGGTCCTTGGGCACCAGCGGCGCATAGTTCAGCGGTGAGTGGAAGCGGGTCGCCGCATCGGATTTCGCCTTGTCCACGTGGGTCAGTTTGTTGCCCAGCCGTACCAGCATGTTGGCCGGGAACCAGTCGTCGAAGGCCGCCTCCGGGGTGACCACCGGAACGTTCGGGATGACGGCCTGGATCCGGTCGTCGACCGCGGCGATCAGCGCCGAGGTGTAACCGCCCAGTGACATCCCGGTCAGCCCGATCCGGTCGACACCGGTGGACTCCAGATAGTCGATCACCGAACGGAAGTCGTGCACGGCCTGGGCCATCGCCTCGGCGAACCCCGCCATCCCGTCGGCGAAATAGCCGTAACCGCTGTACGGGGAGTTCGACTCGGCGCGCTGACCGTGGAACGGCAGCGTGTAGAGCAGCACGTCGTAGCCGGACTTGAAGAACCACGGCAACGAGAAGAACAACCCGTTGAACAGGTACGCCGACCCCATGAAACCGTGGATCAGACACAGCGTCGGTCGCGGGCCGTCCCCGTGTACCCAGTGCTGGGCGTGCACGACGTTGTTACGGGCATAGGAGCCGCGCTGTTCACGCAGTGCGGGATTGACGGCCTGGAAGCTGCTGTCGAACGCGATGTTGTGCACCGTTCCGTGCGCGATCCAGGACGCCACCGCATTGGCCGGCCGGGACGACACCCGGGGGGCGACGGTGGGTGCCGGGAACGAGAGCAGCGGATCATGCTGTGCGGCAAGGTCGATGTAGAAATCCAGCGCCGCATCCTCATCGTGCACCCGGTTCGGGCGCAGCGCGGCGCCGGCCAGCCGCGGCAGCATCGCTGCGCCGACGACACTGGCGACCGCGGTGCGCAGTCCGAGGTCGGCGATCGCGGAGGCGTCCACCACCATCCGCTGCTGCAGGGTCAGATCGCCCCGGCGGGGCAGTCCACGAGCGGTGGCATCTGCGCCCGGGACGTCGGGTACCGGGATCGGGGGATCGACGGGTGCAGCCTCGGTTCCGGTCACGGATAACCCTTCTCGATACGGCTCGCCGATGGTAGCCCGGCTGATCCGGACGTGTCAGTCAGACGGCAGGACGTAAAGCGAACAGTCTGGCGGCATTGTCGTGGAAGACACCGCGCAACCAGTCGTCATCGACACCCGGCAGAGCGGTGAGGACCGACATCGCATGCAGGTAGCCGTAGGGAATGTTCGGGAAATCGCTGCCGAACAGGATCCGGTCTCCCATATCGCGCAGCCGGGCGTGATCTGCGGGCGGAAACGGCATGGTCTGCTCGACGAAATCGGTGAAGGCCATCGTGGTGTCCAGGTGGACCCCGGCGTACTTCTCGCAGATGTCCAGGAAGGCCGCGTATTCCGGCATGCCCATGTGGGCGATGATCAGGCGCAGCCCCGGATGCCTGGCCAGCACGGCGCCGATCGGTTCCGGGCCGGTGTGCACGCCGGGCGCGGGACCCGAACCGCAGTGGATGACCACCGGGGTCTCGGTGTCGGCGAGAACGCCCCAGACATCGTCGAGCAGGGGATCGAGGGGGTCATACGCGCCGACCTGGACATGGGCCTTGAAGACCCGGGCGCCACCGTCGATGGCGGCCGTCACGTACTGGGCCGCGCCGGGTTCGGGGTAGAAGGTGGCCGTGGACAGGCAGTCCGGGGTGCCTGCGGCGAACTGCGCCGCCCATTGGTTGAGCCAGGCCGCCATCTGCGGTTTGTGCGGATACACCAGGGACGTGAACGCCCGCACGCCGAAACCCCGCAGGGTGCGCAGCCGGGCTTCCTCATCGGTGCGATAGGTGATCGGCCAGAACCTGCCGACCATCGGGCCGGCAGCGTCGAAGTACTGCCACACCTTGTCCATGACCTGCTTGGGCATGAAATGGGTATGCACGTCGATGATGCCGGGCAGGCCCAGCGCTTCCCAGATCCGCCGGACCTCGGTCATCTCATCCATCGCGAACGATCATGTCATCCGGTGCTGTGGAGCAGAATCGAGGCATGTGGAATCCCGACGTCTACCTCGCCTTCGCCGATCACCGCGGTCGCCCGTTCTTCGATCTGGTGAGCCGGATCTCCGCGCAGCAACCCCGTCGGGTGGCCGATCTGGGTTGCGGGCCCGGCAACCTCACCGAGACGCTGCTCGGCCGCTGGCCCGACGCGGTGGTGCAGGGCTGGGACTCCTCCCCGGAGATGGTCGCCGCGGCCGCCGGTCGCGGCCTCGATGTGCGCCTCGGCGGGATTGCCGAATGGGTTCCGGAACCGGATACCGATGTGGTGATCTCGAACGCGGCGCTGCAGTGGCTGCCCGAGCATCGCGATCTGGTGGTGCGCTGGGCTGGGCAGTTGGCCGCCGGGTCGTGGATCGCGTTCCAGGTGCCGGGCAACTTCGATGCGCCCTCGCATGCGGCGGTGCGCGAGGTCGCCCGGCGCGATCCGTTCGTCGATGCGCTGCGCGATATGCCCTGGCGGGACGCGGATGTGGTGGCAACCCCGGTGGAGTACGCCGGCCTGCTCACCGACGCAGGCTGCACCGTGGATGTATGGGAGACCACCTATGTGCACGAATTACAGGGTGCGACACCGGTTCTGGACTGGATCACCGGTACGGCGCTGACCCAGGTGAAGGAGCGGCTGACCGAGCAGGCGTGGCAGCAGTACCGCGAGGCCATCATCCCGGTGCTGGCAGCGGCCTACCCGGCCCGTGCCGACGGTCGGACCTTCTTCCCGTTCCGCCGGATCTTCGTGGTCGCCCAGGTTCGGTGACAGTTCACTTCCAGGCGAATACCGGCTGCTCGAGTTCGTCGACCGCATCGCCGCGTCCCTCCAGCCCCAGCCAGCGCAACTGCAGCAACACCGCTCCGGTCGGCGCGTGGATCAGGTCATTGCCCAACGGGATCTGGACCACCGGCCGAGGGCTCTCCGGGATGCTGATGAACCGCGGCGAATCCTCGCGCTGCAGCTGATGCAGCCCGACGCGGTAGACGGCGACCACCTCGTCGGGGGACGGCCGCAGCTCCAGTCGGCCACCGCCCCAGAGCACCACCGGCGTGATGACATAGCCCGAGCGGGTGGGGTAGTCGTCGAGCAGGCCGAGCACGGAGCTGCCGGGCAGCTCGATGCCGACCTCTTCCTGCAACTCGCGCAGGGCGGCATCGACGGCGGTTTCACCGGGATCGAGGCGTCCACCCGGCAGTGCCCACTGTGCGGCGTGAGAATTCAGCCGTGATGCCCTGCGGCACAACAGAAATGAGGCACCACCGGAGACGTCGACCATGCGGCCGTCGAGATCGTCGGGCATCGGACGGCCGGCGATCCAGTCCTGGACGGGCGCCGGATCCACCCGATCCTCGCCGAGGTGGGAGTCCACCAGCGTGATCGCGACGGCGGCGCGCCGCTTGGATGTGTCGGTGAACGTACGGCGGTCGTGGACGGCCAGGTTCGCCCGGATCCGCTCCCGCAGGGTGTCGTCGTAGGTGAGGGTCATCGGCGCTACGGGTGATACGGCACGCCGACGGCGCGGAAGATGAACTCCGGCGGCACGTCGTAGGCCAGCGACCGGCGTGGCAGGCGTGCGAGCACGTCGTCGGGCAGCGGTTCCTTGTAGTGCAGCGACAATTGGCCTGAACACCGCGGATCCACCTGCGCGACGTCGAGGTTGATGACCAGGCCGGCCGCCGAGATGTCGGCGGTCACCGGTCCCGATTGTGGTGCGTCCCATCGCAGGTCGATGGCACGTCCGGCCAGCTTGGGAACCGTGGACAGGGTGCCCAGGACACGTTGGGAGGTGAATACGAGCGATCCGGCGAAACTGGTCACACTGCCCGCGGACCGCTTACCCGGAACCTTCCCGGAAAAGCGCCTGGTGACCGGCACGTACTCGGCGAAATGGATGATGCCTTCGGCCTCGGCGGCCTCGCGCAGTTCGCTGGGAAGTTTGCCGATGCGCAGCAGTTTGCGCAGGAACACCGCCATGAATCGCACGATACGCCAACACCGCGCGGGGGTCCGGCCCCGGAAGGGTGTTCGCCTATGCTCGGCCATAGTCGGTGTCGGAACGCTGCGGGGGCAGCCAGCGCGATTGGGGAGAATCCTTGTCGTATCGGCTTTCCCCGCGTCACCCCGCCCTGCTGGCCGGTGCGGTGCTCGCGGCCGCTGTGTTCCTGCTCGCGCTTGCCGGAGTGCTTGCGCGGTGGCAATGGATGGAGGACGCCGACTGGGCGGTCCTGGATCCGCTTTATCGGTACGGCGCCGCGCACCCAGGTTGGGTGCACGGCTGGGATGTGCTGTGCACCGTGTTCCACCCCGCGGTGTTCCGGGCCATCGCGTTGATCTGGATCGTGTACCTGCTCATCGGGCGAGCGCAGCGACGGGGGATGGACGCCGGGCGAGCGCAGCGACGCGAGGTCGACCCGGGACGGCGACGGGACAACTACCGGCTGGTGCTGTTCCTGGCGCTGACCGTGGAAGCCTCGGCGCTGGTCATCGTCTTCATCAAAGCGATTGTGGCGCGGCCACGCCCGTCCACCGCGATGGTGGAGGAAATGTCCTTGTCCTTCCCATCCGGTCACGCCCTCGGAACAGCGGCCGCCGTGACGGCCATGCTGTTCGCCGTGTCACCTCGGCTGCGCGGGCGGTGGCGTCCCTGGTGTATCGGCATCGGTGTGCTGATCGTCGTGGTGGTCGGCGTCGGCCGGGTGGTGCTCAATGTGCACCATCCCTCCGATGTGCTGGCCGGCTGGGCGCTGGGCTATCTGTGGGCGCTGGCGTTCCTGCCGGTGCTGACCGGCAGACCCGTCAGGGCAGCGGACGAAACACCGGCAGTGCCCGGTACATCACCTTGAAGGTGGCCTCCTGCGCCACGATCTCCACTTCACCGTCATGCGCGATCGGCGTCGGGCCGTCCACTGCGGTGAAGCTGAACTCGGGGACCCGCAGCTCGCGGTACAGCGGGCTGTGCACCAGCCTGCCCGTCGCCAGGGCACCTAAAATCCGTATCGTGCTGAACCTGCGCCCGGTCTCCAGGATCCGGACGTCGAGCAGTCCGTCATCCATCCGGACCCGCCGCGACGGTGCGAAACCCGACGGTGAGTACAGCGAGTTACCCAGGAAGAACAGCGATGTCTGCACGGTCTTGTTGTCGTAGCTGATGCGCACTGCGGCATCGCTGCGCAGGGTCCGGTACAGCGCGTAGGCACCGGCCAGCGGTTTACCGGTCTTGTGTTCGAGCTTCTCCCGGATCCGCACGAATTTCGGGTACGCGCCGATGCTCGCGGTGTTGACCACGGTGTCGGTGTCGTTGAACTTGATGATGTCGACGTAGGCCGCGGTCCCGGCGCGGATCGCCGCCACGGTGACGGCGACGGTATCGCAGCCGATGTCCTTGGCGAAGTGGTTGAACGTACCGCCGGGAAACACCGCCAGCGGGACGTCGGCCTCGTAGGCGATGCCGGCCGCGCACGAGACGGTGCCGTCACCGCCCCCGACGGCGAGGACCTCGGCCCGGCCGGCGGCCTTGCGCAGTTCCTCCTCGATGTCCGCGCCGTCACCGACCTCGACGATCTCGGCCTTCGGCAGCGCCTTGCGGACCTCGTCGAGGATGCGGGCCCCGGTGCCGCTGCCGGAGTTCGGATTGACGACGAGGATCACGCCCTCGCCCTCCGGTCGGGGCGTGGTGTCGAACGGTTGCGGGTCGGCGGCGGTGGCCACGGGTTCGGTGATGGGGCGCACCACGCTGGCTCCGGCCAGGGCGATCGCGGTGCCGATACCGAATCCGGCCAGCACATCGCCGGGGTAGTGCGCGCCGGTGGCCACCCGGGACATTCCCACCAGGCCGGCGAGCGCGCCGAGTCCGATGCCCAGCGTCCGGTTCTCCAGTCCGACGCCGACGGCGAAGGCGGCCGCACTCGCGGAATGGCCCGACGGTAGCGAGTTCGACGTCGGCATCCGTCGCGAGCGCCGAATGAACGGCACCGTCTCGAAGTCCGGCCGCGGACGTATCCAGATGCGCTTGGCGCCCTGATTGGTCACCAGGCTGGTCACGGCCAGCGTCACCAGTCCCCGCGCCGCGCCGCGGCGCATCTTCGGGGTGCCGGCCGCGGCGAGTCCGGCGGCAATCGCCACCCACAGTTTCGAGTGGTCCGCGGCCCGGGTCAGACGCGGCATCACCGTGTCGAGCACCTTGCTGTCGGATTCTGCAACGGCCAAGAAAACTCGCCGGTCGACCGTTCCAAGTCCCATGGCTCTAAAGTACGCACAAAGCATCGTGTCCAAACCTTGACTTGACCTGGGTCACCTGCGGTGCCGACGATGGGCGGATGCGCCGACTACTCGTGGTGTTGAGCGCGCTGTGGCTGACCTTCACGTCGGCGCCGGCCGCCAACGCCGCCGAGACACCCTGGTTCGTCAACTCCGTCGGCAACGCCACTCAGGTCATTTCCGTTGTGGGCGTGGGATCTACGACCGCGAAGATCGATGTGTGGGAACGCACCGCGGCCGGCTGGAATCCGGTCGGGGTGGGGATACCGGCGCATATTGGGTCCAGCGGTATGGCTCAGGAGATCCGCGAAGGCTCGATGAAGACGCCGATGGGGGTGTTCACGCTCGACTTCGCCTTCGGCACCGAGGCCAGTCCTGGCGGTGGACTGCCCTACGTGCAGATCGGGCCGAATCACTGGTGGGACGGTGATGTGAACAGCCCGACCTACAACACCATGCAGGTCTGCGAGAAGGCGCAGTGCCCGTTCGCGACCGACGGCGGAGGCACGGAGAATCTGCAGATCCCGCAGTACGCGCATGCGGTGGTGATGGGGGTCAACAAGGCCCGGGTGCCCGGTGCGGGCAGTGCCTTCTTTCTGCACACCACCGATGGGACCGCGACCGCGGGATGCGTCGCCATCGATGACGCGGCCCTGGTGAAGATCATCCGGTGGCTGCGCCCCGGTGCCCTGATCGCCGTGTCCAAATAGTCAGATATTAACGGCCCGACCGGCTTTCACCTTGAAGCCCAGGTTCTCGGTCGACAGTGACGCATCGTAGGTCCGGTCGTAGCCGGTCTTGCTGATCTTCCAGCCGTCCGGGGTGCGCCGGTAGGTGTCGTGGTAGAAGCCCGCACCGATGAGCATGAAGTTGAACTCGGGGGCGATGACCTTGTCCTGCAGGTACCAGATGCCGGTGGCCTCGTCACCGTCGATCTCGATCTCCGGATGTGTCACCTTGTGCTCGGTGATGATGCCGGCCGGCATGGAGGTGCGCATGAACTCGACGAGCGTCGCGCGATCGGTGAAGTGATGCTCTTCGCCGAGGGACTCGCCATAGTCCCCGACCACGTCCTCGGTGAGGGTGTCTGCGAAATCGTCCCAGTGCTTGGTGTCCAGTGCCCGCATGTAGCGGTACTTGACCAGTTTGATCTCTTCGATTTCAGCGAGGTTGTCAGCCATGCCCGACATCACAGCACAGCCTGACCGCCGATGTCCTAAGGTCCAGCCATGCGATTTCTGGACGGGTTCGTCACATCTCCGTTCGCCGGGATCGCGCCGTGGATCCTGTTCTCGTTGGTGGCGGGCCCAGGCCGGTTCGAGGAGGCGGCCGCGGCTGCGCTGGGGCTGACCCTGTTGACGCTGTGGCTGGGCAGGCGCCGTGGGGTGAAGGTGCACCTGCTGGAGGCCTTCACCGCGGTGTTCTTCGGCACTCTGGCGGTCATCGGCCTGATCGCTCCGGCGGGTCTGCTCGATTGGCTGCAGCTGTGGGCCGGTGAACTGAGCAATATCGCGCTGGCGGTCTTCGCGGTGGGCACGCTGCTGATCCGTCGGCCGTTCACGCTGGCCTATGCCAGGGACAGCACCCCGGTCGAGCATTGGGACTCGCCGTTGTTCACCCGTATCAACTATGTGATCTCCGGTGTATGGGCGCTGGCGTTCACGGTGTCGGCGATCTCGGGCGCGATCGGCGCCGGGGTGCTGCGCGATGCCGACAACTTCTGGACAGCGTGGATCGTGCCGATCGGGGCGATCATCGCCGCGGTGTCATTCACCGAGTTCTACCCCGATTACGCGACCGCGAAGTTCGCCGCCGAGCCGGGAGAGACGTCGCCGTCCGCTCTCGGCATCGTCGACTGGCTCCCGACGTTCGTGCTGGTCACCGGGATCGCCGGGCTGCTCTCGGAATCGGTGTCCCTTACCGTCGGTATTGTCCTGATCGCGGTGGGCGGGGTGGGCTCCGCAGTGCTGCGCAAACTCGCGCCGGCCGGCGACTGACCGAACGATCTTCTGGCCGAACATCATTCGACCGGCTCGCGGTATCGCGGAGTGTCCGTCCGACCGGACAGTTCGCCGGCGGGTTATGGTTGGCTCAATATGACCGACCCGTTGGGGTTGTCCATCGGGACGACCAATCTGGTCGCGGCACGAGTCGGCGACCGTCCAGTGACCCGGCGCGCCATCCTGACACTTCCTGTGCAGGGCGCGCCGGAAGTCGGCGCACCGTCCGGGCAGCCTGGCCAGGTGCTGACCGGATTCGTTGACCGCGTGGGCGATCCGGTGCCACTGGTGGCCTCGGACGGCTCGTCCTACCCCGCCGACGACCTTCTGGTCGAAGCGCTGGAAGCGATGATCGGGGTCATCGGCGCCTCCCCGTCGGCGCAGACGGCGGTGGCGGTGCCCGCGCACTGGACCGCCGCGACACTGCGCACGCTGCGGGCGACCATGCGATCCAACCCGGTGTTGTCCCCGAACGGGACGCCGCCGCGGCTGGTCTCCGATGCCGTCGCCGCGTTGACCTCGCTGCACAGCAACCCGGGCCTGAGTGCCAATGGCCCGGTGGTGCTGGTGGACCTCGGGGGCGGCGGCACCAGCATCACGCTCGCTGATTCCGGGGCGGCCTTCGAACCGCTCGACGAGACCACCCGGGTGACCGAATTCTCCGGTGACCTGATCGACCAGGCGCTGCTCACCCATGTGCTGGCCGGGATCGAGGACACCGACCCCGGCACCACCGCTGCCGTCGGGTTGCTCGGCAAGCTGCGCGAGGAATGTCGGCAGGCCAAGGAACGACTGTCCGCGGCCACAGCCACCGAGATCCCGGTGGAACTGCCCGGATACCGGTCGGTGGTGCGGGTGACCCGCGCCGAGCTGGAGGCATTGCTGGCCGAGCCATTGGGGCAGGTGCTGAACGAACTGGACAACCTGTTGCAGCGCAACAGAATCAGCTGGACCGATGTGTCGGTCATCGCGACCGCCGGCGGCGGGGCCAGCATCCCGCTGGTCACTCAGCAACTCTCCCAGCACACCCAGATCCCGGTGGTGAGCACCCCGCAACCCGCACTGGACGCGGCCGTCGGCGCGGTGGTGTTCGCGGCCTACGCCGCCGAAGCCGGCGCGCAGACCGGGATGGCCCCGGCGATCGGCGCCGACGCCCCGACCAGCATGGCCCCGGCGCCCGTGCTGATCCCCGATCCGTCCGGCTCCTCGACGTTCCGCGCGTTGGCCTGGTCGCAGGACGATGACGCGAGCAGTGAACCGGTGCCCTACACGGGCCCTGATGATTATCCCGAGGTCACCGGCGCGAACCCGTATATCGGCGATGAGTCCACCCGTATTGTCTCCCAACATGTTCCGGCGCAGTACGGTGCGGCCCAGTATGACGAGCCGCGCGGCGTGCCCCGGTTGCCGATGGCGGTGTTCGCGGCCGCGGGCATTCTGGCCGTTGTCGCGCTCGGTGGGGTGGCCATCGCGCTGACCGGCGTCTCCGAGACCGACACCCCCACGCCGTCGACGGCCCCGGTCTCCGGGGTGTACACACCGCCGCCTGCGGAGGC
>JBPPMV010000357.1:0-9629 GCA_051306235.1 Mycobacterium sp. | reverse complement strand
TGGGCGTTTTGCAGCGCGGCCATATCAGCTTCCGACATCATGCCGTGACCGCCGCTGCCCATGCCGGGCATATCGCCCATGCCTCCGCCGGACATGTCATGACCAGGCATGGAATGTCCAGGCATGTCGGTGCTGCTTGTCGCCGGTGCGGACGACGCGCCCCACTGCTGCAACCAGCCCTGCATCTTCTCGATCTCGGGTGCCTGCGCAGCCTTTATTTCCTCTGCCAAAGACACCACGGCCGGATCCACACCCTGCTTACCGAGGAGCATGTCGCTCATCTCGATCGCCTGCTCGTGATGGGGAATCATGCCTTGAGCGAAAGCCACGTCGGCGTCATTGTGAGAACCGGCATCTGCCGAGGTGCTGACCGAGGTCGATATTGCCGGCGACGAGGCCGCCGACGAGGACTCGCTCGTGGTTGATCCGCCCGAACAGGCCGTAAGAACCACGGCGGACGCAGCCAGCGCCACAAACCCGTACCCATATCGATTGTGCTGCATCGCACGCCCTTTCCTCGACTCAATCTCACAACAAAAGGCCAACAGGGCACCACCAGCAGGCACCCGCTACACCAGCATCAGCTTCGCGAGTATGGGTCTGTCTCACTTCCCATAAAGATCTGATGAAGACATCCCTGCACCTGCTCTCGGGGCCTCCCTCCTTTCCGGAGCGGGCCGCACCGACCGGCATCGAAACATACCTAACAGTATGGACATGGCGGAGTACGCAGTACGCGCACGCTCTGTTGAACCCGGCCGTCTTGAGCCCCTTCTTAGACAACGACGTCCACGCCCGGATGCGAGACGGCAGCCTGCGGGAGCGCAGAGACGGGGGTTGCTGGAGATTGATGGGCTCCACCATCGCGATGGACGATGCCAAACATCAGCAGTACCGAAACCCGGTGAAGGTTGCGACCTGCTCGCCATCCCGGTCGCGGACCGTCCACGCCTGCGCGAGTTGATCGACCTGTTCCTCGGCGCACACCGATGACGAGGTCAGTGACCAGCAGACGGCGGCCAAACGGTCACAGAGTTCTTCGGGTACACCATCGATCCCGGCAAAGACCGCAGGCGGCACCCCCGGGGACGACATCACCTCAGCGCTGATGCTCGCCGAGATCGGCGGAAAGCAGCTGAAACCACAGGAATTCGGCTCTTTCGTACTGCTGCTTGTCGCCGCCGGGAACGACCGGTTGCGCTCGGTGTTCGTGCACGGCGTCAAGAAGCTACCCTGCGCCATCGACGGCTTCTGACTACCCTTGGTCTGTGTTCGAACCCGGTGATGTCGTCGCTGACTACACCGTCGACACCTTGCTCGGCCGCGGCGCCAGCGCCGACGTCTACCGCGTGCACCACACCGGGCGCACCGATGCGGTGGCG
Source organism: Mycobacterium sp. (assembly GCA_051306235.1). Lineage (GTDB taxonomy): Bacteria > Actinomycetota > Actinomycetes > Mycobacteriales > Mycobacteriaceae > Mycobacterium. Next base: position 8,247 of record JBPPMV010000357.1, on the reverse strand, counting down.
CTGAAGGTCCTGCACACCGATCCGACGGGCCATCCACGGACCCGCGAGCGGTTCGCCCGCGAGTTCACCATCGCCGCGATGCTCCATCACCCGCATATCGTCGCGATGTACCAGCAGGGCGAGATACCGTCCCGGCCGCTGGCGCACCCCACACTGTGGATGACGATGCAGTACATCGACGGCTCGGAATCCTCGGTGCTGTCACCCAAGCCGGGGCAGGAACCCGATACTTCATCGATTCTGCGGGCAGCGGGGCAGATCGCGGCCGCCCTCGACTACGCCCACTCGATGGATGTGCTCCATCGAGATGTCAAGCCCGCCAACATCCTGCTCAGCGCAGACCACTGCAACGCCTTCCTGAACGACTTCGGGATCGCGCAGCTTATCGATGACGTCCTGCCGCTGGCACGTAACGGGCGCATCCGTGGGTCCATCGCCTACGCGGCGCCCGAACTGCTACAGGGCCAGCAATTGACGGCCGCAACAGATCTCTACGCGCTGGCCTGCACGATGGTCGAGTGGCTCACCTCGGTGCCACCGTATCCCCGGGGCACCCCGTTCGCGATCACCTATGCGCATCTGCACGATCCGGTGCCCTCGCTGAGTCGACGGCGGCGGTGGCTGCCCAGTGGGCTCGATTCGATTTTCGCCAAGGCGCTGGCCAAAGATCCTGCGGCGCGCTATGACTCGTGTACCGAACTCGTCGAGATCGTCACGCATATGCTGCGCGACGTTCCGGTGCCGCCGGATCGGCCCGCCGGCCCCCGATGGCCGTGGGACCGAAACTGACAGAGGCTGCCAATTGACCCGCCGGATCCGCATCGAATGTCGCTGGTAGACAGTGTTGTTGGTTGATCTTGATGCACGGCTTCTCAGTTAGCGCAATGTTTACACGCTCAAGTATCGCCTCCCGCTCACCAGGCATACGCTCGGCCGAGTACCACGTGTGCGCCCAATGGTGAGCGCGCTTCACCACTGCACAGATTCATCGGGGGCGGTATGTCAACCGACGCTTCAACGTACGACAACTCGGCGCTCGCACACGAGGATGAGGGCTACCACAAGTCACTCAAACCGCGGCAGATCCAGATGATCGCCATCGGCGGCGCGATCGGCACCGGCCTCTTCATGGGTGCCGGCAGCCGGTTGCACGACGCGGGTCCGGGCCTCTTCCTGGTGTACGCGTTCTGCGGGGTGTTCGTGTTCTTCATCATGCGCGCCCTCGGCGAACTCGTGCTGCACCGGCCGTCATCGGGGTCCTTCGTCTCCTACGCACGCGAATTCTTCGGCGAGAAAACCGCTTATGTCACCGGTTGGCTGTACTTCTTCAACTGGGCTGCCACCGCGATCGTCGATGTCACCGCAGTGGCGCTCTACGTGCACTTCTGGGGAATGTTCGAAGCCATCCCCCAGTGGCTCATCGCCCTGATCGCGCTGGGCATCGTGCTGACCATGAACATCATCTCGGTGAAGCTGTTCGGCGAGATGGAGTTCTGGGCCTCGATCATCAAGGTCGCCGCGTTGGTGACATTTCTGGTCGTCGGGATCGTGTTCCTGGCCGGTCGGTTCGAGATCGAAGGTGCATCAACTGGTTTCAGCGTCCTGAGCGATAACGGCGGACTTTTTCCGAGCGGCATGTTCGCCTTGGTGATCGTCACCTCGGGCGTCATCTTCGCCTATGCCGCAGTGGAACTCGTCGGCATCGCGGCGGGCGAGACAGAGGAACCCGAAAAGGTGATGCCCCGTGCGATCAACTCGGTGATCTTCCGCATCGCGGTGTTCTACGTCGGGTCGCTGATCCTGCTGGCACTCTTGTTGCCCTACACCACGTATCAGCCCGGCGAGAGCCCCTTCGTGACGTTCTTCTCCAAGATCGGCGTTCCCGCCGCCGGCGGCATCATGAACCTGGTGGTGCTGACCGCCGCGTTGTCCAGCCTCAACGCCGGCCTGTACTCGACGGGCCGCATCCTGCGGTCGATGGCCATGAACGGCAGCGCCCCGGCGTTCACCGGCAAGATGAACCGAAACGGCGTGCCGTTCGGCGGAATCGCCCTCACCGGACTGTTGACCCTGCTCGGCGTGATCCTCAACCTGTTCGTTCCCGAAGAGGCGTTCAACATCGCGCTGGATCTGTCGGCACTGGGCATCATCGCCACCTGGGCGATGATCGTGGCCTGTCAGCTGCAGCTGTGGCGCTGGGAGCAGAAGGGCATTCTGGAGCGTCCGAAGTTCCGGCTCCCGGGGACGCCGTACACCAGCTACGCGACGCTGGTGTTCCTCGCCGCGGTGACGGTGCTGATGTGTTACGAGAACTACTGGAACCTCATCGCGATCCTGGTGATCGGACCGCTGCTGGTGGCCGGCTGGTACGCGGTGCGCCCCAAGGTCATGACGATGGCGCAGGAGCGCATCGGCTACACGGGCGAATACCCGGTGGTCCCGCAGCCGCCCATCCCGGAGCGTGGCGGCCACAGCGAAGACCAGAAGTAGTCGCGCGCCGCCCGCCCTTGACCAGGGACGACACCGCCTGTCAAGATCGGCGGCATGCCTAGAAGTGATCCACGTCACTGTTGGATCACGCTGACGCTGGCGGTGTTCGCGGCCCTGGCCGCGCTCACCGTCTCGGCGGCGGTGGCACAGGCCGAGAACGGCAGCGATACGGGTTCGGGGTCCGCCACCTCTGCGCCGCAGAAGATTCGCCCCGTTCAAAAGGCCCGCACCGCGGAACGGCCGGCGGCGAGAATCTCTCGGCCACAGACGCTTTCACTGGTCAAGTCAGCCGAAGCGGGAAAGCCGTCACTGCAGGCGATCCGCAACGCCCGCCAACTGGGTCGCCAGCTGAGAGGGCTGACGCTGGACGTCGCCGCCGTCGCGGCATCGGCAGTGCACAGCTTCGCCGCAGGCGCCGCAACGGCAGTGGGACCGAATACCCTTGGCGGAATTCCTTATTCGGTCGCCAGGACAGTGGCGCGGACAGCCGCCGAGGTGAGTCGACAACTGGCAGGAACGGCCCGCGTCGTCGCACCCACCGGACGTTTTCGGGTTCCCTATGGCGTTTTCGACACCGCCGCCTTCTGGCGCCCGTGGGTGCCACCGGCCGGGTCCAACGACCCGACGATTGCGGTGAGTACGGACCGTCCGTTGCCGATCATCCTGGTCAATGGCACCGGCGAAACCCAGGGCTTCAACTGGAGTGTGGGGGCGCCGGTACTGGCCAACGCCGGCTACAAGGTCTACACGTTCAACTACGGCTCCCCGCATCCGCGTGTCCCGTTCCAGTCGACGGCCGATATACGTGTCTCGGCCCGCCAACTCGGCGTCGAAATACAGCGGGTGCTGGCCGAGACGGGCGCCCCGAAGGTCGTGCTGATCGGGCACTCACAGGGTGGTGGCATCCTGCCCGCCTACTACATCAACAGGATGGACGGCGCCGCCACGGTGTCCCACCTGATCGGCATCGCGCCGAGCAATCACGGCACGAACTTCAACCAGCTGGCCGGGGTGCTGCGGGTGCCGGTACTGGGCACGGTGTTGCGCGCCGCGGTCGATCTGTTCGGACCGGCCTTCATGCAGCAGATGGATTCCTCGCGGTTCCAGCGCGAGGTCTACGGCGATGGCGACACCCGGCCGGGCGTCGTCTACACCACCGTCGCGTCCCGTCACGACGCGATCGTCACCCCGTACACCCGACAGGGCCTCGTCGGCCCGAACGTCACCAACGTCGTGATCCAGGACCGATACCCGGGATTCACCGGTGGGCACCTGAACATGTTGGTCACGCCGCAGCTGTGGGACACCGTATTGGCCGCTCTGGCGGCCAACGCGCAGCTCAGCGGCCGAGTCCGTACGGAACTCGCCGCGGCCTAGAACCCAAACTGTTGACCCGGCCGCCGCCGCAGTGCTAAGCAGGTGCTCAGCATTTCCGGATCAGGCGACGAAGGGCCACCGATGACATCCACGATCTCCGACACCGCGCTACAGAGCGTGATCGACGACCTGCAGAACCGTCCGGGTAGCGGCGAGAAGATCGCGGTCATCAACCCGGTCACCGAGGAGCAGATCGCGGAGTTCACCGACTGTGGGGCAGCCGCCGTCGACGAAGCCGTCGCTCGGGCGAAGGCCGCCTTCGACGCGGGTGTGTGGGCGGGCCTGCCCGGCCGCGAGCGAGCCAAGATCATGTGGCGCATCGCCGATCTCATCGAGGAACACGCCGAAGAACTGGCGCAGCTCGATTCGCTGAACACCGGCATGCCCCTGATGCAGTCCAGGTTGATCGTGCCGACATCGGCCGAATTCTTCCGGTATTACGCGGGCTGGTGTTCGAAGCTCAACGGCACCGCCTACGACATCAAGACCACCGGCATCGCGACCGACACCTACGTCGATATGCACGCCTACACCCTCAAGGAGCCGTATGGCGTTGTGGGACTGATCTTCCCGTGGAACGGCCCGATCTTCAACTTCTGCGCCAAGCTCGCGCCCGCCCTCGCCGCAGGCTGCAGCAGCGTCGTCAAACCCGCCGAGGAAACCCCGTTGTCGGCCGTCCTGCTGGACCGGCTGATCCGCCAGGCCGGGGTGCCCGACGGTGTGGTCAACCTGCTGACCGGCTATGGCCATACCGCCGGCGCGGCGATCACCGCGCACCCGGATGTCGAGAAGGTGGCGTTCACCGGCTCGACCGAGGTCGGCAAGATGATCGTGCAGGCCTCGGCAGGCAACCTCAAGAAGGTCATGCTGGAGCTCGGCGGCAAGTCACCGGTGCTGATCTATGACGACGCCGACCTGAACATGGCCATCATGATGGCCGCGATGGGCATCTTCGTGCACTCCGGTCAGGGCTGTGTATGCGGATCCCGGATCTTCGTCCAGCGCGGTGTCTACGACCAGGTGGTCGAGGGCATCGCGATGATGGCCAACACCATCAAGCTCGGCGGCCCCGAGGAAGAGGGCTGCATCAGTGGTCCGCTCATCAGCCAGAAGCAGCTCACCCGCGTCCTCGGATACATCGACGAGGGCAAGTCCGACGGTGTCGAGGTTGTCGCCGGCGGGCACCGGCTCGACCGCAGCGGATACTTCGTGCACCCGACGGTGCTCACCAATGTCGATCCCTCGACCAGCCGGCTGTACCGCGAGGAGATCTTCGGGCCCGTGGTGCCGATCATCCCGTTCGACGACGATGACGAAGCCGTCGCGATGGCCAATGACACCACCTACGGCCTGGCCGCCACCGCGTGGACGACCAACCTCAGCCGCGCCCACACCCTGGCCAAGCGACTGCAGGCCGGCACCGTCAGCCTGAACTGCCAGCTGGTCTTCGACCACGACGTGCCCTTCGGTGGGTACAAGCAGTCCGGCTGGGGCCACGAGTTCGGCCGCGATGGCGTCGATGGCTACATGAAGCAGAAGTCGGTCTGGGCCCAGCTGTAGCCACCGAATCATCCTCCCAACCAAGCGGTTGATACGGTCCGGGGATGATCACCAGGAGCTGGATCGCCGGCCTGCTCGACTTCGACCGTGATGGCGATGTGTTCATCGCGCCGCAGTGGAGCGGGCCCGGCGAGCGACTGTTCGGCGGGCTGATCGCCGCCCAGTCACTGGGCGCCGCGGGCGCGACCGTCGACCCGGACAAGCACCCGCAGTCCCTGCACGCCTACTTCGTGCGCGGCGGTCAGCACGGGGTCGATGTCGAGTTGCAGGTCGAGCGCACCCGCGACGGCCGGTCCTTCGACACCCGCCGGGTCACCGCCCGTCAGCAGGGCAAAGTCATCCTGGAGATGATCGCGTCCTTCCAGATCGACGAGCCCGGAGCGGACTGGTTCCCGCCCCGGCCGCCCAGCGTCGAGTTCGGCGATGCGGTGCCCAAAAGCCCTGATCTGGAGGTGGTGGACCGCTTCGAACTGCGCTGCAATCCGGACGACGACTCACCGTTCGCCATACCGCCGTTCTGGATCCGGACCCGCGATCCCATCGAGGATGATCCGCTCATCCGCGCCTGCACGCTGACCTATATGTCCGACCTCGGCCCGGTACCTGCGGCCCGCCCGCCCGGCACACCGGTCGCCGGGCACATCGGCTACGCCGCCAGCCTCGATCACTCGGTGTGGTTCCACCGTCCGTTCATCCCGGACGGCTGGCACCGCTACGAGGTCGATTCGCTGGGCAACAGTCACTCCCGGGGCCTGGTCGTCGGTGGGCTCTACGACGAAGCCGGCGCACTGATCGCCAACACCAGCCAGCAGGCACTCTGGCGGCTCGGCGGGCAAGAGCGAAGCGACTCGGGGGCCGGCCCGTGACGTCACTCGGGCGGCGTGTGAGCAAAGACTCGCCGCGGGGAGTTGACCGCCCGGTCGGCCGTCAACGAGGATCCTTGGCGTGCTCAAGATCAACGAAGGTGAACAGATCGCGAACGTCGAAGAACGTTTGGTGAAACGTTTCACCGAGGTGCCTGCGGATCAGGTCAGTGCCACCGTCGCCGAGGCACACAAGCTCTTCATCAGCAGCACCGTCCGCGACTACGTCGCGCTGCTCGTCGAGCGCCGTGCGCACGCCGAGCTACAGGCGGGACTTCACCGCCGCGGATAGCCGCGCGCCGTCGGCCTTGCCGGCCGCGATGGCATTCGCCGCCTTCATGACCTGACCCATCTGCCGGATTCCGGGCCGCTCGCCCAGCTCCTCGGCGACCTGAGCCAGCGCAGTGTCCACCACATCGACCAGCTCGGCATCGGTGAGCGGTGTGGGCAGATATTCGTCGATGACCCGCGCCTCGGCGTGCTCGTTGGCGGCCAGTTCGCCGCGACCGTTCTGGGTGTAGATCTCGGCCGCCTCGCCGCGCTTCTTGGCCTCCCGCGACAGCACCTTGAGAACATCCTCATCGGACAGCTCACGCGACTGCTTACCCGAGACCTCTTCGGACTGGACCGCTGCGAGCAACATTCGCAGCGTCGCCGTGCGCAGCTTGTCCTGGGCCTTCATCGCCGCCGTCAGGTCGGCACGCAACCTGTCCTTCAATTCCGACATGGCTGCGACGCTACGCCAGTGACAGGATGGAGCCATGAGTAGCGACGCCGGCGGGTACCACCCGTACAGTCCGCCGCCGCAGTATCACCCGCCGCACAACCAACCGCCCTACTACCAACCGCCGCACTACCAGCAGCCCTACTACCAGCCGCCCTTCAAGCCCGGCATCATCCCGCTGCGCCCGTTGAACCTCTCCGATATCTTCAACGGCGCCTTCTCCTATATCCGGGCCAACCCGAAGACCACCCTCGGCGTGACCACCATCGTCGTCCTGATCGCCCAGCTGCTGGCACTGGTGATGCAGTTCGGCCCGATCGCGAGCAGCGGAATTCTTGAACCACCCAACTTGACCGGTCCCGACCCCGACGTCTCGATCCTCATCGGGTCCGTCTTCGGCGCTCTCGCCGGTGGCCTGGCCACCTGGATCTCGATGATCCTGCTCAGTGGGCTGCTGACCGTCATCGTCGGTCGCGCCGTGTTCGGGTCGGCCATCACCATCGGTGAAGCGTGGCAACGTGTTCGCGGCCGACTGCTCGCGCTGCTGGGCTACACCGCACTGGAGGCACTCGGTGCCATCCTGCTGATCGCGGCCGTCGCCGGCGTCATCATCGCCGTCGCATTCGCACTCAACGGCTGGGTCGCCTTCGCGGTCGGCTTCCCACTTGTTCTCGCAGCCATGACGGCTCTGGCCTTCCTGTTCACCAAGCTCAGCTTCGCGCCCACCCTGATCGTGCTGGAGCGGCTCCCGATCATCGCCGCGATCGAGCGCTCGTTCGCGTTGGTGCGCAACGACTTCTGGCGGGTCTTCGGCATCCGCCTACTTGCGGTGATGCTCGCCGGGCTGATATCCGGGGCGGTGGCGATGCCGTTCAGCCTGGGATCGCAGGCGCTCATCTTCATTGGTGGGTCGGCCTCGACGGCCCTCGCCGGACTCGTGCTGGCCTCTGTCGGCGGTGCAATCGGCCAGATCCTCACCGCACCGTTCACCGCCGGCGTGGTGGTCCTGCAGTACACCGATCGCCGAATCCGAGCCGAGGCCTTCGATCTGGTGCTGCAGACGGGTGCGGGCATCGGGCCGGCCTCCCCCGCCGATTCCACCGATTACCTCTGGCTGACCCGTCACCGTTGACGTGACCGGAATCGATATCGACGGCGACGCCGCGCACGATGCCGCGCAGCGTGAGCTCGGCAAGCCGATCTACCCCCGGCCCACGCTCACCGATCAGCTGA
>JBPPMV010000356.1:0-9633 GCA_051306235.1 Mycobacterium sp. | reverse complement strand
GTTCACCGCCCCGGCGATCGTGCGCAACGGCCGGATGGATCTACTGGCCGTGAATCATCTTGGCCGAGGCATGCATTCGTCCTTGTACGACAGCGACCCCGGCCGGCCCCCGAACTTCGCCCGATACACCTTCCTCTACGAGGGATCGCAGCGCTTCTATCCGCACTGGGACGCGGCCGCCGACATCTGTGTGGCCATCCTGCGCACCGAGGCCGGCCGTGACCCACACGACGGCCTGCTCCAGGACCTGGTCGGCGAACTATCGACCCGCAGTGACGAATTCCGCCGCCGATGGGGCGCCCACGACGTCCGCACCCACGGCGCCGGAGCGAAGACGTTCCACCACGACGTGGTCGGCGATCTGGAGCTGTTCTACGAGAGTGTCGACATGATCTCCGATCCGGGACTGACGTTGACCCTCTATGTGGCCGAGCCCGCGTCGCCGACGGCGCACGCACTCGAACTGCTCGCATCCTGGACCGCCGAGCAGCTTCCGGAATCTGTGGCCGACGACCAGTCCGAGCACCTGACATGAGGCGCTTGCGGTCGGCAATCGTCATTCCCAGCGCCCTTGTTGCGCTGCTACTGAATGCATGTGGTGGGACACCACCATCACCTCCGGAATCCGATGCGCCTGGTGCCCCCGCCGATGAGACCGCCTTTCGCATCGTCGCCGGAGACACCGTGCTGACCGGCCACCTGTTCGACAACGCCGCGGCCAGAGACCTCGCCGCGCAGTTGCCACTGACCGTGACATTCCGCGACCTGAACGGCGTGGAGAAGACGGCGCCGCTGCTGCGGAAACTGACCATGGACGGCATGCCCGCTGGTGAGGATCCGCAGGTCGGCGATCTGGGCTACTGGGCACCCGACGGAGACCTGGTTGTGTACTACGGCGACGTCGGCTTCTGGACGGGCCTCGTACGACTCGGCGAGATAGACGGCGACGTCACCGCCATCGCCCGCCACTCCGGTGACTTCAGCGCGACCGTCGAACTCGCCCGCTGAACGTCAGGCCGGTAGATGCCTCGATCGGTGCCCTGCGGGTACACCTCACGTCAGTGACTGTCCGGTCCGGCACGGCGCTGGTTGGCTGGAGACCGTAGCCGACGAAAGCTGCTGGCTACGGCTTTCTTCCATCGTTCAGGAGTGACATGAAACTGATCAGCACACTCACGATCCTTGCGGCCGCGGTTTCTCTCGGCGCCATCAAGGCGACACCAGCACACGCCGAAGACTCCGATGACGCGACCACCATGCAGATTTCGCCCGACGCTTCCCGGCCGGCCGGCGCCGGGCCCGCGGAGACGTTCACCGGCGACGTCACGGTCAAGCCCCTCTTCGACCCCCACGGAGTTCGCTCGTTCGGTTCAGCCGAGGTGTCGTTCACCCCTTGTGCGCGCACGGCGTGGCACACCCACCCCGGCGGACAAACCCTCGTGGTCACCACCGGGGATGGCTGGATTCAACAGTGGGGCGGCGTGAAGCAGGCCATCCATCCCGGTGACGTCATCTGGACACCGCCGGGAGTCAAGCACTGGCATGGCGCCACCGAGACCGCCGCCATGACCCACATCGCCATTCAGGCCAGCGTTGACGGCACACCCGTCGACTGGCTCGAGCATGTCTCCGATACCGACTACTTCGGCTGAGGACCACACCCGGCCGCGCGGGCGCTTCGCGCCGGGAACAGCGGCGACCACTGTCAAGATGCGGCGAAGATCCACGCCATACCTGAAACCGATTCCCGCAGTGCGTCTCTGGCCCGAAACACGCAGCCACAATGCGTCGGGCAGTAGGCTGCACGGATGGCATCGACGCCTATTCCCGTGGTACTGGCCACGCTCGCCCTGCGACGCAGGCTCAAGCAGTTCGCCGACATGCTGGTGCCGCCTCAGATAGCGATGCTGGACCTCGGCGAGGGTGTCGGGGCTGTCCAGATCGCGGCAGCCATCGCCGAACTCGGGATTGCCGACGTACTCGCCGGTGGGCCGATGACCGCGCCGCAGATCGCCGCCCGGATCGACTCCGATGAAGAGACCACGCATCGCCTGCTGCGCGGCGCCGTCGCATGTGACCTGTGCACGATGAACCGCCGAACGGGTGCGGTGAAACTGACCCGCATGGGTGCGGTGTTGCGCAGCGACCATCCCGCGTCGCTGCGGGCCTGGATGCGCTACAAGGGGATGCGCTCGACCGTCGACGCCTGGGGCGGCCTGGCCGCCAGCGTGCGCAGTGGCCGGAGCGCGTTCGAAATCGTGCACGGGATGTCGGTGTGGGAATGGTTCGCCGCGCACCCGGACGAGCAGCAGGTGTTCGCCGCGACGATGCGCCAGGCCACCGAGATCAGTGCCCGCGCCATCGCCCGGGTGTATCCGTGGCCGGACGAGGCGGTGGTGTGTGACGTGGCCGGTGGGATCGGCACGCTGCTGTCGGTCATCGTGACCGAGTCGCGCGCGAACCTGCGCGGGGTCCTGGTCGACAGTGCTGGAATGATCGCCGAAGCAGAGCAGTTCCTTGCCGAGCGCGCTGTTGCCGACCGCATCGACCGTGTCGAGGGCGATATCTTTCGCGCCGTCGACGTTACCGCCGACGTCTACCTGCTCAAGGATGTGCTGCACGACTGGGACGACGAACGCTGCGCGAAGATCCTCACCGCCGTCGCGGCGAGCATGCTCCGTGGCAGCAGGCTGGTGGTGATCGAGTACCTGCAGCCACGCAATCGCCCGAATCCGTTCTCACCGCTTCTCGACCTCCACACGTTGACCCAAAGGGACGCCGGGCGCCTGCGCTCGTTGGCCGAACTGTCGGAGTTGCTCACCGGCGCCGGCCTACGACCCACCGGCCGCACGTTCTCGGTGGTACCGCACGACCTGGTCGAGGCGGAGAAGATCTGAGCCCCGGGCTTCTGACGATGTATGCCCTACGACTGTGATCGTTGGGAGATCACGGTTGGAACAAGGGCGGGTTGGGTAGGACCGGCCTTCCGAACGTCGAGGCGGCGACTGCGGCGACGCAGAGGTACCAGGCCAGTGCGGCGGTGGCGAGGCCGAGGACTCCTCCTGCCACGGTCAGGCCGGGACTGGCGAAGAGCGCGCCCAATGCGAGTAGCACGAACGTCACGTCCAGTACGGCGAAGAGCACCGCGAGCACGACGGTCGTCCGCAAGGCGGCGATCAGCATGAGGCTGGTGAAGATGGCCCAGGCGATCAGGTACCAACCGGCCGCAATCCCATGGTGCTCAGCCGGGATGTCCTGTGCGTAGAAGGTGACGTAGGCCCAGAACGACAGCCAGAAGGCGCCATACGATGAGAACACCGTGGCCCCGAAGACGTTCCCCTTGCGGAATTCCCACATCCCGGCGAGTAGCTGCGCGATCCCACCGAAGGCCAGGGCGACGCCGAGCATCACCGGTTCAGTGTCCTTGGGCATGACGCCCGCATTGACCAGGCTCAACAGAAACGTGGTCAAGGCAAAGGCGGCGAGACCCAGCGGCGCCGGATCGGCGATCATCCGGACCTGCTCGGACGCCAGCTCCCGCGACATTGCCACCGATCCCGCCGTCGGGTCGCCGATGTCGGGGAGCAACTCCCGTGCCGCGCTCGTTGGGACCGGTTGATCTTCGATGATCGTCATGTCGAGTTCCTTTGTGCCCCTGCGGGTGATTGTTTTGCTGATCGATCAGGCTGGTACTTGCGGACGAAGAATCGGGCGCAAGGCGTGCAGTGCGGCTGGATCCTCGATCGTGGAGGGCACTGGCTCGTCCTTGCCATGTGCGAGGCCGCGCATGGTCTTTCGCAGGATCTTGCCCGAACGCGTCTTGGGTAGCGCAGCCACCACGTCGACCAGTTTGAAGCACGCTACGGCGCCGATCTCGTTGCGCACTGCAGCAACGAGTTCCGCCGCGACTCCGTCGGCCGATGCTCCGGCCTTCAGCACGACGAGACCCCGCGGCACCTGGCCCTTGATCTCGTCGGCGACGCCGATCACGGCGCACTCGGCCACCGCAGGATGCGCGGCCAGCACGGCCTCCAACTCCCCCGTCGACATGCGATGCCCCGCAACGTTTATGACATCGTCGATCCTGCCCATCACGAACAGATATCCCTCGTCGTCGAGATACCCCCCATCGCCGGTGAGGTAGTACCCGGGATGCTCCGTGAGATAGGCAGCAACGAATTGGGGATCGTCGTTCCACAGAGTCCCAAGCGTGCCGGGGGGCAACGGGAGTTTCAGGCAGATGACGCCCTCCTCGCCTGGTTCGCAGACTGAGCCGTCCTCACGGAGGACCTGGACGTCGTAGCCCGGCATGGGGACGGTCGGTGACCCCGCCTTGAACGCCTGCGGTTCCAGACCCATCGGGTTGGCCGCGATCGCCCAGCCCGTCTCGGTCTGCCACCAGTGATCGACCACGGGGATGGCGAGCTTCTCCGACGCCCATTGGTACGTATCGGGATCCAGCCGTTCCCCGGCGAGGAACAAGTACTTCAGAGTGGACAGGTCGTGTTCGGCGAGATGCGCAGCGGTCGGGTCTTCCTTCCGGATCGCCCGAATTGCCGTCGGCGCCGTGAACAGAACCTTGACGCCGTGGTCGGAGACCACCCGCCAGAACGCACCCGGATCCGGTGTCCCCACCGGCTTGCCCTCGTAGAGCACCGTCGTCGCGCCCACCAACAACGGCGCATAGACGATGTAGGAATGCCCGACGACCCAGCCAACGTCTGACGCGGCCCAGAACACATCGCCAGGACCGACGTCGTAGATGTGGCGCATGCTCCACAGCAACGCAACGGCGTGACCGCCGTTGTCGCGCACGACGCCTTTGGGCTTGCCCGTCGTGCCGGAGGTGTAGAGCACGTACAAGGGGTCGGTTGCCGCGACGGGCACGGGACCGACGGGAACCGCATCGGCCATCAGCTCGTGCCAGTCGAGGTCGCGTCCCGCGGTCAGCGCGCACCGCAGCCGATCCCGCTGGACGATGACGCAGTGCTCGGGTGGATGCTCGGCGGCGTCGATCGCGGCGTCGAGCATCGGCTTGTACTCCACGATGCGGGACGGTTCGATCCCGCAGGATGCGGATACGACGACCTTGGGGCGGGCATCGTCGATCCTGATGGCCAGTTCGTGCGGGGCGAAGCCACCGAACACCACCGAGTGCACCGCGCCGAGCCGGGCACACGCAAGCATCGTGATGACGGCCTCCGGAATCATCGGCATGTACACCACGACCCGGTCGCCCTTGGCGACGCCCAGTCCGCGGAGCACTCCGGCGAACCGCGCGGTCTCGTCGAGGAGCTCGTCATAGGTGTAAGTGCGTTGGGTGCCCGTGACCGGTGAGTCGTAGATGAGCGCCGGCTGCGTGCCGCGGCCGTCGGCAACGTGACGATCCAACGCGTTCGCGCAGGTGTTCAGCTCGCCATCCGAAAACCAGCGGTAGAACGGTGGTCTGGCGTCGTCGAGTACACGCTTCGGCTCAATCGACCAGGACACCTCTTTCGCGGCACGCGCCCAGAACGTCACGGGGTCTTCGATGCTTGACGTCACAGCGTTTCGATACGCACCTTCTGCGGCGCTTTCGCATGTCGACGGCCTTCCAGGATGATCTGTACTGACGTACATTTCGTCGTCCTTGCCTTGATGGGCAGCCTTGCTGTCGCTGGGATTCATTGAAATGTAGCCAGATTCACCGCAGGGCACTGGAGGCTTTAGACCCTTTCCTGGGATGAAAGGTCACCAGACCTGTTTCAGGCCGGTCGCGCCAACAGCCTTTCAGCGAGGACCGCAGGTGGGGAAGAAGGGTCTTTCGACTCCATCGGCGTCGCTCGCAGTCGATATAGGTTCAGAGAACAAGGTTCTTCGGTTCGGCGCCAAGAGGCCCGATTCCTCACAACCACGTTCCCGATGGGTAACGCACCATGACTCAGACGCTCGATTCACCCACCAGTCCGAAGACCGTCGACACCATGCGCGCGGCGGTGGTCACCGAGTTCGGTGCTGCGCTGGAGGTTCGTGATGTCGAACTACCCACGCCCGGTTACGGTGAAGCGCTGGTGAAGCTGGAGACCTCGGGCGTCTGTCACACCGATCTTCATGCAGCACATGGCGATTGGCCGGTCAAGCCGCAACCGCCGTTCATTCCCGGCCACGAGGGCTATGGCAGCGTCGTCGCACTCGGCGATGGCGTGAAAGACCTCAAGATCGGCGACAAGGTCGGCAACGCCTGGCTCTGGTCGGCGTGCGGCAGTTGCGAGTACTGCCGCACCGGCTGGGAGACGCTGTGTGAGAGCCAGCAGAACGGCGGCTACAGCGTCAACGGCAGCTTCGGCGGCTACATGCTCGTCAACGCCGCCTATGCCCCACGAATCCCGGACGGCGCCGACCCGCTGGAGATAGCACCCATCCTGTGCGCGGGCGTGACCGTCTACAAGGGCCTCAAGGTGACCGACACCCGGCCTGGCCAGTGGGTGGCGATCTCCGGTATCGGCGGACTCGGCCACATCGCCGTGCAGTACGCACGGGCAATGGGACTGCGAGTGGTCGCGGTCGACATCGACGACGCCAAGCTCGCCTTGGCCACCAGCCTCGGCGCCGAAGTCGTCGTCAATGCCAGCACCAGCGACGTCGTCGCCGAGGTGCAGAAGGCCACCGGCGGCGTGCACGGAGTGCTGGTCACCGCCGTCCACCCGCAGGCTTTCGGGCAGGCCATCGGCTTGGCCCGCCGTGGCGGCACCATCGTCTTCAACGGGCTGCCGCCCGGTGACTTCCCGGCGCCGATCTTCGACATCGTGCTCAAGGGCCTGACCATCCGTGGCTCCATCGTCGGTACCCGCCAGGACATGGTCGAAGCGCTCGACTTCTATGCCCGCGGTCTGATCCACCCGACGGTGGCCAGCGCGGGACTCGACGACATCAACGATGTGTTCGGCCGCATGGAACGCGGACAGATCGACGGCCGCATCGTTATCGACTACCGGGCGCCCTGACGGGTTGCCCTACGCGAAGCTGCACCGCCGTTTGTCTCACGGAAGGCGACATTTCCTCCGCCGCAAGTCACTGTCCCGATTCTCCAGTAGTGAGACAGGCCGAGAGACTATGCCTCGGCCAGATCGGCCGAACGCGGCGCCGACACGTCGTCCCAACGGGCGCGCTGAAACCGTAGTTGACGTAGGAGGTCGTCGAAGCGCTCGAACCGCAGCGCCTCGGCCAGCGGACGATCGAGATCGTCGACGACGAGGACGGCGGGATCGTCGTCGAGGCGGTCTCGATAGTCCAACAGGACAGCGCGTTCGTGATCCGCCTCCAGCACAACGAGCCTGCCCGCTCCCGGATGCTTGCGCCCCCAAGGGAGCTCGCTCGACGCGAACCCTATTCGGTCCGACAGCACAGCCAGCGTGACCATGTATTCGAGCGGTACCGGATAGCGCATGACCTCCACGTCTCGCGCGGCGGCGCCTTCGGTGGATCTGACGAACCGCGCGGCCACAGCGCCGCCGTTGCGCTCCCGCCACAGCGCGACCAGGTTGACGGGGAGTCTGAGCCCGAGCCGGTCCTGGGTGGCAGCGACCAGGGCATCGTCGGCGGCCAACCGGGGTTCTGTGCCGTCATTGCGCTGGGTCGCATTGTGGTAGAACGCATGTGGGCCGGACGTGCCCCAGAAGCGGCCTGCCCACTGGTCGTCGGGCGTCTCCTCCATGGGTGCGCCGAGATCCCGCCTGGGCGTCTCGGTGCGCAGGCGGTCCCGTTCTCCCCGCAAAGTTGCGAAGAACTGGTCGAAGTCGTCGAACACGAGGTCCACCGGGTCCTTACCGGGAGCCTTGTCGTAGTCCACGATCAGGACACGGGGCCTCGGCCCGACGGAGTAGTCGAGCAGCGTCATGTCGCCGTATCGTGCCTGCAGCACAATGAGGTGGTCCGCGTTCGCGGGCAAGTCCTCGGGGTCGTCGGTGAAATCCGAGTAGTGCTCTGCCACCGTACGCAGATTGTCGAGCGACGCCAACGACGAGTAGTCGATCGAGAATGCACCACGCCAATCGTCATAAACCGGGCCAGGATTCGGTACCAGCGGCACGTACAGCCATCCGACGTAACCGCCGTTCAGCTTGCGATAGAGCGCGCGCAGCATGTCTGGTAGGCGTACCCCCAGGCGCGTCTCCGCCGCCACGATCATGTCGTCGTCCGCGGCCGACGGCGGTTTCCGGACCGGACCCGACCGCGACTCAAGAGCCTCGCGCGCGGCGTTGGTGCGCCAGTGCTCAGGCGAGACGAAGAACGTGTCAAGCGTCAGCGGCGTGGGATCGACGTCGAGTTCGATCTCAGGCTCGATGTCTGCCCCGTCATGGGTGTGTAGGCCCGCCGATGTCGACGCGACGCTCGATGCAGCGAGCACCGCGTTCTCCAGCCGGATGACGACTGCGCTGATGAACGTGCCAACGGAGAGCAGCAGTACGATGGCGATGACGTCCCCTGCGGCCAGCGGCGCCAAGGCGCGGTTGCCGGCGACGAGGCGGCCCAAGCCCACCCCGAGCACGTAGCAGACCCCTGCCACGACCGCCTGGATAGGGAGGGTCACCAGCACCGAGAGACCGATCTGCGGTCCACCACCGATGCGCCAGGCCGACTTCCACGCATTCCACTTGCCCAGGGCGTACAGGACCGTGAAGACGGGGGTAGCCAGAAGGACGACCCATGGCGATCGCTGTACCCAGCCGACGGCGACCATGGTGGCGACCACGAGCAGGGCAGCGGCGAGGCGCAGTCCGAGCGCCAGCCTCGTCGTCATCGGAACACTCCCGTCATCTCGGCGATACCTTGACGTCAAGCCTTTCACGCCCAGCGGCGGAACGCAGGCGCGCCCTGGACCGGATTGCCGCACTCGACGCTGACAACCGACCGGTGTGGCCATCGACAACGACGCGGTGCGACTAGATGGACCGTTACCAACCGGCGAGCCGCATTAGCCGGCGCACCGAAGCGTGCGACGCAGCGCCGAGAGCGCCACCACGCGGGGTATGTCCGCATTCGACGGAAGCGTCACTGGGAGGATTTGCCGGGCATCGGGGCGAGGCCCAGGTGAGCGCGGAGCGCCCTTGTGGTGTCGTCGATCTCGGTGAGCTGAGCATCCGTGAACGCGTCGATGAAGTAGGCCTTGATCGCCTTTGAATGGGGGCTCAAGCTCGCACGAAAGGCGCGCGCCCCGTCGTCGGTGAGGACGACTTGCCAGCCCCGGGCGTCGTCGGCACACGGCTCTCGCCGAATGAGCCCTCGCTTCTCCATGCGCCCAAGGTGGCCGGACAACCGGCTGCGCTCCCACTCGATATGTGCGGCGAGCTCGGAGGAGCGGAAAGACTTCCCCTCGGCCTCGCTGAGCGCGAGCAGCACTTTGTAGTCACCTTCGGAGAGTCCGGTGTCCGCGTGCAGCTTGGCTTGCACTCGTGCGCGAAGGATTTCGACCGTTTGGATGTAGGCCCGCCACACCGCGAACTCTTCGCTCGTGGGAAGCCCACTGCGTCTGGATGCACCCATCGCTCCCCCATTGGTTGACATGTGAATCATTTCTGGAATGATTGACATGTCAATTACACCACTTCCGTCGTCTGCTGAGCAGTAAACGAAATGACTCGCGGAGAACCCCGG
>JBPPMV010000355.1:0-2613 GCA_051306235.1 Mycobacterium sp. | reverse complement strand
ACAACGCCGACAGCGACGATAGCGGCCTTGTTGCCGTCTTGCAATGCGCCCGGCGCAGCGGTTCACTCGATGACGTCCACGCCGGGTGGCGGCGAGAAGCTGAAGTCGCTGTCGGCGACATCCGCATTGCGGCTGATCCGGGTGAAGCTGAACCGGTTGATCTGGCCGAAGGCGTCCTTGACCTCCATCTCCGCCGGCAAGCCGTCGCGCATGCCGATGCGGATCCGCTCAAATCCGCTATCGCCGAGCTTGGGAATCGCCTCGACCCAGAGCAGGCCGTCCTTGGCACCCTGATCCGTCAGGGTGAAGGCGCGGTCCAGGTCAGTGCCGCCGAAGAGCACCGCGGCGGGCGTCGCGCTGATCACCTCCCCGGCCTGGCGCACCGTCACCTGCTTGAGGTCCTTGTCGTAGAAGTAGAGCTTGCCGCCGTCGGTGACGATCAGCTGCTGGTACGGCGCCTTGATATCCCAGCGGAACTTTCCCGGCCGGGCAAACGCGAACTCGCCCCGGGCCGCAGGCGCCGCCGAGCGCGACTGCTTCATCAGTTGCTGGGTGAATTCGCCCCGCGCCGAACGGGTCGACCCGGAGAAAGCCTTCAGTTGCTCGATCGAGTCGGAGCCGGCCGCCGCCGCCGGCAGCAGCGCGCTGCTCACGCACAAGGCAAGTACGGCGACAGTTCGCCGCACGGATAGGAAACGCGTTGTCGTCATGGGGCAGTCCGGAAAAAGTACCTGCGGCACCGCAGAGTGCCGCACCGTCAAGCTTAACCGTTTTGGCGCGACGGCGAGAACCGAGGCCCTGAAGGTGCCCTATTCCGACAGGCTCCTAATCTTCCTTGCCGGCACCTGCGGGGACCAGGATCTCGCGATTGCCGTTACCCGCCATGGTGGAAACCAGCCCGGACTTCTCCATCTGCTCGAGCAGGCGCGCCGCGCGGTTGTAGCCGATCCGGAGGTGGCGCTGGACCAGGGAGATCGAGGCGCGCCGATGCTGCAGCACCACGGCGACCGCCTGGTCGTACATGGCGTCGGACTCGCCGTCGATACCTGCCTCCGACAGCGTCTGCGAAAGCCCGCCGAAACCGACGGCGCTGCCGGGGTCTGCTTCGTCCGGCACCCCGCCCTCCAGCAAGCCGTCGATGTACTGCGGTTCTCCGCCGCGATCCTTCCAGTTGGCCACCACCTTGTGGACCTCGTCGTCGGCGACGTAGGCACCATGGATTCGCTGCGGCAGGTTGTTGCCGGATTGCATGTACAGCATGTCTCCCTGTCCCAGCAGCGCCTCGGCGCCCATCTGGTCGAGGATGGTGCGCGAGTCGATCTTGGAGGAGACCTGGAACGAGATCCGCGTCGGAATGTTCGCCTTGATCAGCCCGGTAATGACGTCGACCGAGGGCCGTTGCGTGGCAAGGATCAGGTGGATGCCCGCCGCCCTCGCCTTCTGCGCGAGACGGGCGATCAGTTCTTCGATCTTCTTGCCCACGACCATCATCAGGTCGGCGAGTTCGTCGATCACGACCACGATGGTCGGCAGGTGCTGCAGCGGCTCCGGTTCATCGGGCGTCAGGGAGAAGGGGTTCGGAATCAACTCCTCGCGCTTCTCGGCTTCCGCGATCTTCGCGTTGTAGCCGGCCAGGTTGCGAACACCCAGCTTGCTCATCAGGCGGTAGCGGCGTTCCATCTCGCCGACACACCAGTTGAGTGCGTGACCCGCCTGGCGCATGTCCGTGACCACCGGTGCGAGCAGGTGCGGATGATCCTGGTGGACCCCAAGATGCTGGAGCTGTCGGTCTACGAGGGCATTCCCCATTTGTTGGCGCCGGTCGTCACCGACATGCGGGATACCGCGAACGCGCTGCGCTGGTGTGTGGCGGAGATGGATCGGCGCTATCGGCTGATGGCCGCCTTGGGCGTGCGCAACATCGCCGGTCTCAATCGGCGCGTGACGGAATCGGCACAGGCCGGGACGCCTTTGAGTGATCCACTGCGGCCGTTGGATGGTGAAGGCAATCCGACGGTGCTGGCGTCGCTGCCGTATCTGGTGGTGGTCATCGATGAGCTGGCCGACCTGATGATGGTGGCCGGCAAGAAGGTAGAGGAATTGATTGCCCGCCTCGCCCAGAAGGCCCGGGCTTCCGGCATTCATCTGATCCTGGCGACGCAGCGGCCGTCGGTGGACGTGATCACCGGTCTCATCAAGGCCAACATTCCCACCCGTGTCGCGTTTCAGGTGTCCAGCAAGATCGATTCGCGCACCATTCTCGACCAGATGGGCGCCGAGGCCCTGCTGGGTCATGGCGACATGCTTTACCTGCCGCCCGGCACCGGTTATCCGCAGCGCGTCCATGGGGCATTCGCTTCCGACGCGGAGGTCCATCGCGTGGTGGGTTATCTCAAGACCCTGGGTCCACCGACGTATCTGGATGAGGTCCTGCAGGGACCCGATGAGGACAGCGCAAGCTTTGCCGGCGGCGAAGGGGGCGGGGATCCTGAGCAGGACCCCCTCTACGATGATGCCTTGCGACTGGTGACCGAGTCGCGCAAGGCTTCGGTCTCCGGCGTGCAGCGCCGGCTGCGCATTGGCTACAACCGGGCGGCGCGCCTGGTGGAAGCC
>JBPPMV010000354.1:0-2842 GCA_051306235.1 Mycobacterium sp. | reverse complement strand
AAAAGCTCACCGGGCGGGCCCCGCGATCATTCCGGGCGTTCGTCGCCGAACAGACGGGAGTGCGGACGTGACGGGCACGGCGGGGCGACCACAGGACGCACGGGTGACCGGTGCCATCCTCGATGCAGCGCTGACCGAACTGGCGGACAACGGCTTTCGCGGATCATCGATGGACGGTATCGCCCGGCGCGCCGAGGTCGGAAAGGCAGCGCTGTACCGGAGGTGGAAGTCCAAGGCCGACCTGGTTGCCGCCGCGATGAAGACCGTCAGCGGTACCGATGCGCCCGTGCCGGACACCGGTTCGCTACGCGGTGACGTCCGTGAACTGCTCGACGGCGTGGTCACCTGGCTGAGTGACCCCCGGACCCGGCGGATCTATCCGGACCTGCTCGCCGAGGGGCAACGTGACCCCACCCTGGCCGACGCGCTGATGGAGTACATCGGCACGCCGCGCAGGCAGCGCGGGCACGCCGTGCTGGAGCGGGCGGCCGTGCGCGGCGAGCTGTCGCAGACTGCCAACCGGGAACTGTTGTTGGATACCCTTGGCGCGCTGGTGTTCTGGCGCCTGATCGCACTGAACCGGCCGGTCTCCGCCGAGCACCTGGACCAGATCGCCGACGCGATCGTGCTGCTCGCCGACCCTCAGGCGCCGGGCATCCGGTAGTTCGCCAGATACTGCAGCGACGGCGCGGCGGCATGGCGTGCGGCATGCACCCGGTAGGACTCCTCGTTCAGCAGTGCCTGCACGCGCTCATCACCGAACCCCCGGTCGATGCGGTCGCGGACGAACGCCAACTCGACCACCTGGGTGGCAAACGCCTTGACGCTCTTGCCCGCGGCTTTGCCGCTGTGCCGGGACGCCTCACCGATGGCCAGCTTGCGGCTGCGGATCGAGCCCAGCCAGCTCGCCTCGTTCGCGCTGATCAGGTTGGCGGCCACCATATTGGGCAGCTTCGCGGCCACCACCTGCTGCTCGCGGCGACGGCTCTTCACCGCCAGCCAGATCGCAAAACCGAACACCGGCACCATCCACAGCACGTAGACGAGGAAGTAGGCCTCGATACCGATCACCGATGAGCCGTTCCACAGGGCGTGCATGATCACCGCGGCGAGGTAGCCGGCGACAATGCACGCGATCTTACCGATCAGATGGCGCTGTTTGAGCGCGAAGTACACGCCGATCGCGAGCATCGACAGGAACAACGAGTGCGCGAAGGGCGCCATGATGAGACGTAGTGCCGCGGTGAACAGGGATGCGGCCAGGTTCTCCCCGCTGCCGATATAGAGGATGTCCTCGAACCAGGCGAAACCCGCACCGACGAGTCCGGCGTACACCAGGCAGTCGGTCAGCGAGTTCAGCTCATGGCGGCGACGGCCGGTCATCATGATGAGCAGGAACAGGCCCTTGGCGGCTTCTTCGATCAGCGGTGCGCGCAGCGCGGTCGATTCAAAGCCCTCCGGCAGTCCCGGGGTGGGCAGAAAGACGGCGTCGGCCCACAGTTCCAGGGCCAGCGACAGGATGATCGCGACCGACGCACCCCACAGAAATGCCAGGATCAGCAGCCGCGGCGGCTCGGGTTCCCAGCGATCCAGCCACAGATAACAGGCCACGACCACCGCGATCGCGATGCTGGAGAGTACGAACCCGATGGTGGTGCCCACCGGATTCGTGGCGGTGAGCAGGATCATCAGCAGGCCGACGACGATGCCGAGCCCGATCAGTGCCGCCAGTGGGGCTCCGACCTTGCGGACGGTGGGCGGCCAGGTCGGCAGGTGCGGGTGCGGTGGTTGCGGCGTCACGGACACCGGAAAAGGGTAACCAGGAGTGGGCCGAAGGGACCGGGTTTGTCCAGCGTGTACCGGTTCTAGTACCCTTCACAGGTACCTGTGTGTCCGGTCAGGTTCGGGCCGCGCGGGAACACCGCACCATCTCGGCGCTCTGCGCCGCAGAACAACAATAATTGTCCCTACGATTAAACCTGTCCGGAGCAACCCACCACATGCCAAGTCCCTCCATCACCTCGCCGCAAGTAGCCATCAACGATATTGGCTCAGCCGAGGACTTTCTCGCCGCGATCGACAAGACCATCAAGTACTTCAACGATGGCGACATCGTCGAGGGGACCATCGTCAAGGTCGACCGCGACGAGGTTCTGCTCGATATCGGTTACAAAACCGAAGGCGTCATCCCGTCCCGCGAACTCTCCATCAAGCACGATGTCGACCCCAATGAGGTCGTTTCCGTGGGCGATGAGGTCGAGGCCCTCGTTCTCACCAAGGAGGACAAGGAGGGCCGCCTGATCCTGTCCAAGAAGCGCGCTCAGTACGAGCGCGCCTGGGGCACCATCGAGGAGCTCAAGGAGAAGGACGAGGCCGTCAAGGGCACCGTCATCGAGGTCGTCAAGGGTGGACTCATCCTCGATATCGGTCTTCGTGGCTTCCTCCCCGCCTCGCTCGTCGAGATGCGTCGCGTCCGCGATCTCCAGCCGTACGTCGGCAAGGAGATCGAGGCGAAGATCATCGAGCTCGACAAGAACCGCAACAACGTGGTCCTTTCGCGTCGCGCGTGGCTCGAGCAGACTCAGTCCGAGGTTCGCAGCGAGTTCCTGCACCAGCTCCAGAAGGGCCAGGTCCGCAAGGGCGTCGTGTCCTCCATCGTCAACTTCGGTGCCTTCGTGGACCTCGGTGGCGTCGACGGACTCGTGCACGTCTCCGAGCTGTCCTGGAAGCACATCGATCACCCGTCCGAGGTCGTCACCGTCGGCGACGAGGTCACCGTCGAGGTCCTCGATGTCGATATGGACCGCGAGCGGGTTTCGCTGTCGCTCAAGGCGACTCAGGA
>JBPPMV010000353.1:0-11012 GCA_051306235.1 Mycobacterium sp. | reverse complement strand
CGTCATCGTCGACGTCTGGCTGTCAGTACTCGATCAAGCGCGTGACGTAGGGCGTCATGCCGGAGGTCCGCACAGGCGAGATCTTGACGACCGATCCCGTGTAGGGGGCTTCGATCATCATTCCGTCGCCGAGATACATGGCTTCGTGTTGGCTGGCGCTGGGGCCGTAGAAGATCAGGTCACCGCGCCGCATCTGCGATGACGGAATCTTGCGGCCGGCGTTGTATTGCGATCCGGAGTAGTGGTCGAGTTTGATGCCGACGCCGGCGAAGGCGTACAGCATCAGTCCTGAGCAGTCGAAGCCGACGGTGTTGGCTCCCTGATCGATGCCCCGCGAGGGTCCGTTGGCGTTGCCGCCACCCCACGAATAGGGAACTCCGAGTTGCGACGTGGCGCGTCGGATCACGAATTCGGAGGCCTGGCGGCCATACAGGCGGGGAATGCGTCCATTGGTGATGCCGGGGTCGGCGGCAGCGGTCGCCGGAGACAAAATGCCCAGATTGTTGGTGAGGAAGTTGCGGCCCATGTCGGCGGTCAGTTGGGCCGAGGTCGCCATGATTTTGAGAACGGCATTTATGACGGCGATCGGGTCGCCGGTCACGTTCGCGCTGGGCGCCATCGGCAGCGTGGTATCCCATTGTTCGGCGCCGGCGCGGTCCGCCGGAGACGGGCTGGGACGGTCCCACTGCCCGCTGGGCAGCGCTGGGACGCCAGAGGGCGCAGGAGTGAGGGTGTGGGCGGCACCGGGCAGCGGCCGGGCAGCAGTGAGTCGCCGTTGTGCGGCGTCGCGTTCGGCGGCCAGCCGTGCGAGGTCAGACTGTTGGTTTGTGAATACCTGCTGTACGGCGAGCAGTTCGGCGACGGCGCCGTCCTGTCGGCGTTGCGCCTTGGCCGCTGCGGCGTCCGCATCCAGCTGGGCCTGCTTGACGGCGGAGAGCCTGTTGGCCCGTTCGGTCTGGCTGCGGCGTAGGTCGTGTTTCACTCCGCTGAAAGCGATGAGATACATCTGCTGCGTCGAGGCCGCCGACAAGATGTCTTCAGGGCTTCGTGCCAGCGGCAGTGCGCCGGAAGGCTCGCTCATATAGGTGGAGGCGGCGAACTCGTCGAATCGCTGTTGGGCAGCGTCGATGTTGGTCTGGCTGTCGGCGAGTGCCTTCTCGCTTTCGGCGGTTCTGCGGTGCGCCCCGGAGAGCGCCTCGCGGGCACTGGCAACCTCGACCAGGGCCCGATTGACGCTCTCCTGCTGGTGTTGGATGTCAGCGCCGATATCGGCAACATGCTGGTTGGCTTCGGCAACGGCAGCGGTCAGAACCGCAAGCGTGTCGCCATCACCACTTTCGTGCCCGGCCACTGCGGTGCCCGAAGAGCCAACGACCAGCATCGAAGCAAGCAGCCCAGCGGTGAGAAATGAAGTGAGGTGCCGCATCGATTCTCCTGAGTGGGATGACTGACGTCGGCCACAAATGAAGCCAGGCGCGCTGAGACACTTGTGGTCGATGTCCTACTACTGCGATAAGTACGTAGTGCAATAGTGCGTAGCTGGAACGTACATCACTGCCGCATCAGGAGAAACGTCTGTCACAATCACGATGCAATAACACCTCGACCAGGCTTACCGATGCGGGGTCGGCATCGGAGGTGGAGAAGCCTTGCAGTAGGTCGCATCTCGCCTGGCGGCGGCTTCATTAGGAAGCTGCAGGAATCGGCCACCTCGTCAGATCCAGGCGGGGGTTACAGCGCACGGAACAGCGAAGATCCGGCGATCTCGAAGCGGTGATCATGAACTGAAGTGTGGACCACCAAGAGCTGATCACGGTTCGCGGCGTCTTAGAGGAGTTGTCCGATCGCCTGCGTCGCCGCGATGTCGACCATGGACAAGTCGACCATGGACAACCTGTATCGCAAGCGGCGGCGCGGGCGGCACAGCCTATCTCCACAGGGCGGCGATGAGTCGCGAACAGCGTTCAGCGCGTCTGATGACGGCCGCGTTCGATTCCGGAGGCGTACCACCACAGCGTTCACCGCCGAGCAGATGAATGCCGAGCAGTCAGCTCAAGTAAAGGCGGCGCTGCGTAAAGGCTGATGATCATGACCACTGCGCTATGGCTGGCCACCTCATGGAGGCGTCAGGTGCGCGTTTCGTAGAGGAGCGAAGGCAGCGCCTGCGCCTGCGCCTGCGCCTGCTGCAGAACATAATTCGAGCGGCTACATCTACGTAGTTGCTACAGATTTCTCGATCCAACGGCGTGTCATCCACTCAGGCGCGGGGTATCCGTGCGAAGGCGGGACCGGCACGCGCCTACAGATCCATTGCGAAGACAGTTTAGGAAAGGGAATATGAGTACCGTATCGCAAATGCTCGACGCCTACCCAAAAGACCTGGGAGGTATAAACGAGGTGAGTCTGGTGGCTTGTATCGAGGCATGCCAGTCGTGCTCTCAAAGCTGTTCAGCGTGCGCCGATTCGTGCCTGAGCGAGGATTCGGTTTCCGACCTCACCAGGTGCGTACGGACGAATCTCGATTGCGCGGACCTATGCGAAGTAACTGCACGTGTTCTGTCGCGCCATACCGGATATGACGCGAAGATAACTCGCTCCGTGCTCGAGACATGTGCGGCCATGTGCAAGGCCTGTGGCGACGAATGCACAAAGCATGCCGGGCATCACGAACACTGTCGGGTTTGCGCGGATGCTTGCCGCAGATGTGAACAAGCATGCCGAGAACTGATCGGCTCCCTGGGGTAGCCGACACCGCCTCGGCCGCAGCGGTCAATTGCAGGCCGACCGAGGAACGTCCCCGGTTCTCGCTAATTCGAGAACCCCTGATCCAAGGGTTGCCTCGTGCGGCTACGCAGCGTGTCGTTCAGCGGCGAAAGGTTCCAGCGGTTTCGTCCCGCCGGCGGCTTCAGCCGCCGACGCAAGCCTCATGAGCACTTTGCCGCGCAAACAATTCGCGCCATCGCTCACCTTGCCACGGTGTGATCTCAAAGTCTGTCTCAGACCGGTGCGCAAGGATCGAGTCGACCGACTGCGCAGTCTTCATGAGATCTTTATGGGAAGTGGAAGAGACCTATACTCGCGAGTCCGACGCTGAAGTGGCGGGCGCCTCCTGGTGGTGCCCTGTTGGCGCATGTTCGTCAGTTGAGTCGAGGAAAGGTGTGCGGATGCAGCGCAAACAGTATGGATATGGGTTCGTGGCGCTGGGGACGTCAGCCCTCGTTCTGAGTGCCTGTTCGGGTGGGGCCACCAGCGATGAGGCTGCCTCACTAACCTCTCCGGCATCGGTATCGAGCACGGTGAGCACGTCGGCCGCGGCCACAACGCACAATGACGCCGACGTGGCCTTCGCGCAGGGAATGATTCCGCATCATGAACAGGCGATCGAGATGAGTGACATGCTTCTCGGTAAGCAGGGTGTCGATCCTGCAGTGCTTTCCGTGGCCACCGACGTCAAGGCTGCGCAGGCACCCGAGATCGAAAAGATGCAAAGCTGGTTGCAGCAATGGGGCATTTCGTCTGCACCTGCCACGACCAGCACGGATATGCCTGGTCACGATATGTCCGGTGGTGACATGGGAGATATGCCCGGTATGGGCGATGGCGGCCACGGCATGATGTCCGAAGCTGACATGGCTGCGCTGCAGAACGCATCGGGCCCAGAAGCCGGCAGGCTGTTCCTGGAACAGATGATCGAGCACCACGAGGGTGCTATCACCATGGCCCAGCAGGAGATTGACAATGGTCAGTTCCCGGCAGCTATCGACATGGCGCGAAGCATTGTGACATCTCAGCAGGCCGAGATCGACGAGATGCGGGCACTGCTGGACAAATAGGGCAATTCAGCCATGCATCGCTAGTGGTCGGCGGTCATCCGAAGTCGCCTTGTTCTGCTGGTAATTCCACGGTGAAGGTGGTTCCGGCGCCTCACCCGCCGCTGGAAGCGGCGATGGTCCCGCCGTGTCGCTTCAACAAGACCTTTGGCGATGGCCAGTTCCAGGCCGGCTTCCGCGCGTGCCCTTATCGCGGGCCACCTCGGCTCGGTAGGACCGTTCAAAGATTCTCCGCCACACACACAGAAACTTCACAAGCACAGGACCGGGTCGATCGTGTTGTCAGCAACTATGGCCTCGAACTGCTCGCGTTCCAGGTAGCTGGCTACCATTTTCGCCAATCGTAGCTCGCCACCAACGACGCGCCCGGATAGCCCCTTGGTCGACGCCGATGACGCACGCGATGCTTGTTCCATGGTTCTCAGGTTGCCCCTCGCAGCGCGTTCGGGCCCACGTGATCAAACATGCGGCCAATCTTGAGCGGATCTTCACCCAGACATACCGAATCCTGAGTGTGGCTTCGAGAGCCTGAATATATGGCGGAAGCGGGGCCGACGGCCGGGCTTCGTCGCACCAATCATCAGTCTCAGCAAACTCTACTTCTGCGCAGGCTGCACGAGTCTCAACGGCGCATCTCCGGAGCGGAACCGTAGGTGACCTGGGTGTCTCAGTGTGGCGTAGCGTGTGTGACGCGCTGCGATTTCGATGAAAGGCACTGACCGGCAGTGGTTTCGAGGAACAGGATCAGTGTGATCTATGGCGTTCCCGCTGGCTCGAGTCGATGTCGCGGGCAGGTCACAACCCGATGTCGACTGTAGAGCCACGCTGGCTCCAGCGGATGCGCTGCTACAGTGGGCAACATTGTGAGCAACCTCGATACGACTTCGGTGCGGCGACGACGGGCATTCGCGGTCGCCATGATCGCGTTCTGGGTTGTGATAGTCGGCGCGGAGTCGGCGCTAGTGAGCAGACAGTCAGCGCCGCAGGCCCACAGCCCCCACGCACTGATTGCCCATGCTGCCGATGCCTCAGTGCTCGTGGCGATCGAGCACCCTCATGTTTCTCGTGGCGAGACCCCGCTCTCGCCGGACACCTTTGCCGAGGCGGTCCTTCCCCGCGGGACAGTTTCGCTGCTGATCGTCGCCATTCTGGCGTTCCTCGGGGGTGTTCCGCTGTTGTGGCGGAACCGAGTTGTGGCGGCCCCGCGCGGCCCGCCCCGGATTCGACCGCACACACTGTCCGGGCGCGAAGTACTTGCCCGGCTCTGCATCGCGCGACGCTGATCGGCCAGCGCCAGGCTGCGTCCCCTCCTTTCGGGGCGCAGTCGGTGACCGCTGCCCGTCATCAGTTGCCGCGCCCCGTCGCGGCGTCACAGAAGCGACATCACACGATGAATCATGTCCTGTCCATTCACGCTGCCCCTAATGCCCACTTGCCCGAGCTGCCCCACCTCGGCCGATACGAACGACCGGCCACCATGGTGGGTCAAACGCCGGTCCTGCGAATCACTGAGCCGTTCAGCAATGCCGGCCAGGGCTTTTGGGCGAAGCTCGAAGGATTCAACCCCGGGGGGATGAAGGACCGTCCAGCGCTGCACATGGTGGCCCGCGCTCGCGCTTGCGGCGCCCTCGTCCCAGGTGCCCGCATCGTCGAATCAACCAGCGGCACCCTGGGTCTGGGACTGGCTCTGGCCGGCACGGTCTATGGTCACCCGGTGACCCTTGTCACCGACCCTGGCTTGGAACCGATCATTCAGAACATGCTTGCCGCGTTCGGCGCACAAGTCGAGCTCGTCACCGAACCCCATCCGCACGGCGGCTGGCAGCAAGCCCGTAAGGATCGCGTGGCCGAGATCGTGCAATCCGATCCACACGCCTGGCATCCAGATCAGTACAACAATCCGCACAACGTCGAGGCCTACCGCGGATTGGCCCTCGAGCTGCACCAGCAATTGGGGCCGGTAGACGTACTGGTGTGCTCGGTGGGGACCGGAGGTCATTCGGCAGGCGTCGCACGCGTCTTGCGGGAGTTCAATCCAGGGATGAAACTGATCGGCGTCGATACCGTGGGCTCCACCATTTTTGGTCAAACGGCCAGCACCCGGCTGATGCGCGGACTGGGTTCGAGCATCTATCCCGGAAACGTCGATTACCGCGCCTTCGATGAAGTGCACTGGGTGGCTCCGCAGGAAGCCGTCTGGGCATGCCGCACGTTGGCCTCCACCTACTATGCCAGTGGCGGATGGAGTGTCGGAGCGGTCGCGCTGGTCGCGGGCTGGGCCGCGCGCACCGCAGCGGCCGGCCAGACGATCGCCGCGGTCTTCCCCGACGGTCCCCAGCGATATTTCGACACCGTGTACAACGATGATTACTGCCGGACACACGGGCTGCTCGATGTCACGCCGGCATCAGAGCCGGCCACCATCGATGACCCGATGTCGCAAGCGGTCACGTCCTGGACCCGGTGCGCGCACGTCGTGGATCCCACGAAGGCGGGCCGCTGATGGGTCTGGTCTCGCAATTCCGTAGTTTTGGTTGGCCGAGTCGGCTGCTCATGGTCAATCAGTTCGGGATCAATCTGGGTTTTTACATGCTGATGCCGTATCTGGCCACGTATCTGGCGGGTCCTCTGGGGCTGGCAGCGTGGGCGGTGGGCCTGGTTCTGGGCGTGCGCAACTTCTCCCAGCAGGGGATGTTCATCGTGGGCGGCACATTGGCCGATCGGCTTGGCTACAAGCCGCTCATCGTCGCGGGATGTGTGCTGCGTACTGCGGGATTCGGACTGCTGGTCGTCGCTGATTCTCTGCCCGCAGTGCTGATCGCTTCGGCCGCTACAGGATTCGCGGGTGCACTGTTCAATCCGGCTGTGCGGGCCTACCTCGCGGCGGACTCAGGTGCGCGACGGGTCGAGGCGTTCGCGCTGTTCAATGTCTTCTACCAAGCTGGCATCCTCGCAGGCCCCTTGGTCGGGCTGGCATTGATGATGCTGGACTTCCGTGTCACCGCAGCGGCTGCAGCCGTCGTCTTCGCCGTGCTCACCGTCGCGCAACTCTTCGCGCTACCTCAGCACAGCGGGGACGCGCCGACTGAAAAGACCTCGGTGCTTGCCGACTGGCGCACGGTGATCGCCAACCGCTCATTTCTGTTGTTCGCCTTGGCGATGACCGGCTCCTACGTACTGTCGTTTCAGGTGTACCTGGCGCTGCCGCTGCACGCGGGACTCATTGCTCCGCAGCAACAGTCGACGGTCGTGGCAGCGGTGTTCGTTGTGTCGGGGTTGGTGGCGGTCCTTGGGCAGCTGCGTATCACCCGGTGGTTCGCCGCCCGGTGGGCGCCGGGGCGCTCCCTGTCGGTGGGGTTAGTTGTCCTTGCGGCCGCGTTTGTGCCGCTGATCGTCATACCGGACACACAGCGTTTCGGTGTGGTCGCCGCCGGGGGCGCGCTCCTGGTTGCCGCGGCGGTGCTGGCCGTCGGTTCCGCGGCGGTGTTCCCGTTCGAGATGGATACGGTCGTCTCGTTGTCGGGTAACCGCCTGGTCGGCACTCACTATGGCTTTTACAACACCATCGTGGGCGTCGGTATCCTTGCGGGAAACCTAGCTACCGGAACGTTGATGCAAGTCGCGCGCGATGCCGGAACCGAGGAGCTGATCTGGGTGGCGTTGGCGGTGGTCGGACTGGTGTCAGCGGCTGCGCTGTACCACCTGGACCGCACTGGTCGTCTTGCACCGCCGCATATGGTCGCGCCGAGTTCAACAACCTGACCTCACGAGTTCCGGTCGCGTCGCGATTGCACGATGCACATGTCACCGTCGTCACCATCGAAGTTCGTCCTTGATGCTCGAAGACTGCTGAGACGTTGCTGGCTCACGGGGTAGGTGGGTCCACCGATCTCCCGGTGCCCTTGCCGTACGCGCTGATTGGGGCGGCATGGGCGATAGCTGCGACATTCGCGGTGGTGGCCGTTGCCTGGCGGACCCCGCGATTCGACGCGGGTAAGCCGGGTCGCGAGCTACCGGCTTGGGCGACTGCGGCAGTGGACTCCCCGGTTACCCGATGGGCAGCCGCCACGGCTGCCTTCCGTTTCACAGTCTGGATGGTTGTCGCTGCGATCTGGGGACCACAGGACAGCGATAACGCTTTGCCAGGCGTGTTCTATGTCCTGCTGTGGGTCGGGTTGGTTGCGGTATCGGTGGTGCTCGGACCCTTCTGGAGGGTCATCTCACCGGCGCGCACATTGTGGCGGCTCTGGCATATCGGGCGGACTGATAAGGCCGTTGCGCAAGGGCCGGTGCAGCATCGGCCGAGCTGGGGATACTGGCCTGCAGTGGTCGGACTGTTTGCGTTCGTATGGTTGGAGTTGGCAAGTGCAGACCCGGGCTCGCTCACCGCCATCAAAATCTGGTTGTTGCTGTACGCCGTCGCGATGATCGTCGGTGCGGCGCTATTCGGATCGACATGGTTCGCTCGCGCCGACCCGTTCGAGGTCTACAGCGTGACAGTGTCGCGGCTCGCCCCGTTTCGGCGCAACCGGGCCACCGGACGCATTGTCGTCGGGAACCCGCTGGACCATCTGCCCACGATGCCGGTACGTCCGGGCACCGTTGCGGTGATGGGCAGTGCTGCTCGGATCGACCGCATTCGACAGCTTCGGGCAATCCGCGGCCTTCAACGTTTTCCTCGATCGCTATGCCGACAGCGCCGTTCCATTCCTCGGCCCAGAAGCAGGCGCTACGACGCTGAGGACCCTCGGCCTGCTCCTGTTCATACTCGTTGTCGGCGTGACGTTTTCGGCTGCGGCGCGCGCGACGGGCGGGGTGGGGCGTGAACAACGGCGCGAGCTGCCGGGGCTGCTCGCGCATAGCCTAATTCCCATCGTCGTGGGCTACATCTTCGCCCACTACCTGTCCTACCTCATCGAGCGCGGCCAGGAAACGATCGTGCGCCTGGCGGACCCCTTCGGCCATGGTTGGCAGCTCCTCGGGCTAGACCCGGGAGACGTCCAGTATGTTCTCTCGATGAATCCGACCCTGCTGTGGACCATCAAGGTCGCCTGCGTGGTGATCGGACACATGCTCGCGGTGATCGCCGCACATGACAAGGCTTTACGCGTCATACCAGTCGGTCATCAACTGACCGGCCAGCTCGCCATGATGCTCACCATGGTCGGATACACCTTCGCAGGCTTGTTCCTTCTGTTCGGGGCTTAACTCCCGGTCGCAGCCGCTGTCAAGTTCGCCTCGGTCACTGCCCGACCCAACGCGAAGTGACCGGAGACCGGAACCTGAGACAGGCGCGGTTGCATACGTTTTGGTCGCTGAGAACGCTGACGCGGCCTCTCATCAGAACGACAGATCAGTGGACATGGAAGACCCGCTGTTCGCGCAGGTCACAGTCGTGTCCCACGCATGTGCTGCGGTTCGTAGCCGCATGTTGACTCGTCACCTGCGCGCGACTGATGTCGCCGCCCGTGGGTCTGGCCGCCGGGGACCGTGCTGCTGTAGAGATCGATGAAAGAACAACTCGCACAGTTGATAGCGCACGTTGACGTCCAGAGGCGCTGGCGTAACGGCGATTAGCGAGAGTTCCTCAGCCCAGCGAGGGTGATGTCGACCAGGCGATCGACCGCGGCGGGAGAGGCAAGGTCGTTGGCAGCGGCCAGGGCGTGCAGACAGTAGCTGGCGAGCTCGTCAGAGGAGGCATCGCCGCGCACCTCGCCGTCGGCGGCCGCTTCGGCCAGCAGGTCGCTGATCATCGTGTGGAGACGCCGGTGAGCTTCCGAGACATGATGGCCCCGATGCAATAGGGCTGCAACAGCGCTGTTGTCCCGGTGCTCGTGGGACTCGCGGGTGATGAGCGCGAAGGCCCGCAGCACGGCTTCGAGACGCTCGGCCGGAAGGCCGGCCTGGTCGCGGGCGTAGGCGAGTTGTTCGAGATGATTCGCGATCTGGCGTTCGTGCCACGCCTGAAGCGCGGCTTCGACGTCGGGGAAGTACTTGTAGAGCGTGGCCCGCCCCACGCCAGCCTTCGCGGCGATTTGCGACATCGTCACCGAAAGCAGTCCGTGCTGGGCAATCAGGTCTGCAGTGGCATCGATCGCCGCTTCCCGCACGGCGTGCCGGTGAGAGGTGATGGTGTCGTTCCACAACTTGGGCACAGACCGCAGTGTAGACAATCCGCCCGCTGCAATACATTATGACGGTAGTGCGACACGTTGTATCGTAAAAGTGTCCGGTGGACGTCTCAGGAGGGGCCTATATGCCAACCGTTGAAGCTCGGGTTGTGACAGACCGGGCCAGCCGCTACCTGACCCAACTATGCCGACATGCCAACCAGATGCGGGTGATGTCAGTCCATCCCAGCGACCGCGGCGGCCCAATGCCCCCGAGGATCGAGCGTGTCGACTACACCGACACCATGGGGTCGGTCTATTTCGCCGAAGGGACGTTGACCTTGCGGGCAGGTGCGGACGTGCTTGTTCTGCGGCTGGAAGCCGCAGACCACGAGCGCTTGCGCCAACTTGAGGACACCGTTGCCGCCCGACTGCAGACGATAGGTCGACCCGACTGTGTGACTGTGGACTGGCAGGGGCTGGGAGTTTTACCGATTGTGACTGATGGCGAGGCAGACCGTGTGGCGCTGTCGCGTGGGCTTGTCGTGAGGAGGCCGTGGTGGCGCTCGCGACTGGGATGGAGCGGGTTGGCTGCCGTCGGCGTCGCCGCGCATTTAGGGCTGGGTGGAACCGCTATAGCCGCCGTGACATGGACGGGTTGGGTGGGCAACACCGTGATGCTCATCATCCTGGCCACGATGGTGGTCCTAGTCGCGCACCTGGGGATGCGGCGCTATCGAGGCCTTGGGGGCGTAGCCATGCACGCCGGCCGGAGGAAACGGCACCAGCGCCCGGGTGCCACATCCGCGGGGCTTGTCAAGATAACTGTGTAAGTAGTTGCGGCCGTTTCGGTTTGGTGGGTCTCTTTAGAGCGGGAGTCGGTCGGGGAATTGGATGGCGAAGGCGTTGAGCGCTTCGGTCCAGCGGTAGGTTCCTGATCCTGGGTTTGATCCTCGTTTCTGGTTGATGTTGCGGATGGCCAGATACAGCAGCTTGAGCGCTGCGGCATCGGAGGGGAACGAGCCGCGGGCTTTGGTGACTTTGCGCAGCTGGTAATTCAGCGACTCGATGG
>JBPPMV010000352.1:0-9988 GCA_051306235.1 Mycobacterium sp. | reverse complement strand
C
The DNA here is from genome assembly GCA_051306235.1 of Mycobacterium sp. Classification (GTDB taxonomy): domain Bacteria; phylum Actinomycetota; class Actinomycetes; order Mycobacteriales; family Mycobacteriaceae; genus Mycobacterium. The sequence continues at coordinate 9,987 of JBPPMV010000352.1, read as the reverse complement.
GGGCCGGCCTGCGGGCGTGCCATGACTCATGCCTGCCCTTGGTCTTCGGCAACCTGGACGCCGCGCCTGCGCTGGCCGGCAATGACCAAGCGGCCCGCCACATGTCAGATCATGTTCAGGACCTGTGGCTGGCGTTCATTCGCGGGAAAGAGCCCTGGGAACCCTACGACGGTGTCGGCGGAGCCACGATGCTGCTCGGACCTGAATCCGGGATCGCGCGCGGTCACCGGGCGGAGCAACTCGCCATCTGGGAGGGTCGGTACCCCGCCTACGGTTGAGCTAGGTGCTCACAGTGCACCGACCCCGAGGGCGTTGCTATTCGTCAGTTCGGAAATACGGTTCAACCGTGCCGTTGACCTTTACGACCATCGGATTTCCGCGGCGATCCTTGGCGGTAGGAACTTCAACGCGCACCCAACCCTCGGCAACGTCGTATTCGAGCACATTGGTTTTCTCGACGCCATTGAAGCGAATACCCACGCCGCGGATGAGCGCCTCTTCGCTGTAGAACGCGCTGTGCGGATCGATGGAGAGATGATTCGGTGGAACGTCTGTGTTCTGATCCTGAGACATGATGGCTTTCGTTGAAGGCTGCGTCGGTTTTCGACGTGATTCTGAGAATCTACGCGACGGTGTAGTCGCGGGTTCCGCACAGGTCTTGTGCCGGCGACGGGGTGGGTTCCAGTCAAAGTCGCCTCAAATGACGGACCAGGTGAGGTCAGCAACGCGGCGAATAGGTCCGCAGGGCAAAGATCTTGGAGCACCATACGGGGACGGTCGTTGACTTCGTCCTCAACGGCCAGAAGATGCCCCGACGCATGGTCGATGAGCGTGACGGCCTTGGGAAGTCGCGCAACAGTCCATTGGTGTTCTCGTTCGGGCCGCCTGCCGACAATCGATCACCAGTACCGGCGGCAGATCTCGCGTGCGGGCCACCAGAGCAGCGATTCGGAGTCGGCGCGAGGCAGATGCACCAGCCGAAGTATCCGCGTCCAGCGTTCGGCCGGGGCGGCCCGCCGGCGCCAGACTCTTGAGCCGGCGCTTGGGACCCTGGCTCGAACCCGCGCAGATCGGTAGAGCCAAAAAACCCGCTCCGACACTGGTCAGAGCGGGTTTTCACTGTCGGGCTGACAGGATTTGAACCTGCGACCACCTGACCCCCAGTCAGGTGCGCTACCAAGCTGCGCCACAGCCCGAGTGCCTGCCGGGATCGCCGGTAGGCGGACGGAACTTTACCTCAACCCCCCGTCGGAATCCCAACCGCGTCATCCGTGCCGGATCGGGGTATCTACGACGGGTGACGCAGACTCCCGATGACACTCCCCTGTGGCTGTTCGCCGACCAGCTCGGCCCCGCCACCTACGGCGGTGAGCATGCCCACCGGGAGGTGCTGCTCGTCGAGGCGACCGCGGCGCTGGCCAAGCGTCGTTACCACCGCCAGAAACTGCACCTCGTGATGTCAGCTCTCAGACATGCCGAGCAAGACCTCGGCGACCGCGCCACCCTCATCCAGGCCGACACCTATACCGACGCACTGCACGAGTTCAAGCGTCCCGCCCTCGTGTACGAGCCCACCTCCCACGCCGCCGAGAAGTTCGTGCACCGGCTCCACAAGCAAGGCCTGGTCGCCGATATTCTGCCGACCCCGACATTCGCGCTGTCCCGCAGGGATTTCCAAGAATGGGCAGGACAAAGAACCCGGTTCCGCATGGAGGACTTCTACCGCGACCAGCGCCGGCGCTTCGATGTCCTGATGGAGGGCAAGGACCCCGTCGGCAGCCGGTGGAACTACGACGAGGACAACCGCGAACCGCCGCCGAAGAAACAGAAGACCCTCGACGTCCCCGCCCCGTACAAACCCCGCGAGGACGATATCGATGAACAGGTCCGCCGCGATCTGGACCGGATGGACCTCGACACCGTCGGCGCCGACGGGCCACGCCTGTTCGCTGTCACCCCCGCCGAGGCCAAGCGCGCACTGACCCGGTTCATCGAGCACCGCCTGCCCGCCTTCGGCCGCTACGAGGACGCCATCATGGGCGACGACTGGGCGATGTCGCACTCGCTGCTCTCAGTACCGCTCAACCTCGGCGTGCTGCACCCGCTCGAAGCCGTGGAAGCCGCCGAGCAGGCCTACCGCCGCGGCGAGGCGCCGCTGGCCGCCGTCGAGGGCTTCATCCGGCAGATCCTGGGCTGGCGCGAGTACATGTGGCACCTGTACTGGCACTTCGGCCCGGACTACACCGAGAAAAATGAGCTCAATGCCCGCACCCGCCTGCCGGACTGGTGGGCCGACCTCGACGCCGACGCCGTTACTGCGCAATGCCTGCACAACGCCCTCGAAGGCGTCCGGGACCGCGGCTGGACCCATCACATCCAGCGCCTGATGGTGTTGGGTAGCCACGTTCTGCAACGCGGCTACCGGCCCGACGAACTCACCGACTGGTTCGCCACCGCCTTCGTAGACGGGTTCCGCTGGGTGATGCCCACCAATGTGGTGGGCATGAGCCAGCACGCCGACGGCGGCCTGTTGGCCACCAAGCCGTACACCTCCGGCGGCGCCTACATCAACAAGATGAGCGACCACTGCGGCGACTGCGAGTTCGATCCCAAGAAACGCGTCGGCGACGATGCCTGTCCGTTCACCGCCGGCTACTGGGCCTTCACCCACCGGCACCGAGATCTGCTGGCCCGTAACAACCGGACCCAGCGCATGGTCTCGACGATGGACCGGCTCACCGACCTGGAAGCCGTCCTGGAGCAGGAATCAGCGCGTGACCGGTTCTGACTCGGTCTCGCCGGCCACCGCGGGTGCTTCGGGCGCGAAGCGCGGCGCGCGTGATACCCGCCACGCGTAAATCACCAGCGATACCCACACCACGATGATCACCGAGTAGATCGCTGTCGACCACGGCCACTGAACATCGAAGAAATGCACCAGCTTCTGACTGTTGGTCAGCACGATCACTCCGCCGACCGCGGTCCCCAGCAGTGCCGGACTGATCCGGGTCACCAGCCAGGCCGCGAACGGCGCGGCGATGACGCCGCCGACCATCAGCCCGACGACCACCGGCCAGTTCTGCAGGAACTCCTGGCGCAACCCGATGAGGAAGCCCAGCGACGCCGACACCGACACCAGGAATTCCGACGCGCTCACCGACCCGATGACGGTGCGCGGCGCGGTCTTACCCTGCGACAGCAGCGTGCTCGTCGTCACCGGCCCCCAGCCGCCACCGCCGGAGGCGTCGATGAAACCGCCGAACAAACCGAGCGGAGCAAGAAACTTCGCGCTGTGGCTGGTCCCCCGCGACCCGAACACCAGCGGCGTGCGCAGTGAGAACCGCAGCAGCACATAGAGACCGATGGCCACCAGGATCGCGGCCATCAACGGGGCAGCGTGCTCGGTGGACAACGAGGACAGGACTGTCGCGCCCAAGAAGGCGCCGACGGCGCCGGGTACACCGAGCTTGGCGACGAGCGCCCAATCGATGTTCTTGAATTTCCAGTGCGACAGGCCGGAGGCGAACGTCGTACCGACCTCGGCGAGGTGCACCGCGGCGCTGGCCTGAGCGGCCCCGACATTGGAGAGCACCAGCAGCGTCGTGGCGGTGACGCCGAACGCCATGCCGAGAGCGCCGTCGACGAGTTGGGCACCGATACCGACGAAGGTGAAGATCAAAAGCGAACGCATGGCAGCTTTCGGGGAATGCGATCACCGTGAGGGACCACAACGGACGGATGGGTGCGCGTCAGGGACGCGGACAACACCACTCGTCGAAGGCCATCGAACGCCGGGACGGCCAGAAGGGCTCGAGCGCGGACACGTCGGACGGCGCGGGCGTGATCAGCACGCATTCAGCCATCGACGTTCCTCACTGGTGAGCCCAACAAACTTTGGTAAGACTACACGGATAACAATCTGTACAGCCCGATCAATCCCACCACGATGATCACAGCACGAAGTGGGGTCGGGGACAGTCGCCGCCCGTAGCGCGCGCCGAGGAATCCGCCGATCAGCGAGCCGACCGCGATCAGGCCGGCGGCCTCCCAGCTGATCCGGTCGAATGCCACCGCCGTGTAGGCCAGTGCCGCGACCACGTTCACCAGTAGCGACAGCAGATTCTTGGCGGCATTCATGCGTTGCATGGACTCAGGTAGCAAGGCGCCCATCGCGCCCATCAGCAGAATGCCCTGCGCTGCCGTGAAGTAGCCGCCGTAGATGCCGACCGCGAACGTCGCCACGACCACGGCGAACATGCGGCGAGAGGAGACATGATCGACGCCCTCCCCGGACTGTTCGGCCCGTTTGCGCGCCCATGCCTGGATGCGGGGACCGATCAGCACCAGGATCAGTGCGGCGATGAGCAGCACCGGCACGACGCGGGTGAACACCTTCTCCGGCAGGTGCAGCAGCAGCCAGGCCCCGACTCCCGCGCCGAGGAGCGAGGCCGGGATCTGCCAGCGCAGCCGGTGCCATTGGCCGCGCAGCTCGCGGCGGTACCCCCAGGTTCCCGACACACCGCCGGCCACCAGACCGACGGCGTTCGACATCGTCGCGGTCACCGGCGGAAAGCCCAGCGCGACCAGCGTCGGGAAGGTGATCAATGTGCCCGAGCCGACGATCGCGTTGATCGCTCCGGCTCCCACGCCCGCCAACGCAATCAGAATCATGTGGGTGGTCGACACTGGGGCCACCCTACTCAAGCGCTAGGTGTACTCGGCTGGGCGCTACCTGCGGACGGAGCGCTTCTCCCGGACCCGCACATTGATCCGGATCGGACTGCCCTCGAAACCGAAGGTCTCGCGCAGCCTGCGCTCCAGGAACCGCCGGTAGCCGGCCTCCAGGAATCCACTGGTGAACAACACGAATGTCGGCGGCCGCGCAGTCGCCTGGGTGGCGAACAGGATGCGGGGCTGCTTGCCACCACGCACCGGCGGCGGTGTCGCCTGGACGATCTCCTTGAAGAACGTGTTCAGCCGGCTGGTCGGGATGCGGGCATCCCAGGACCGCAGCGACGTTTCCAGCGCGGGCACCAGCTTCTGCACCGCACGACCGGTCTTGGCCGAGATGTTGACCCGCGGGGCCCACTGCAACTGCGCCAGTTCGCGGTCGATCTCCTTGTCCAACAGGTAACGCCGGTCCTCGTCGACCAGGTCCCACTTGTTGAACGCCAGCACCAGCGCACGCCCGGATTCGATCACCATGGTCAGCACCCGCTGATCCTGCTCGGTCAGCGGCACCGAACCGTCGATCAGGACGACCACCACCTCGGCGGCGTCGATCGCGCTGTGCGTACGCACCGAGGCGTAGAACTCATGCCCACTGGCCTGGCCGACCTTGCGGCGCAGTCCGGCAGTGTCGATGAAACGCCAGGTCTTGCCGCCCAGATCGATCAGCGAGTCCACCGGGTCCACCGTGGTGCCCGCGACATCGTGCACCACCGAGCGCTCGTCACCGGCCAGTCGGTTGAGCAGAGAACTCTTGCCCACATTGGGTTTACCCACCAGCGCGACACGGCGCGGCCCACCGGGACCCCCGCCGACCTCGGAGGCCTCGGGCAGCTTCTCCAGCACACTGTCCAGCAGATCGGCGACACCGCGGCCGTGCATGGCGCTGACCGGGAACGGCTGTCCCAGGCCCAACGACCACAGTGCGGACGCATCGGATTCACCGCGCTCGTTGTCAACCTTGTTGGCCGCCAAGAACACCGGCTTGCCGGAGCGTTGCAGTCGTTTGGCCGCCGCCTCATCGGCCGAGGTCGCGCCGACCACCGCGTCGACGACCATGATGATCGCATCGGCGGTCTGCATGGCGATCGACGCCTGCTCGGCCACCAGCTGCTGCAGGCCCTTGGCATCGGGTTCCCAACCGCCGGTGTCCTGCACGACGAATCGGCGACCCAGATAGTTGGCGTCATAGGAAACCCGGTCGCGGGTCACTCCCGGGATGTCCTGCACGACGGCCTCGCGGCGTCCCAGGATTCGGTTGACCAGCGTGGATTTCCCCACGTTGGGTCGGCCCACCACGGCGAGCACGGGCGGCGGCGCATACGTCTCTTCGGCGACCTCGTCGTCGAACGTTCCTATTTCCCAGTCGCTTTCATCAGACCAGGTGCCATCACTGCGAACGAAATCGTCTGTCATCGGTGCGCTCCGGCCCGTTGTTGCACGAGCTCCTGCAAATGCGCCACCACGCGAGCCTCGTCCATGTTGCTGGTATCCACGATCACCGCGTCCTCGGCCGGCCGCAGCGGGGACACCGCTCGGGTCGAATCGAGATGATCGCGGCGCTTCACATCGGCGAGCACCGCGTCGTAGGCGTCGCCGAGTCCGTTGGCGATGTTCTGGTCATTGCGTCTGCGCGCCCGCACCTCGGCCGAGGCGGTCAGGAAAATCTTCACGTCGGCTTCCGGGAGCACCACGGTGCCGATATCGCGGCCCTCGACCACCACACCGCCGTCCTCGGCTGCCAGCTCACGCTGCAACTGCACGAGCCGGGCCCGCACCGCCGGGACCGCCGAGACCGCCGAGACCGCACCGGTGACCTCATCACCGCGGATCTCGAAGGACACGTCTTCGCCGGCCAGGTAGGCCTGGTCCTCGTCGGGGTCGTACCCGACCGCCAATTCGACATCATCGGCCACCTCGGTCACCCGGCGGTCGTCGGCGAGATCCACCCCGGCGCGCAATACGGCCAGCGTGACAATCCGGTACATGGCACCGGTATTGAGGTAGCGCAGACCCAGCGTGCGGGCCAAACCCTTTGACACCGATGACTTTCCGGTACCCGCGGGCCCGTCCAGCGCAATCGTCAATACAGCACTCACATCCCCACCGCCTGGTACAGCTCGCCGATCTCCTTGCGGGTCAGCACCCGGATGCTGCCCGGGCGTTGCTCCCCCAACTCGACCGAACCCAGACTGGTCCGTACCAGTTCCTGGACGGGAAAGCCGACGGATGCCAGCAGCCTGCGGACCAGGCGCTTGCGCCCCTCGTGCAGCGTCACCTTGACCATCGACTTACCGGGCAACGTGTCGACCACCGCGAAATCGTCGAGGGCGATCGGACCGTCATCGAGCACCACACCCTCGCGCAATTTCTTGCCCAGACCGCGCGGCACCGATCCGAGGACGGTGGCCATGTAGGTCTTGGGTACCTCGTAGGACGGGTGCATCAATCGGTGCGCCAGCTCACCGTCGTTGGTCAGGATCAGCAGTCCCTCGGTCTCGGCGTCCAGACGCCCGACGTGGAACAGTCGCTTGTGACCCCGGACCCGGTACTCCACCAGGTCACCGACGCAAGGCCGGCCCTTGTCATCCGACATCGTCGAGTGCATACCGCGCTCTTTGTTGATCGCCAGGTAGACCAGCGTGTCATCGAGCTGCACCTTGGCGCCGTCGACCCGGATCTCCGAGTTCTCGGTGTCCACCCGGGTGCCGAGCTCGGTGACAATCCGGCCGTCGACTTCCACCCGGCCGTCCAGAATCATCCGCTCTGCGACGCGACGGGAGGCAATTCCCGCCTGCGACAGTACTTTTTGTAACCGAACACCATCCGGCTCGACCATGTCAGTCCTTGTCCACATCAAAACCCGACTGCTTGCCGGGTACAGCAGCCGAACCGTCGAGCTTTGCGAATCGCGGTTCGGCACTGAGGTTTTCACTCAGGTCATCGATGACATCAACATCGGGCAACAGGGGCGCGATATCGGGCAGATCGGTCAGCGAGGACAGTCCCAGACGTTCCAGGAACAACTCGGTGGTGGCGAAAGTGACGGCGCCACTGTCGGAGTCGTTACCCGCCTCGGTGATCAGCCCGCGAGCGAGCAGGGTTCGTATGACGGCGTCGACGTTGACCCCGCGGACCGCGCTCACCCGGGCCCGGGTGACGGGCTGACGGTAGGCCACCACGGCCAGTGTCTCCAACGCGGCGCGGGTCAGCTTGGACCGCGCACCGTCGAGCAGCAGCCGTTCCACATAGGCCGCGTAGCGGGGGCGGGTGTACATCCGCCAACCGCCGCCGGCCTCACGCAGATCGATACCGCTGGCCCGTTCGGTCAGCTCGGCGGCCAACGTGCGCAGCGCGGCCGCGACCCGGTCCTCGGGGTTGTCGGTGGCCGACGCGAGCGCCTCGACCGTCACCGGGGTGTCCACGACCAGCAACAGCGCTTCGAGAACCGACTGGAATTCGGTGTCATCGAGCGCCTCGGCGACCAGCTCAGTTTCCGAGTCCAGAGCCGGGTCGAGGCCCGGTTCCGTCTCGGTTACATCGTTGGTCATGACTCTTCTTCCACTGCGGCTGCGAGGTGTTCGTTGGTTGGCCGATCCCCGGTCCACGAAACCTGGAGCACACCAAGCGGTTCTACTTGCTCGAATGCTACCGCCCTGGCCCGGTACAGCTCCAATAGCGCAAGGAACCGCCCCACGATCTCCATGGCCCCGTCGCAGTCGGCCACCAGCTCGGTGAACGACGCCCACTGGCCCACACCGCGCAGCTCCAGGAGCCCCATCAGGCGCTTGGCCTGCTCGGGAACCGAGACCGGCTGGATGTGCAGATGGTCCAACCGCACCGTCGGCACCTGGCGCGGCGTGAAGGCCGTCGCCGCGATCTGCGCGAAGCGATCGGCGTCCACACCCAGCATGACCTCGGGTAACAGCTCATCGAACTGGGGTTCCAAGGACACCGCCCGCGGATAGCTGCGCAGCGCGGCGGCCTCCAGTTCGGCGAACATCAACGCGACGTGCTTGAACGCGCGGTACTGCAGCAGCCGGGCGAACAGCAGATCCCGCACCTCCAGCAGGGCGAGATCCTCCTCGTCGTGGACCTCGCCCGAGGGCAGCAACCGGGCCGCCTTGAGATCGAGCAGTGTGGCGGCAATCACCAGAAACGCCGTCGTCTCATCGAGCTCGAGCTGGCGCCCGATCTCCTTGGTGTATGCGATGAACTCGCCGCTCACCTGGTGCAGAGCGACCTCGGTGACGTCCAGACGGTGCGCGAAGATCAGCTGCAGCAGCAGATCGAAGGGCCCCTCGAAATTGCTCAACCGGACCTGGAAACCCTGGGCGGCCTCCGGAGCAGCCGCCTCTGTCACGACCCGAACCGGTCGATGACCTCACGGGCCAATGCCCGATAGGCCAGGGCGCCAGTGGATTTCGGCGCCCAGCTGGTGATCGGTTCACCGGCAACGCTGGTTTCGGGGAAGCGCACGGTACGGGTGATGACGGTGTCGAACACGAGGTCACCGAACCGCTCGACCACCCGGGCCATCACCTCGCGGGCATTGACGGTCCGATGGTCGAACCGGGTCACCAGGATGCCGCTGATCTCCAGCTTCGGGTTGAGCCGGTCCTTCACCTTCTCGACGGTGTCGGTGAGCAGGGCCAGCCCGCGCAGCGAGAAGTACTCGCACTCGGTCGGGATGATCACACCATCGGAGCAGGCCAGACCGTTCACGGTGAGCAGGCCCAGCGACGGCTGGCAGTCGATCAGCACGTAGTCATAGCGGTCCAGCACCGGATAGAGGGCACGGGCCAGCGACTGCTCGCGGCCCACCTCGTTGACCAGCTGGATCTCCGCGGCCGACAGGTCGATATTGCTGGGCACCAGGTCCAGGCCGGGCACCCGGGTCTTGATGACCACCTGGTCGATGGACACCCTCGGTTCGATCAGCAGATTGTGCACGGTGTGGTCGAGCTCGTAGTGCGGTACGCCCAACCCGGCGGACAGCGCGCCCTGCGGGTCCAGGTCGACCAGCAGCACCCGGCGGCCGTATTCGGCGAGGCTGGCGCCGAGATTGATGGTCGAGGTGGTCTTGCCGACCCCGCCCTTCTGGTTGCACATCGCGATCACCCGGGCCGGTCCGTGCCGCTCCAGTGGTTCCGGGGTCGGCAGGTAGGGCATGGGGCGACCGGTGGGCCCGAGCTCGAGTGCGTCCGTCATGCTCGCCTCCGCGGGTGACAAGTCGACATTGCGCCGACGGTCAGAACG
>JBPPMV010000351.1:0-2578 GCA_051306235.1 Mycobacterium sp. | reverse complement strand
GCGGGCCTTGCCGGGGCGATGGGGGCCGGTCACGTGGTGGCCATGATCGACCGTGGCGACTATTACCAGTGCGCGTTCGTGATCCCGAAGGGGTCCGACGAACGACTTCGCTCCGAAGGAATCGAGTCGCTGCATCGCCGGGTCACGGCGGTGGTGCCGTGGATCGCCGACCGCATCGGCTCGGTGACGTCATTCGACGACGTCAAACTGCTTGATGTGCAGTTGAATCGGTTGCCGCGCTGGTATGCGGACGGGCTGCTGCTGATCGGCGACGCGGCGCACGCGATGTCCCCGGTGGGCGGGGTGGGTATCAACCTGGCGGTCGCCGACGCCGTGGCGGCCGCTCGCGTGCTCGCCGCCCCGTTGCGTTCCGGTAGCGCGCCGACGCGGCTGCTGCGGCGCGTACAGGCCCGCCGGTGGTTGCCCACCGTACTGGTCCAGGGCGCGCAGCGGGTCGTGCACAACCGGGTGATCGCGGTCGCGGTGGCCGAGGGCGCTCCCGCTCGGGCGCCGGCCGGCGTGCGACTGGTCGGCCGGGTTCCGCTGCTGCGCAGGATCATCGGATACGGTGTCGCGATCGGGCCGCTACCTGAGCACATACCGGCGTTCGCCCGTCGCTGACACCCGGTTCCCCGCGACTAGACGGCGGCCGATTATGCACCCATGATGGGCGACATGGTTCTGGAACACACCAAGCACGATCCGACGCCGACACCAGCCACAGCTACGGCCCCCATTGCCTATGCGCCGTCCGGAGCCATGCGAAACCCGTTCCCGCCCATCGCGGATTACGCGTTCCTCTCCGACTGCGAGAACACCTGCCTGGTGTCCTCGGCGGGAGCTGTGGAATGGATGTGCGTGCCTCGCCCGGATTCACCCAGCGTCTTCGGCGCCATCCTGGACCGTGGCGCCGGTCACTTCAAGCTGAGCCCGTACGGCGTCTCGGTGCCCTCGGCGCGGCGTTACCTGCCCGGCAGCCTCATCATGGAAACCACCTGGCAGACCCATACCGGCTGGATCATCGTGCGGGACGCCCTGGTGATGGGCCCCTGGCACGACACCGAGACGCGCTCACGGACCCACCGCCGCACCCCCACCGACTGGGACGCCGAGCACATCCTGCTGCGCACCGTGCGCTGCGTCAGCGGCACCGTCGAGTTGGTGATGAGCTGCGAGCCGAACTTCGACTACGGTCGCAGCCCGGCGACCTGGGAGTACTCGTCCTCGGCCTACGGTGAGGCGATCGCCCGCGCCCGCAAGGATCCCGAGGCCAATCCGACGCTGCGTCTGACCACCAACCTGCGCATCGGCCTGGAGGGCCACGAGGCCCGCGCGCGCACCCGGCTCACCGAGGGTGACAAGGTGTTCGTGGCGCTCAGCTGGTCCAAACACCCTGCGCCGCAGAATTTCGAAGAAGCCGCAGACAAGATGTGGAAGACCAGTGAGTCGTGGCGGCAGTGGATCAACATCGGCGACTTCCCCGACCATCCGTGGCGGGCGTACCTGCAACGCAGCGCGCTGACGCTGAAGGGCCTGGTGTACTCGCCGACCGGCGCGCTGCTGGCGGCCAGTAGCACGTCGCTGCCGGAAACTCCTCAGGGAGAACGCAACTGGGACTACCGCTATTCGTGGATACGGGATTCCACCTTCGCGCTGTGGGGTCTGTACACGCTCGGACTGGACCGTGAGGCCGACGACTTCTTCTCCTTCATCGCCGACGTATCCGGGGCCACCAACGGCGAACGGCACCCGCTGCAGGTGATGTACGGCGTGGGCGGGGAACGCAGCCTGGTCGAGGAGGAACTGCACCACCTGTCCGGCTATGACAACTCCCGGCCGGTGCGCATCGGCAACGGCGCGTACAACCAGATGCAGCACGATATCTGGGGCACCATGCTGGATTCGGTGTACCTGCACGCCAAGTCACGTGAGCAGATGCCCGAGGCGTTGTGGCCGATCCTGAAGAATCAGGTCGAGGAGGCCATCAAGCACTGGCGCGAACCCGACCGCGGCATCTGGGAGGTCCGCGGCGAGCCGCAGCACTTCACCTCTAGCAAGATCATGTGCTGGGTGGCGCTGGATCGGGGGGCCAAACTGGCCGAACTACAGGGCGAGAAGAGCTACGCCCAGCAGTGGGGCACGATCGCCGAGGAGATCCAGGCCGATATCCTGGCCCACGGTGTGGACTCCCGCGGCGTGCTCACCCAGCGTTACGGTGACGATGCACTCGACGCCTCGCTGCTGCTCGCCGTGCTCACCCGGTTCCTGCCGTCGGATGATGAACGCATCCGCGCGACCGTGCTGGCCATCGCCGAGGAACTCACCGAGGACGGGCTGGTACTGCGCTACCGGACCGAGGAAACCGATGACGGCCTGTCCGGCGAGGAGGGCACCTTCACCATCTGTTCCTTCGGGCTGGTATCCGCACTCGTCGAGATCGGTGAGGGCAGCCGGGCCAAACGGCTCTGCGAGCGACTGCTGTCCTTCGCCAGCCCGCTGCACCTCTACGCCGAGGAGATCGAGCCGCGCACCGGACGCCACCTGGGCAACTTCCCGCAGGCCTTCACCCACCTGGCGC
>JBPPMV010000350.1:0-3212 GCA_051306235.1 Mycobacterium sp. | reverse complement strand
CCGGTGCACTGGTGGCACGGCGACAAGGACCACATCGTGCCGTTCGCGCACGGCGCGCACGTGGTCTCCCGGCTGCCGGACGCCGAGATGACGGTGCTGCCCGGCGAGAGTCACCTCGGGGGGCTCGGCTGTGCCGAGGAGATCCTCCGTACGATGCTGGATATCTGGGACCGCGACGGTCACGGTTCTCGCTGAAAGGAATTCTCCACGTGGAACTTTCGGGCACCGGAATTTGGAGCTCACACCTGCGCTACGGCGATGCCGGGCAGGCGGCCGAGGCAGCAGCCGAACTGGAGGACCTCGGCTACACGGCGCTGTGGATCCCCGACGTCGGCGGCCCGGTCATCGAATCGGTGGAGAATCTGCTGACCGCGACCAAGAGCATCACCATCGCCACCGGCATCCTCAATCTCTGGATGCACGAACCGGCGGACGTCGCGGCGGCCCATGCCCGGCTGTCGGCAGCGCACGGACGACGGTTCCTGCTCGGCATCGGTGTCAGCCATGCCCCGCTGATCGATTCCAAGTCGCCGGGCACCTATCGCAAGCCCCTCGCCGCGACCGCGGCCTTCCTGGACGGTCTCGACAACGCCGAGCAGCCCGTCGCCGCCGCGGACCGCGTGCTGGCCGCGCTCGGACCGAAGATGTTGCGGTTGGCCGCCGATCGGTCCCGCGGCGCGCACCCGTATCTGGTCACCCCGGAGCACACCGCCACCGCGCGTGCGGCGCTCGGCGACGGCCCGCTGCTCCTGCCCGAGCAGACCGCGGTGCTCAGCGAGGACGCAGACGCCGCCCGCGAGATCGGGCGCGCCTGGGTGCGCGGCTATCTGGCGATGCCCAACTACGCGAACAACCTGCTCCGGTCCGGGTTCAGCGAGGACGAGGTGCACTCCGTCAGCGACCGGCTCGTCGACGCGATCGTGGTGTGGGGCAACGAGGAAGCGATCCTGGCGCGGGTGAACGAACACAAGGCCGCTGGCGCTGACCATGTGTGCGTCCAGGTTCTCGATGCCGACCTGTCGGCGCTTCCGCTGGAGCAGTGGCGCCGACTGGCCCCCGTGCTGAACTGATACGACCCCCGAGCTCCCCCATGGCCACGCTGGATATCGGTGTCTACATCCCCCAGATGGGGTTCTCGTATCAGGACGTGCTGCACCGGGCCTTGCGCTGCGAGGAACTCGGTATCGGATCGCTGTGGTTGTACGACCATCTGTACGGCCCGGGCATGCCCGAGATCGACTCGCTGGAAGCGTGGACGCTGGCCACCGCGCTGCTCAGCCGCACCGAGCGCCTACGCATCGGACACATGGTGCTGTGCAACCAGTTCCGGCACCCGGTGGTGCTCGCGAAGATGGCCACCACCCTGGACCAGATCTCGGCGGGCCGCCTGCAACTGGGCATCGGCAGCGGTTCCATCGAGGACGAGCATCGGCGTACCGGCCTGGGCTGGGGCTCGTTCGGCACCCGGTCGGCGCGCCTGGCGGAGTCGCTGGAGATCCTGACCCAGGCGTTCGACACGGGGACCGTCGACTTCAGCGGTGAGCACTACACCGTCCGCGATATGCCGATCCGCCCCCGGGCGGTGCAGCAGCCACGCCCGCCCATCGTAGTCGGCGGTGTCGGCGAGAAGTTCACCCTGCCGCTGGTGGCGCGATACGCCGATGTCTGGAATGTGCCCACCTACGCAATCGGCGAACTGGAACACAAAATGGCTGTGCTGCAGTCCATCTGCGCCGATATCGGACGCGACCCGGCGACCATCGTGATGTCGGTGGAGGCCGTGATGGCGCTGGCGCCCGACGAGAAGTCCCTGCCCGAGGTCCGCACGCTCGCCGAGAAGCGGTTCGGCGGACCGGGTTTCGGGCTCCAGGAGGGCGGTCTGATCGGTACGGCGCCGATGATCGTGGATCGTCTGCGGCACTGGCAAGATCTGGGTTTCGGGCAGGTCGTGCTGTTCACCCATGACCGGGCGTCCGACCCGACCCTGGAAGGCCTGGCAACCGGGGTGATCGCCGAGTTCGCGAGCTAGCCGGACTGCAGCGCGAGCAGCTCACCGCGCAGCAGGTGCATGGCCACCGTCGTGGAACGCTCGCGCACGTCGCCGCGGTCACCGGGTAACCGCACCGTACGGACAAGAGTCGGCCGGCCGCTCACTGCCACACCGAAACACACCGTGCCGACCGGCTTTTCCACGGAGCCACCATCGGGTCCGGCGATACCGGTGATCCCGACCGCGGTGTCGGCACCGAATCGTGCCAACGCGCCCTCGGCCATGGCGCGGGCCACCGGCTCGGAGACTGCGCCGTGCTCGGCGATCAGCGCAGCATCCACACCGAGCAGATCCACCTTCGCTTCGTTGGAATAGGACACCACACCACCGGTCAGATAGGCCGAGGAGCCCGCCCGGTCGGCGAGCCGCGCGGCCAGCAGGCCCGCGGTGCACGATTCCGCGGTGGCGAATCGGCGTCCGGCCAACAGGCCCGCAACCTGATCATCGACCAGGGCACCGTCCTCGGAGAACAATTCCCGTGGATAGCGGTCCCGCAGCAGATCGATCAGGGCCGCGTATGCACCTGCGGCGGGCGGCTCATAACGGGTGACGATCTCCAGTTCGCCGCGACGAAGGCACGTGGTCACCTCAAGGGCGGCATAGTCATCGATGCGGGATTCGGCCTCCCGCAACGTCTCCGCCAGACCGGACTCGGCGAGGCCGAACATCCGCACGGTGCTCTGGCGGTACTCGGTGCGACCGGCGATCGCCTGCTGAACGCCCGGGGTTTCGACCGCCCGCAACCACATCGGCTGCAGCTCCCGCGGCGGGCCGGGAAGCACCACCACTGTGGGTTTCCCTGACAGGACAACCCCCGGTGCGGTACCCACCGGATCCAGGATGTCGGCGCCGGCCGGCACCATGGCCTGTTTGCGATTGGCCGCCATCACCGCATCGAAATCGACGTCGGCTCCCCTGCGTGCCATCAGGTTGCGCAGAATCTCGGCGATACGGGCCTCGAGATCGGCGTCGAGCACCAGCTCGCGGCCGGCGAAGGGGGCAACCGTGGCCACCGTCAGGTCATCGGCGGGCGGCCCCAGTCCGCCGCTGGTGATGATGAGGTCCACACCCTGATCGGCCAGGAACCGTAGCTGCGCCTCGATATCGTCGGCGCGGTCACCGCACTGGGTGACATAGGCCAGCTCCACCCCCAGCTCCAAGA
>JBPPMV010000349.1:0-4048 GCA_051306235.1 Mycobacterium sp. | reverse complement strand
CGCTTCAACCGGTGGTCGCGGCGTGGCTTCTGGCTGAAGCTGCTCGATGCCCTGGTCCAGGCCGGTGCGGTGACAAGGAGCACCGCCATCGACAGCACCTACATAAAGGCGCAGCGCGCGGCGTTCGGCGGAAAAGGGGGCGTTCGATCCAGGCGATCGGCCGCTCGCGCGGTGGCTGGACGACCAAGGTCCACGCGCTCACCGACGTCATCGGCCGCCCCTATGCACTGATGCTGACGCCCGGCAACGTCAGCGACATCAAGGCCGCGCCCGCGCTGCTCGAACGCGCCGGACGGATGCGCTACCTGCTCGGCGGAGTCGCAGACGGCGCGAAGCGCCACCAGGGCTACGACGCCGATCGCCTGCGCCGCTCATTGCGCCAGACCGGAACCACCCCGGTCATCCCTGGCCGCCGCAACCGCAAACGCGCGATCCGCTACGATCAGGAGCGATACCGCGGCCGTCACCTGATCAAGAACGCCTTCTGCCGCCTCAAGGACTTCCGCCGCGTCGCCACCCGATAGGACAAACTCGCAAACAACTTCCTGTCAGGAGTGGCGCTCGCCGCAGCCATCGCCTTCTGGCTCTGATTGAGTCTGGACCCTAGGAGCCTGCCTCAAAATTAATTCCATGATTTTCCGGCCCTTGATGCGTCTTGCGGTATGGCGGGTGGGCGCGATGAGGATCCAGGCGTCGGCGGAGGCGATGGTCGCTTCCCAGTCCTTGGCAAGACGCCGACAGCGACCGAGCCGGGCGAAGGTGCGCTCGACGACGCAGCGCCCCCGCGATTACGACGAAGCCCTTCGCGCCGTCCGGCCGTTTGACGATCTCGATCGTCGGGCCGTTCATGTCGTGTAGGGCGGTCTCCAGCTTTTCCCCGGCATAGCCGCCATCGGCGAACAGATGCGCCCGTGTCGGGAAACTCTCTCGCGCGAAGGCGACGACGTCCGGCGGGCCGGCCCTGTCCTGAACGTTGGCGGGATGCGTGATCGCGCCGAGCATGTTGCCATCGGTATCGGTGACGATATGGCGCTTGCGGCCCTTGATCTTCTTGCCTGCGTCATAGCCGCTCGGCCCGCCGCTTTCCGTGGTCTTCACGCTCTGGCTGTCGATGACGCCCGCCGTCGGTTCGGCCGCACGCCCGGACAGCGCCCGCGCCGCCGTGACCAGCGTCTCGTTGATGACATCGAGCACGCCGCTGTCGCGCAACCGGTAGAAATAGTGCTGAACCGTCGTGAAGGGCGGGAAGTCCCGGGGCAGCATCGCCCACTGGCAGCCCGCCGCCGCGATATACTGGATCGCGTTCCAGACCTCTCGCAGGTTCGTCTCGCGCGGGCGGCCCACCTTGCTTCGTGCCGGCATGAAGGGCTCGATCAATGCCCATTCCTCGTCCGTGCAATCGCTTGCATAGCGAAGCCACCTCCGGTCATAGTGCGGGCGAGGGATTTCATTCCAAACCATGCGATCCTCCGTTGTCATCGTAAACCACAGAGAATCACAAGCCGCTGAAATCACTCAACGCAATTTTCGGTCGGGCTCTAAGCCGCGGCCTGCGCCGAATGTTCTGACGACGGACACGAAGCTCTCCCAGAAGATTTCTTGCCATCTGGTACAATTTGGCTATTCTGTCTCCTAATCTGGTGGCTCCTATCCCGACTTTAGGGGGGCGAAGATGACGGATCAGCGAGGGCAAGATCGTCAGGCAGGCATTAGCCCTCCGGAGCCGTCCGAGGGTTCTCCCGCCGATGCTCTGGAAAACACATTCGCGGTTCGAATCGAAAATCTCTGGGCGGTCAGGGCCGCCTATGGCGAGGCTGCGGTAGACTGCGCCCTGGGCCATGTCATTGCCCAGTTCGGCATCCTCATACGCTCTCCAGTTGCCACCATCGTGCGCAGCAACCGGGTCATTGCGGACGGGCAGTGGATCGAGGTGCGGCTCCCCCCTGAAGCGGTCCGCCCGAACGTCCACGGCGAGGGCGCGTCGCAAAGTCTGGCGCTTGCTCTCTGCGCCAGTGCGGCGGCGCGCCCCTTCGCGTACGATGGGCACAGCATCCATCTGGTTTTGTCATGTCATCCAGTAAGAGCCCGGCGGGTCGCCTCCGAGTCCGGCTCGGGTGCGGCCGCGTTATCCACTGACGCGGCCGCAACAAAGGATCAGGGCGAGCCGGCGGTTACGGCGGCGCGGCCGGATGCCGGCTGGGCGGGCCGCTATCGATCGGATATGGCGCAGGCCAGCGGCCTCCTGCGAGCCATGGAAGAGGACGACTTCCGTTTGGCCTGGCAGCCAATTCGCAGCTCGTCCAATCCATATGAAATTCTCTATTACGAGGGCCTGCTCCGGACGGCACGGGCTGCCGAAGGCGATGACGCTGTCCCGCACGACGCGCTGTGCGCTTTGGAGCGGCTGGGCCTCGTCCGGCTTCTCGACCATCAGGTCGTGTCCCGTGTCATCGATCAGCTCGAGGCTGATCCTGCGGTCGTTCTGGCCGCGAACATCTCCGCTCTCAGCGCCGTCTTTGACCAGTGGTGGATCGCCATCGAAAGCCGGCTGCTCAGGCGGCACGACGTCGCCCGACGCCTCGTGTTTGAAATTACAGAAACGGCTGAACTCAGCCCTTCCGAGGCGACGATATTCACGGATCGTATGCGGCGTCTCGGGTGCCGCATCGCCGTGGATGATTTTGGGGTCGGCTTCGCTTCTATCCGGCGATCGCTCGCGCTCTCTCCGGATATCGTGAAGGTCGATGGGTCGTTCGTTCGGCGCATCGACCGGTCGGAGCGCGATCGCCGGATACTCGCGGGTGTGATCGGGCTGGCGCGCGCGATTTCATCCCTTGTGGTCGTCGAGGGGGTCGAAACGGAAACTCAGCGCGAGTTCTTGGAGGGCCTCGGAGCCGACTGGATCCAGGGAAACTGCGTCGGTCGTCCGAGTGTGGTTCGGCCATGGTTGTTTCCCTATCGTCAGGCCGAGGCCCTCAATCGACTTCGTAACGTGACCGTAGGTCATTGCGCTCGGGGAGCGGCCTGATGACAGGTCGTGTGGATCGGGAACTTTCTCTGTGCCGAGCGCATGTTGCCGACTGCAGCTGCATCGGTCAGGACCATGGCGGAACCCTGCACATGTCGGCCGAGCAGTCTCCTCATGATAAGGCTAAGGCCGGTTCGAGATGGCGGACCGATTGGCTGGTCACCCAAGATCCGTATCAGACATCGGGCGATTGGGATCAGCCGAACTGCCCCTCTGTGAGGCAGGCGCCAGGCTGGGTTCGGGCAATAGCTCTCTTCGGGTTGCCGATCCTCATCTGGGTGATGCTGCTGTTCACCCCAGTCCTTCTTCTGTCCATTTTGATCGTTCTGGGTTCCGCCCTCTATTGGTCATCACGGCGAGAGAAAAAGCGAACTGCCCCCTCGCTCCCGCAGCGGAAGTCAGATGTCTGCCTCTCACCTGATGCGCGGACCACGGAATCAGATCTCGGGGAGCGTTCGCAACCTCGCGGCGAATCCAATGGCGGTTAGTCGCCAGTGTCAACGGCGGCCGGATTCCAGGCCGGTGCGGCGGAGTAAAAGCAGGCCAGTGATGGCGTGGGGTGCTGATATGCAGAGGGCCCCGATCGGGGCCCTCTGCATATCTTCGCCTTTGTCGCGGGTCAGGCGGCGGTAATTTCGCGGTATCGGGATCGACGATTTCGTTGGCTTGGTTATGCTCCGCCCCGGCGGTGCGGCGGCGGGGCGGATTGCCTGAGGCGATAGCCGTTGCCGTTCATCGTCAGGATGCTGACGGGGTGGGTGAGCCGGTCCAACAGCGCGCCGGTCAGCCGCTCCGATCCAGGAACCTGTGTCCAGTCCTCGAACGGCAGGTTGGAAGTGACGATGGTCGATCCCCGCTCGTAACGCTGCGAGAACACCTCGAACAGCAGCTCAGCGCCGGGCGGCGGCAAAAGCCACCTTGCCGCAGCAGTCGGCCTGGCGCTGGTGGAGCGTGGCTGGAGGGCTCTGTTCACCCGAACCTCCGACCTCGTCCAGCGCCTGCAGGTCGCCCGGCGCGAGC
>JBPPMV010000348.1:0-2859 GCA_051306235.1 Mycobacterium sp. | reverse complement strand
CCGGCCGGCGGCACCGGGGATGAGCTCGCGCAGCGCGGCGTCCGCTCCGCGGGTGATGGGATCGGAATCCGAGAACGCGCACAGGAACGGCCTGTCGAAACCGCGCAGCACCTCCCACGCCGCCCGGTTCGCACCGGCCGCCGGATCGTCCGGACTCGTCGGCACCAGTGTCGGGAACTGGCGGGCGCCGGCCTTGTAGGAGTCATCCGGGAACGGCGCGTCATAGGCGGCGATGACCTCCGGAGACAGGTCGGACACGCAGCCACCGTTGATGATGGTGCCGACCGGGAACTCCCGCGTCTCCTGGCTGAACCGCTGCCAGGCCAGGAACGCCTCGCCGGGATGCTGGTCTCCCGTCGGCAGGGTGGTGTTGGCGGCGACCACCCGGGCGAACCGGTCGGGGTGCTCGCCGACGAGCCGCAGTCCGATCAATCCGCCCCAGTCCTGGCAGACCAGCGTCATATCGGAGAGCCCGATGCCCTCGATCGCCGCCCACGTCCAGTCCACATGGGACTGGTAGGTGTAGTCCGCACGGTCCGCCGGCTTATCGCTGCGCCCGAACCCGATCAGGTCGATCGCGACGGCGCGCAGACCCGATGCGACCAGCACCGGGATCATCCAGCGGTAGAGGTAACTCCACGACGGCTCCCCGTGCAGCAACAGCACCACCGGGCCGTCGGCAGGGCCTTCGTCGAGGTAGTGCACCCGCAGGCCATCCACCTCCAGGTAGTGCGGCGCGAACGGGAAGTCCGGCAGGTCGGTGAAGCACTCGTCGGGGGTGCGGAGAACGTCCATGGCTCAGCTAACCAAGGCCGACCGTAGCTCGGTGACCAAATCACCGCGTTCCCCCACGACCACGTCATCGACGCCCAGCCAGCCGGCCATCGATCGCAGCTCACCGGCCAGTGCCGCCGCCACCCGCGTCCGATCCTGGCCCACCTCGGTGAACGCGCCCACCACGTTGAGCGCACCGTCGGCGCGTTTGAGATCGACGCGGCCCACCAGTTCGCCGTCGAGCAGGAACGGCCAGACGTAGTAACCGAATTGGCGCTTCGCCGCGGGCGTGTAGATCTCGATGCGGTAGTGAAAATCGAACAGCCGCTCCATCCGCGGCCGGAAGAAGATCAGCGGATCGAACGGGCACAGCAGCGCGGTGCCACGGTCGCGGCGCGGCACCTTCTGGCCGGTCCGTAGGTAGGCCGGGGCATTCCAGCCGTCGACCTCGACGGCTTCCAGCTCGCCCTCGGCGACCAGCGCGGCGACCGCCGGTTTGCTCTGCTTGGGGTTGAGCCGAAAATAGTCACGCAGATCGGGTTCGGTGCCCACCCCCAGCGCGCCGGCGGCCCGCAGGATCAACTCGCGCACCGCCTCTTCATCGGAGACGTGGCGCGCCAGCACATCGGGCGGCAGTACCCGTTCGGTGAGGTCGTAATGGCGGGCGAAACCGACCCGGGTCGCGGTGGTGAGCACGCCGGCCGACCACAGCGCTTCGGCCACCCATTTGGTGTCACTGCGGTCCCACCACGGGCCCTTGCGGCCACGCGGCTCGGTCTCCAGGTGGGCCTCGATCTGCCCGGCGGTGGACGGTCCGAGCTCGGCGACTGCGGCCACAATGTCCTCGGCCAGGTGGCCGTTGCGCTTGACGATCTCGGTCCCCCACCGGCCGTGCTCGTACTCGGCCATCCGCCACCGCAGTAGCGGCCAGTCCTCCACGGCCATCAGCGCCGCTTCGTGCGCCCAGTACTCCACGAGCAGCCGGGGCGCCCGGGCGCTGTGCGACCAGGCCGCCCGGTCCAGCACATCGCGGTCATAGGGGCCCAGCCGGCTGAACACCGGTGCGTAGTGCGCACGCACCGCCACCGATACCGAATCCAGTTGCAGCACCTGGATCCTGGCGATCAGCCGTTTGAGATGGGCGCGGGTCAGGGCGCCGCCCGGTTTCGGCTCGTGGAATCCCTGTGCGGCGACGGCGACCCGTCGAGCCTGTGCAGCGGTCAGAGTGGGCACCGGGCCATCGTTCCCTACGGCACCGACAACCACGTCGGTACGGTCACGTCCTCACAAAGCTCGTGAAGCGGTACCGCAAGCCGGAACTGCTGGTCAGCCAGTCCCCCTGGCTGCCGACCCACGACTCATCGAGCACCGGGGCCGTCGCATCGTCGTCATCGCGGGCCAGGTCGATGTCGATCTCGGTGACCTCGCAGCGCTCGGCCAGCGGCAACGCCAGCCCGTAGAGCTGGGCGCCGCCGATCACCCAGACATCCCCGGCCTCGGGCAGCTCGGTGACCACCTCGGCGCCCTCGGCCAGATAGCCGGCGTCCCGCGAGACCACGATATTGCGGCGCCCCGGCAGCGGGCGCACCGCCGCCGGTAGCGATTCCCAGGTCAGCCGACCCATCACCACGGTCTGCCCGAGGGTCAGCTCCTTGAACCGGGCCTGGTCCTCGGGCAGCCGCCAGGGAATGCCGTTGTTCCGGCCGATGACACCGGTACTCGACTGTGCCCAGATCAGCCTGTACGTCACACCGCCACCGGGGCCTTGATGCCCGGGTGCGGGTCGTAGTCCACGATCGCGATGTCCTCATAGGTGTAGTCGAAAATCGAATCGCGTTGTGCCAGAACGAGTTCCGGATAGGGCCGCGGATCGCGGGAGAGCTGCAGTGCCACCTGGTCGACGTGGTTGTCATAGATGTG
Source organism: Mycobacterium sp. (assembly GCA_051306235.1). GTDB lineage: Bacteria > Actinomycetota > Actinomycetes > Mycobacteriales > Mycobacteriaceae > Mycobacterium. The sequence goes on along the minus strand of JBPPMV010000348.1, from coordinate 165 downwards.
GCAGTCGCCGCCGGTCCAGACGAACTCGCCGACGTCGAGGCCGGCCTGGGCGGCCATCATGTGCGTCAGCAGCGCGTAGCTGGCGATGTTGAACGGCACCCCGAGAAACAGATCCGCGCTGCGTTGGTACAGCTGGCAGGACAGCTTGCCGTCGGCGACATAGAA
>JBPPMV010000347.1:0-2392 GCA_051306235.1 Mycobacterium sp. | reverse complement strand
TCGCGTCCGGCGGCCAGTTCGGCGGGCCCGGCCACCGGGGCCAGCCCGGACAGGTCCCGCGGGTCGAATCCGGCGGCATGCCTGCCGAGGATGGCAATCTCCTGATCACGCGGGGGCAGCGGCACATTGAGCTTCAGCAGGAAGCGGTCCAGTTGGGCCTCGGGCAGCTGGTAGGTGCCCTCGTACTCGATCGGGTTCTGGGTGGCCGCCACGATGAACGGGTCCGGCAGCGGCCGGGCCTGACCGTCCACGGTCACCTGACGTTCCTCCATGGCCTCCAGCAGGGCCGCCTGGGTTTTCGGTGGCGTGCGGTTGATCTCGTCGGCCAGTAGCAGATTCGCGAACACCGGGCCGGCGCGGAACTCGAACTCGGCGGTGCGCGCGTCGTACACGAGTGATCCGGTGACATCGCCGGGCATCAGGTCGGGGGTGAACTGAACCCGCTTGAAATCCAGTTGCAGGGTTGCGGCGAGACTGCGCACCAGCAGCGTCTTGGCCACTCCGGGAAAACCTTCGAGCAACACGTGGCCACGGCACAACAATGCGATCACCAGGCCGCTGACCACAGCGTCCTGGCCGACCACGGCCTTGGAGATCTCGTTGCGCAGCGCGAGCAGCGCCTCGCGTGCAGCGTCCGGGTGTGATGGTGGCGTCACGACTGTGTGACCTGCCTTTCGATATCGTCGAGCTGATGGGCGAGTTCGAGCAGTTCGGCATCGGAGCCGGGCGCGGGGCCGAACAGTTGGTGCCACAAAGTGTTCGGTTCGCGACCGACTCGTTGGGCGACGGCCTGGGTGACCGCGGGCGGGGCGGTGTTGTGGCTCAGCCCCAGGCGGGGCAGCAGCCGGTTCAGGGTCGCGGCGCGCAGCGCCTCGGCGGCGCGGTCCCGTGCCCGCCGGGAGCGGTACAGCCTGGCCCGGCCCTCCACGGTCTCCGACGCGCGCACCACGACCGGTAGTCGCTCGGCGACCAGTGGTCCCAGTCGGCGCCCGCGCCACCAGGCCGCCAGCGCCACCGCCAGGCACAACTGCAGCACGACCCAGCCGACCCAGCTCGGGGCCAGGTCCATCAGCGATGCCTCCCCGCCGGATTGGCCCTCGATGCGTTGCGGGGCATACCAGATCACCCGGTCGTGGGTACCCGCGAGATTCATCGCCAGCGCGGCACTGCCCTGGCCCAGCAGGCCCGCATTGGTCATGAAATCCGAGCTGCCGACCGCGGTGATGGTGCGACCGGATTCCGAATACCGCACCAGCGCACCGTCATAGCACCGGGTGATCGGCTGATCACCGTCGCGGCGGTAGCTGTCGCTGATGCCGAACTGGACATCGCCGGAGCTGATCGCCTCGCGCAGATCGCAATCCGGCCGGCCGCCGAACTGCACCGAGCCGTCCAGCCGGATCGCGGGTGCCAGTCGCTCCCGGGTGCGTGTCGCCGGGGCGACCAGTAGCCGGTCGCCGGGCAGACCCGCCAGTCGGTCCAGACCGTCATCGTCGAGCAGGAAGAAGGTTTCGGCGACGATGATCAGGGTATCCGGGCGGGCCTGTGCGGCAACCGCATCCAGACCGTCAGCGACCACCACGTCCACCCCCTGCTCCTGGAGTAGCGTCACCAGCGCACGTGCGCCGTCCGGGGAGGTCGAGTCGGCCTCCATCAACCCGCCCGGCCGTGGTGCCGTGAGGTATGCGCCCGCGGTCGACACGACGGTGATCACCAGCAACGCCAGCAGTACCCAGCGGACGGTGCGCCGGCGTTGCCCGGTCATGGCAGCGCCACCCGGAACAGCTTGCGATCGAGGTCCGCGATTTGGCCGTACCCGGTCTGGGTACCGGGCTGCGCGCCGTAGCTGACGTCATTGAACGTCATTGCCGCCTGCTGGAATTCGGCACGCAGATCGGGTAGCGCGGCGCCGGCGTCGCGGGCGAGTTCGGTCGCGGTGCGTCCGGGCACCGGGTTCAGGACGTCGGTGTCCTCGAGCTGCCGGGCTATCGCGCGCGTCCGATGCCGGATGGCCGACGCCCAATCACCCTGTGCAGCACATCTCTCGGACTCGGCGCGGTACTGGGCGGCGCTGAACTGATGGCTGTCGAACATCGGCAGGCCGGCACTGCGGCGGGTGCCCATGGTGCGCCGGGCGATTCGGATCGCGACGAAGACCGCCACGGCGAGGACGGTCAGCAGCAGCGCCGCGGTGATCCAGCCCCCGGGCAGCCATGAGCCTTCGGTGTAGACCTTGTAGAGGATCCTGTCGAGCCACGCCATCAGCTGATCGGTGAGCGTGGGCCGGGGGTAGATCGGCTTGCCGAGCTCACGCTGCGCGGCATCGTGCGCGGCGTCGCCGTCGATATCGATTCCGGTCACGTCAACGGTGACGGGTCAGCCAGAGGTAATC
>JBPPMV010000346.1:0-10021 GCA_051306235.1 Mycobacterium sp. | reverse complement strand
TTACCGGGTACGGTTCACCGACTTCCGGTGTACCGGGCCCGTTCCGACCGCCATACCAACGCGTGTGTCGGAACTCGACCCGACCTACAACCTCGCAGGAACCGCGATCGCAACGTCGATCCTGCGGGTGCAAATACACGAACACAGAAGCTGCGACCACGATTAGTCAACCACGTTCAACGCCTCAGCGACAGTGTCGGAAACGATCATGTAGTTAACAATTCACGTGGGAACACATCCCGGTGATCATGGAAGGCTTCGCGTGTCTGGTTCGGGGACCGGTTCTGGGTCCGATTTCGGCCGAGACCTGCTGACCCGCGCGGTCGAGGGCACCGACCCCGGCGAGCATCCGGTGCGCCATGTCGCGGACCTCCCGCCGCGGCGCAGCGACAGCCGAGAATGGCCGCAGTGGGCCGATCCCGACATTGTCGCCGCGTTCGCCGACCGCGGAGTCAGCACACCCTGGTCACATCAGGCCGCGGCGGCCGACCTGGCCCACGCCGGACGGCATGTGGTGTTGTCCACCGGGACGGCATCGGGTAAGTCGCTGGGCTATCAACTGCCCATCCTCACCGCACTGGCCGCCGACCCGCGGGCCCGCGCGCTGTACCTGTCTCCCACCAAGGCGCTGGGCCACGACCAGCTCCGGTCCGCACAGTCGCTGACCGCGGCGGTGGCCGGGTGCCACGATGTGGCACCGTCCGCCTACGACGGGGACGCATCGGCCGATCTGCGCCGCTTCGCGCGCGAACGGTCCCGGTGGATCTTCTCCAATCCCGACATGATCCACCTGTCGCTGTTGCGCAACCATCCCAAGTGGGCGGTGTTCCTACGCAATCTGCAGTACATCGTCGTCGACGAATGCCATTACTACCGTGGCATTTTCGGGTCCAATGTGGCAATGGTGCTGCGCAGGCTGCTGCGCCTGTGCGAGCGGTACTCCGGATCGCCGACGGTCATCTTCGCCAGTGCCACCACCGCTTCACCGGCCGCCACCGCCTCCGAGCTGATCGGGCAGACCGTCACCGCGGTCACCGAGGACGGCTCCCCGCAGGGTGGCCGCACGGTGGCGCTGTGGGAACCGGCTCTGCTCGGTGATCTGGTCGGGGAGAACGGCGCACCGGTGCGTCGCTCGGCCGGGGCGGAGGCCGCCCGGGTGATGGCCGATCTGATCGCCGAGGGTGCCCGCACGCTGACCTTCGTGCGATCCCGGCGCGGCGCCGAACTCACCGCGCTGGGGGCCAGGGCCCGTCTCGAACAGATCGCCCCGGAGTTGGCGGGCAAGGTCGCCTCCTACCGCGCCGGCTACCTCGCCGAGGATCGCCGGGTTCTGGAGCGGGCCCTGTCCGACGGCGAGCTGCGCGGGCTGGCCACCACCAATGCGCTGGAACTCGGCGTGGACATCGCCGGACTGGACGCGGTGGTGCTGGCCGGGTTCCCGGGCACGGTCACCTCGTTCTGGCAGCAGGCGGGTCGCTCCGGGCGGCGCGGTCAGAGCGCACTGATCGTGTTGATCGCGCGCGACGACCCGTTGGACACCTATCTGGTCCATCACCCGGACGCGCTGCTGGACAAACCGATCGAGCGGGTGGTGATCGACCCGGGAAATCCATACGTACTGGGTCCTCAATTGCTGTGCGCGGCGACCGAACTGCCCCTCACCGACGCCGAGGTGCGGACCTGGGATGCCGAGGCGGTGGCGGCGGCGCTCATCGACGACGGGCTGCTGCGCCGCAGACCCGGCGGTTACTTCCCCTGCCCCGGTGTGGATCCGCACCCGGCCGTCGACATCCGTGGCTCCTCGGGCGGGCAGATCGCCATCCTGGAATCCGGGACCGGCCGGGTGCTGGGCACCACCGGCACCGGACAGGCCCCGGCCTCGGTGCATCCCGGCGCGGTATATCTGCATCAGGGTGAGAACTATGTGGTGGACGCCCTGGACTTCGAGGACGGTATCGCCCTGGTCCACGCCGAGGATCCCGGCTACACCACCTCTGCGCGCGAGATCACCGATATCGCGGTCACCGGCGACGGTGAGCGCAAGAGCTACGGCCCGGTCACGGTCGGGGTCGTCCCGGTGTCGGTGTCCAACACCGTCACCGGCTTTCTGCGCCGCCACCTCGATGGTGACGTGATCGACTTCGTCGAACTGGAGATGCCGACCCGCACCCTGGACACCGTCGCGGTGATGTGCACGATGACACCGGAAGCGTTGGCCGACAAGGGTGTCCAGGCCCTGGCGGTGCCCGGTGCATTACATGCGGCCGAACATGCGGCGATCGGGCTGCTGCCGCTGGTGGCCAGCTGCGATCGCGGCGATATCGGTGGCGTGTCCACGGCGATGGGGCCTGGTCCGGGTGAGCTGGCTGGGCTGCCCACGATCTTCGTCTACGACGGCTATCCCGGCGGTGCGGGTTTCGCCGACCGCGGCTATCGGAAGATCGGTGAGTGGTGGGGGGCCACCGCCGCAGCCATCGAGGCCTGCGAATGCCCGGCCGGTTGCCCGTCGTGCGTGCAGTCCCCGAAATGCGGGAACGGTAACGATCCACTGGACAAGGACGGCGCGGTGCGGGTGCTGCGCCTGGTGCTCGGCGCGCTGGCAGGGGACTGATGCCGGATAGCGGTCCACCCCTCGCCGACCGCCTGCCCAGCAATGCGCCACGACCAGCGGCGCCGAGCACACAGACTTCGCGACAAAACGGTCGGACAGCGCGATCCGTTCCCCATCCCGGAAAACCGGGCGCAGAGGGGAAAGTACCTCTTGGGGGCTGGTACCTGCAACTCGGAAACGACGGTGTCACGGGCCGGGAAGGCGGCCCTTCGGTGCCTCCGACAACTGATTCCGCAGCCTGCAGAAATGCTGGTGTGCGGTCCCCCGCCAGCTAAACTGCCCCCATGGACCACGACTGGCTACTCGTGGAGACGCTCGGAGACGAGCCCACGGTCGTCGCGCAAGGGTCCAGGACCAAGAACCTGGTCCCGATCAGCAGTTTCCTGCGCCGGAACCCGCACTTGATGGCCATCCAGTCGGCGATCGGCGAAACGGTTCGCGCCGGACACGCATTGAGCATCATCACCCCCAAACACGACCGGGTGATCCGCACCGAGGTGGTGCACATGTCCGACGGGGTGATCCACGGTGTGCACCTGTGGATCGGGCCGCCCGCCGCGGACCCGCCGGAGCGCCCGATTCCCGGTCCGCTCAAGTGGGACCTGACCAGCGGGGTCGCCACCGACACCCCGGAGTCGCTGACCAACGCCGGCCGCAATATCGCCACCGAGGCCACTCACGGCCGGGCATTCGCCGAGGATCTGCCCGCACGCGAGCTCAATCCCAGTGAATCCAAGGTGTTGTCCATGGTCATCAAGGCCAAGCCGGGCAACCTGCTGTGCAGCACCTGGAATGTCACCGACTACCAGGGGCAGCCCATCACCGTCGGTTTTGTCGCCCGGGCGATCCAAGAACAGCAGGAGGACGGCAGCGAACGGCTCATCTGCCGTGCGATGAACTGGCGCAGTGTGCAGGAGGGTCCGGTGGTCCGACCCGACGACCTCGCCCAGCGCATCCTCAACGGGTTGGCTGCACCCGGCGTACATCGAGCGCTGGTGGACATGACGCATTGGCGGCTGCTCAAATGGTTGGACCGGCCGAGTCCGCACTACGACTGGCGCGCCCGCGAACGCGGTGAACCGGCGATCGACCCGGCCGACCAGCACGCGGTCGCGTCCATGATGCAGGAATTCATGCACGGCCCGGCTGCGCGGGTGCTGCGCCTGCCGGCCATCGGTGGCGGGTACACCCCGATCCACGTCACGGCCAACAAGGTGGAACTCGACGATGACACCTACGCGGCGCTGTTGTCGATGCGGTTGCCCACCGAGGAGGAACTCGCCGCCTCCCGGCACGACGCGACGGTGGCCGACGAGGCCGAATCCGCCCCCCGTGGTGCATTGAAATCGCTTCTGCGCCTGGGCAAATCGGTCGATCCGGCCGACTAGTCCGCTACCACTGCGGGACCTGCCCGCGCCCGCGCCGAGGCCCGCCAACCACGCATCCCCACATCGGCCTCGACGGTGATCACGGCGTCCAACCCCTGCACAGCACAGTCGGTGACCGCTGTACGCATCGCCGAAGCCACCGAAACTGCTCGGGCACAGGCGACCTCGGGACCGGAGATCAGCCACGCGGCCGCCGACAGTGCGGCCAGGTCGGCCGCGGCCTGTGCGCGGTGGCGGGTGATGACCACCGACCCCAATACCGCCACCGCGGCCGTCACCGCCATCAGCAGCGCAACCATGGCCACCGCGACCAGACTTGCCGACCCGGTGTCCTCAGCGGCCCGGCTCGGCCACCGCGACCGCTTCGGCGGCGATGGTGATCCCCGGCAGCAGCGCAGATCTCGTGCTGATCCGGGCCACCAACAGCTCACCGTCGCGACGCACCGAGACCAGCGCCCCGGCCGGGCCGACACGTCGCGCGGCCGCCACACCGTCATCGCCGCGGGCCGCCAACCGGGCCGCCTCCCGAGCGGCGTCGACGCATCGGATCTGCAGCACCACGGCGTTGAGCCCGGCCAGGCACAGCACCAGGACCGATACCAGCGCGGCGATCGCGAACGCCGCCTCGACGGTGACCGCTCCGGCGTCATTGCTCAGACGCTGGTGTTCAACGCGCGACTGATGATGTTGGACAACGCGCTGACGATCGAATCGCCGGTGACAACCGTGTACAGGATGGCACCGAATGCCGCCGCGGCAATGGTGCCGATGGCGTACTCGACCGTGCTCATCCCCGATTCGTCGGTCGCTGCCACCATCAGGCGTGCCTGCACCATCCGAATCATGTTCTGCATCATGTTCTTTCCCCTTCACCACAGACCTGACCACATCAGGTCGCCGGCCAGTCCGGCGATCACCGGGACTATCCCCAGGCATATGAAGGCGGGCAGGTAACACAGCCCGAGCGGACCGGCGATGAGGACCGACGCCCGCTCGGCGGCGGCATCGGCCGCGGCCCCGGCATCGGTGCGCACCTGATCGGCCAGTTCGGCGACGCTGCCCGCCAGCGCGGCACCCGATGCCGCCGACCGCCGCGCGAGCCGTGCCAGCACCGCACCGTGCGGATCCCCCGTGCCGCCGGGATCGGTCCAGGCACGGTCGGATTCGGCCCCCAGTGCGAGCAGATGCGCGGCCCGGGTGAGCTGCCCTGCGAGCGCCGGCGGCGCCAGTTCGGCCGCCGCGGCCGTCGCGGTTGCGGTTGCCATCCCCGCCGACAGACAGGCGGCCAGCACATCGAAACACGATGCCGCCGCGAGCGGGTCACTCCCGGTGACGTCGAGGTGCCGCGCCGTCGGGTGCGGGTCGATGGCAGCGGCGGCGCGCGTCCGGGACGGACCTGCACCCACCAGGAGCGCCGCCGCCAGAAATACCGCAGCCCATGTCATATCGGCAACCCCGCGACGATCCGATCAGACCAGCACATCCCCAGACAGGACAGCGCGATCCCGGTGACCAACAGCACGCCGCCCGCACCTCCGGAGAACAGGAAGGCCAGCGGGTCCGCACCGATCAGCTGACCCAGCAGGATCCCCAGGATCGGCATTCCGGCCAGAACCACCGCTGTCGTCCTCGCCCCCGCCAGACCCGCGTCGACCCGGCCCCGGAATCTCTCGCGCTCGACGATATCGTGTTGCGCGGCTCGCATCAGGGTGGCGATCGCCAGACCGTGCGACTGTCCCAGTTGCCAGCACACGGCCAGCCGGCTCCAACTCTCCGGGAGCACCGACATCGTTGCCACCGAACGTATTCCGGCTCCGACATCGGCGCCGAGCCTGCCGCGGGCGGCCACCCCGCGCAGCCAGCCGCCCACCTCACCCCCGACCTCGGCACCGGCCGCCTCAAAGGCCGCGACCGGGTGCGCCCCGGCCTTCAACTCACCGGACAGAATGTCGAGACCGTCACGCAGCGCGGCTGACTCGGCGATTCGCCGCCCGCGCCCCGACGACCCGCGTCGGCGGGCGATCACCGTGCCGGCCAGGATCGCCGCCGCCAGCACCACGGTGGGGTCCAGGACGGCGGCCGCCACCGCGATCGGTGGCAGGCACCCGACCCACACCGCCCAGCCCGGTAGTCGCCGGGACCGGCCGGTCCCGGCGAGCCTGGCGTGGGCCGGCACCGGGGCCACCAGCAGCGCCGCAGCCAGCACGGTTGCCGCGGCCATCACCTGGGGCACCGTTCGTCGAGGATCTCGGTCAGCGGTTGCGCGCCGGGACCGAATCCGCGGTCGGCCTGCCATGCGGTCTGTGCCGTCACCCAGCCGTCGGATCCCCGACTGAGCACCGCGATCTCGGCGAGCCGGCGGCGGCCGTCGCGGTCGCGGCCCACGTGCAACACCACCTGCACCGCCGCGGCGAGCTGGCTGTGCAGAGCTGCCCGATCCAAACCGCCGAGCCCCGCCAGCGCTTCCAACCGGGCCGGCACCTCGGCCGCGCTGTTGGCGTGCACGGTGCCGGCCCCGCCGTCGTGTCCGGTATTGAGGGCGGTGAGCAGGTCCACGACCTCGGCACCCCGCACCTCACCCACCACGATGCGGTCCGGCCGCATCCGCAACGCCTGACGCACCAGGTCGCGTACGGTAACCTGGCCCACCCCTTCGATATTCGCACCCCTTGCCACCAGCTTGACCACATGCGGATGCCGCGGCGCGAGCTCTGCGGCGTCCTCGACACAGACGATGCGCTCGTGGCCGGCGACGGCGCCCAGCGCCGCGGACAGCAGGGTCGTCTTTCCCGCGCCGGTGCCCCCGCAGATCAGGAAGGCCAACCGGGCGGCGATGATCCGGTACAGCAGGCCGGCGGCGGGCCCGTCGATGGCGCCCGCGGCGGTCAACGCCGCGAGATCCTGACGCGCCGGTCGCAACACCCGCAGCGAGATGCAGGTTCCGGCGGCGGCGACGGGCGGCAGGACGGCGTGCAGGCGTACCGCGTCCTCGCCGAGGCAGCCGAGTGTGCCGTCCACCCAGGGCTGGCTCTCGTCGAGGCGGCGGCCCGCCGCCAATGCCAGCCGCTGGGCCAACCTACGCACGGACTCTTCGTCGGGGAATCGGATACTGCTGCGCCGCAATCCGTTTCCGTCATCGATCCACACCGCGTCCGGACCGGTGACCAGCACGTCGGTGGCGCCCTCGCTGCGCAGCAGCGGATCCAACAGGCCCGCTCCGGTCAGTTCGGTCTGCAGGATCCGCATGCTGGAGAGCACTTCGGTATCGCCGAGCAACCCCCCGGATTCCGCGCGGATGGCATCGGCGACGACGCTGGGGTGCAGTGGCAGCTGCTCGTGGGCCAACCGCTCCCGGACCCGTTCGATCAGCGACCCGCTCATGCCACCGGCTGCCTGTCCAGCATCCCGAGCACGCCGGCCGCCGCCCGCGCCAACGGGGACCTCGCGCGCATGCGCAGACCGCCACGTTCCAGCGCATCGGCCAGACCCGGCTGTGGTCGCATGGCGGCAACCAGCGGTAATCCGAGGGTGGCGGAGACGTCGGCCGCGCGCAGCCCACCTGGCGCCGGCCCGCGCACCACCAGACCGACGTTCGGGTTGACCGACCTGACCCAACCGGTGAGCGCGCCGGCGGCGGCCGCCGCACGCACATCGGCGGGGACGATCAGCACCACCAGATCCGCGGACTCCAGCGCCACCTCCACCGCGGCGGTGATCCGTCGAGGCACATCACAGACCACCGTCACCCCGGCGCGGCGACCGGCATCGATCACCGCACCCAGCGGCCCGCCCCCGATATCGCCGCCGGCGCGGCTTCCCGACAGCACGGTGACACCGCGCCGGTTGGGCAGCGCAGCACGTAGTGCATCGAACTCCAGCCGGCCGTCGCGCAGCGTGAGGTCCTGCCACCGCAGGCCGGGTGTGTCTTCGGTGCCCATCGCCAGGTCGATACCCCCACCCCACGGATCGGCATCGACCAGCAGGGACGGTGTCGAGGCTTGCGCGAGCGCCGCGGCGAACAGCGAGGCGCCAGCCCCGCCGCAGCCACCGACCACGGTGACGACAGCGCCGCGGTGCACGCCGGGTCCGCTGTCCTGCGATGCCGCGGCGAAGGCATCGACCAACATCGCGTCCTGGTCTGGCAACCGGATAATGCGTTGCGCACCAACGGAAACCGCGGATCTCCAGTCATCGGCGCCGGGTTCGGTCGATCCGACCAGGAGAACACCGTCGCGGCGCGGCAGGTCGAGGTCGGCGCACCGCTCGGCGGCCGGCGCGTCCAGCACGATCACCGGGGCGCTCGACCAGACGGTTCGACTGGACGGACGCTCGGCGTGCACCACGCCCACGCCCGCCGCGGCGGCCACCCGGTCGACGTCATCGCACAGCGACCGGTCGTCGATCAGGGCGAGGACCGCCGCGGATGTCGTCATCGGTCAACCGTGCAGAATCATCGGCCGTCGGCGCCAGAGGGTCACGGCAATCTGTGGATGAATCGGTGTATGTGCATAACTCCACGGCCGTCTGATCTTGTGAAAATCGCGTTCCGCAACGATCTTGACCTGTGCTGGAATCGTGGATACCGGGGTGAAGACACCCGGAAAAAGGGACGACCCCCGCCAGGGGGGGAGGAGGCGGAGGTCGTCGTGTATCAGCCCCGGGGGGTCGGGCTGATCCACACTCGGCCTAGGCCAAGTACGGCCCACTATACACACGGATTTACCGGTCGGCGCAAGTAGCGACGCAGCACGTTTGCACGATTCGCGAAAATTCGTGCAGTTTGCGACAGGTGTCTTGACCTGCCACTTTCCCAGCGTTGGGAAACTGCTCCCTAAGCCTCGGCCTATGCTGGATACCGTGACGGTAACCGATGGGCCCGCCGGTGCACCCGGCACGCCGGACGCCGGTCAGCCGGTCCGCACCGCGGCATTTTTCGATCTCGACAAGACCGTCATAGCAAAGTCGAGCACCCTGGCGTTCAGCAAACCGTTTTTCGATCAGGGGCTGCTCAATCGTCGCGCCGTACTCAAGTCCTCCTACGCCCAGTTCCTTTTCCTGATGTCGGGTGCCGACCACGATCAGATGAACCGGATGCGTACCTACCTGACGGATATGTGCACGGGTTGGGACGTGGAGCAGGTCCGTTCGGTGGTCGGCGAGACCCTGCACGAGATCGTCGACCCGCTCGTGTTCGCCGAGGCCGCCAACCTGATCGCCGACCACAAACTCTGTGGGCGCGATGTCGTGGTGGTGTCGGCCTCCGGCGAAGAGATCGTGGCGCCCATCGCCCGGGCCCTGGGCGCCACGCACGCCATGGCCACCCGGATGGTCGTCGAGGACGGAAAGTACACCGGGGAGGTTTCCTTCTACTGCTTCGGCGAAGGCAAGGTCGAGGCTATCCGCGAACTCGCCGCGCGTGAGGGCTACTCGCTCGAACACTGCTACGCCTACTCGGACTCGATCACCGATCTACCGATGCTGGAAGCCGTGGGACACCCCTCAGTGGTCAATCCGGACCGCGGTCTGCGCAAGGAGGCCACTGCGCGGGAGTGGCCGGTCCTGACGTTCAGCCGCCCGGTGTCACTACGCGACAGACTGCCCGCCCCGTCGGGCGCAGCGGTCGCCACTACGTTGGCCGTCGGCCTCAGCGCGCTGGCCGGCGGCGCACTGACATACTCCCTGCTCCGCAAGGTGCTATCGCGCATCGCTACCCGCCGGTAGCTGGGCGTATGCCGTAACGATCCGGATTCGGCACCGATTGATACTTGATGTGACCGCGGTCACGGAGTACACAGGACTCACGGAAGCTCGGCAAGGCCAAGGCCGCACCAGAAGAGAAGATGTGATCTCCCGAGCCAGGTTTCCCAGCACGGATCCCGGAACCCACGCGGAGCACATGCCGCGATATAGGCAGAAGCGTTGTGGGCCTGCGGAATTCCGAAAACGCGAATGACGTCGACGATCCCTTGGGTGGGGTTGCAGTCGTAGCGCGTCGGGAGAACGCCGAGGCCACCCACACAAC
>JBPPMV010000345.1:0-2218 GCA_051306235.1 Mycobacterium sp. | reverse complement strand
CCGTCCGGAAAGCCGGCCATCGACACCGCCATGTAGGTCGTGAACGCCAGCCATAACGCGGCGACGGCGCCCAGCAGGCCCGTGATCGTCACGATGGTCCTCATCGGTGTGATTATCGTCCGCCGGGTGCTAGCCGCGCAGCGCCTCTGCGGCAGGTCCCAGATCGAGGAACACGGTCTCGCCGTTGGCGTCGTCGAGCCCGTCATTGTCGGTCACCACGTACAGGTTGCCGTTACCGGCGACGGCGAATCCCTCGACCTTCTCCTGCACGAAACCATTGGTGGCCTGCAGGTCCGGCAGCAGATCCCGGGCCAACGTCTTGGGCAGTACCTTCAGCGCCTCGGTACCGCTCACACCGTCCTCGGTCGGGATGTCCACCCGGTAGATCGCCTTGACGCGGGCGTCGGGTCCGTTGAGCTTGTCGCGCTCGAGCACCAGCAGGGCACCGTCGTGGACGGCGATCTCCGACAAGCCGATCCAGTCCCCGTCGGCCTCGGTGGCATCGAGCTGGTAGCCGAACCACTGCCATGATTTCTCGGCCGGGTTGTAGCGCCCGATGCGGACGACACCCTTCGGGTCGGATTTCAGCTCACGCTGCAGCGCCACCCAGACGGTGTCCCCGTCGACGGCGACGCCTTCGAGCCCCTGGCCTCCGAGTTCGGCCGCGATCTCGGCGGGCAACGCGACGCGGTCCTCGATGGCGCCGTCGATGCCGACGTTGATCAGCTCGTTGCCGGTGCCCTCCTCACCCTCCACTGCGAGCACGAAACCGTCTGGACGCGCGGCGATTCCCTCGACGTCGAGGCTGACGGGCTTGCCGTCCTCGGTTACGGCGAGCTGGCTGTCGATCAGCGCGGGCGTCTTGGACAGGTCGATGCTGAGGATGCGGGACGGACCGTAGGCGTTGTCGGTGGCGGTGAACAGCCGGTCCGGTTCGGCCGGGTCCGCGGCCAGTGCGCCGAGCGCACCCCAGCCGATCGGGGCGTCGTCGAGATCACCGGAGACGATCGACGGGAAGGCGGGTTTGCCGCCACCGGCGGCGAATGCCTGCCCGAATCCGTACACGTTGACCGAGGCCCGGACCCGGTTCTCCGCGTCGTCGGATTCCGAGGAGATGACCAGCAGATCGCGCGACGGGATCGCCAGCACCCCTTCGGGTCCCGGCGTCGTCGGCAGGATCTGCCGGAACACCGGGGCGGCCGGATCGCTCACGTCGTAGGCGGCGACGAAATTGCTGCGCTCAGAGGCCACCAATGCTGTTGGACGGCCACCGATCTCGGTGATGGCCAGACCTTCGGGCTCGGGTCCCTTGGATTCCGCGCGGCCTTCGATATGCAGACCGGTCCGCACGGCGAGTTGTTCGAATGAGTTGCCGGCGTCCCAGACCACCGTGCCGGTGGCGGCGTCGAAGATGGTCCAGCCGCGGGTGCCGCCCTTCCAGTCCCCCTCGTTGGCGGTCGCCACGTGCCCGTCGCCGATCCATCCGATCGCGTCGGGCTCGCGCGGTGCGGCCTCGATGGAGCCGCTCTGATCGATCGAGGCGTCCTCAGCGGTGTCGATACCGTCGACGGCCTGGGTGCCGGCGGTGAAGATGTTCGACACGGCGCCGGTCGTGCCGTCGATGATGGCGATGCCGTTGTTCTCCTGCAGAGTCAGGGCGATCTGGCCGCGCGAGTTGATGCTGACGTATTCGGGCTCAAGGTCTTCGGGGGTGTCCAGTCCGGCGGCGCGGGCCTGCTCGACGTCGAGATCGACCTTGCGTGCGGTCCACGCATCGGGCGCCCCGGTCAGGGTGAGCAGTTGCAAAAATCCCGTGGGCGGCTGGGGCAGGTCGCCCTCCTCGCCACCTGGCGGGGTGAACTCCTCATCGCGCTGGTTCTCCATGGCGATCGCCGCGAAGGACCCGTCGGGGCTGATCGCGATCGAGTCCGGCTGCCCGCCGAGGTCGATGCTGCGGACGCGGGTGCGATCGGCGACTCGCACGATGTCGACGCGCCCCGAGGGGTTGGCGAAGTCGCCGCCGGTGGTGTCGACGACCACCAGCACGAACTCGCCCTGAGCTGCCACCGACGTGGGTTGATCATCGGCGTGCCCGAGTTCGGCCAACGAAAGTGAGCCCAGCCCGGCGGGTTTCAACGGGTCGCGGATGTCGATGAACCCGATGCGTTTGGCGGCAGCATCGGTGTAGATCACGGTGTTGCCGTCAGGGGTGACCGTC
>JBPPMV010000344.1:0-3559 GCA_051306235.1 Mycobacterium sp. | reverse complement strand
GATCCCGACGCCCAGTGGGCCGGTGACGCCGATGGCCAGAAACGCGCTCATGGTGAAGGCGCCAGCTGCCGCGAGTAGCTTCTTCATGCCGTACCGCTCCCCCGCGATGTGAGTCGAGATGGCCACCAGTTCGCCTTTCCGACCAGCGTAGCCATGGCTGGCACGGTGACGGTCCGGACGAGGAAGGTGTCCAACAGAATGCCGATGCCTATGACGAACCCGCCCTGCACCACAGTACCGATGCTGGAGAACAGCAGGCCCCACATCGAGGCGGCGAAGATCAGTCCCGCCGCGGTGATGACACCGCCGGTCGAACTCAGCGTCCGGATGATGCCGA
Organism: Mycobacterium sp.; assembly: GCA_051306235.1. Taxonomy (GTDB): domain Bacteria; phylum Actinomycetota; class Actinomycetes; order Mycobacteriales; family Mycobacteriaceae; genus Mycobacterium. The sequence continues at coordinate 3,222 of JBPPMV010000344.1, read as the reverse complement.
ACCTGCCCAGCGGTGCCTCGTCACGCATGCGTGAGACCAGCAGCAGGTTGTAGTCGGCGCCGACCGCGACCAGCACCACGAAGGTCAGCGGCGGCACCGTCCAGTGCAACTGCTGATCGAGGATGACCTGGAACACCAGCACCCCGATACCGAGGGCGGCGAAGTACGAGATCACCACGGAACCAACCAGATACGTCGGCCAGTACGCGGCGGCCTGTGTGGCCGGCGTCTTCAGCTTGGAGGACGGAGCCCGGCTGATCGCCGAACGCGGCAGGCTGTTCGGCAGCCTGCCCGCGGGCGGCCGGATGGTCGCGGTGTTCGCCGATCCCGAGTACGTGGAGGGCGCCGCGGAGGCGTTCGACCGGGTGTCGGTCGGCGCCTACAACGGCCGCAACACCGTGCTGTCCGGCCCGGGTGAGGACCTGGAGCAGATCGTCGCGAACTGCAGTGCGGACGGCGCGCGGTGCACCTGGCTGGAGACCAGCCATGCCTTCCACTCCGAACTGCTGGATCCGGTGCTCGACGAATTCGAGGCTTTCGCCGGGCAATTCGAGTACGCCGTGCCGACGCTGCCGCTGGTCTGCAACCGGACCGGTGCGGTGCTCACGGCCGAGACACCGCTGAACGCCCCGTACTGGCGTCGGCATTCGCGCCAGCCCGTGCAGTTCACCGAGAGCGTGCGCACCGTGGCGGCGCTGGGCTGCACGGTGCTGATGGAGATCGGCCCAGCCGATCCTCACCGCCGCCGCACTGCAGAGCTGGCCCGAATCGTCGGATGCACCGCGCACCATCGTGTCGCTGCGCAAGGGCGCCAACGCGCAGCGTCAGATCACCGAAGCCCTTGCCACCGCCTACATCTGCGGGCACCGGCCGGACTTCGCCGCCAAACATCACTTCGCGGGTAACCGGGTAGAACTGCCCACCTACCCGTTCCAGCGCCGCCGCTACTGGCCCAAGACATCCGTCGTGGGTATGGGCTCCGGCGGGGTATCGGTCTCCGGAATTCTGGGCAGCGCCAAGGATCTGGCCTCCGGTGACACCGTGTAAAGCAACGTGTTCTCGGTCAAGACCCAACCGTGGCTGGCACATCACGTCATCTACGGCACCGTCGTGGTGCCGGGGGCGACGTATGCCGCGATGGCCCTTGCCGCGGCGGGCGCACCGGCGCATGTGAAGGACGTCTACTTCTACGAGCCGATCATCCTGCCCGACAAGGCCGCTCGTGAGTTGCAGCTGACCCTGCATCCGATCGACGACGGCTGGAAGTTCCAGGTGCACAGCCGCCCCTACGGTGTCCGCGAGGCCGAATGGTCGCTGAACTCGGACGGCAACCTGGGCTCGGGCGCCGAGAACGACACACCGCTGTCCGATATCAGCCCGGACGAGGCCGTCGAGCACATGAACCGCACCCGCCCGCAGGAGCTGTTCGAGATCTTCAACGATATGGAACTGGCGTGGGGACCCACCTGGTCGACATCGCTGAAGTCCTTGTGGGTCGGTGAGGGTGAAGCGATCGGCGATGTCTCGGTCGGCGACGATCTGGCCGAGCATCTGGGCAGCGAGCCGATCCACCCCGTGCTGCTCGATCTGTGCACGGGTGTCGCCTTCCCGGCGTTCCCGGCAGTCCTCGCCGCCGAACAGGGCATGCACGATCTGTTCCTGCCGTTGCGCTACGGACGGGTGCAGCTGCAGGAGAAGATGCCGAAGCGGTTCTTCTGCAGGGCACGCTGGCACGAAGGTCCGCTCAACAGCGAAACCCTGGTCTTCGACATCGATTTCGTGGACCGCGACGGCCGGATGCTGGGCGGGATCCGCGAGTTCACGGTGAAGCGGGCGCCCCGCGAGGCGCTGCTTCGTGGGGCTCGGTGGCGACTCGACCAGGCTGCTGTACACGGTGGGCTGGCATGAGGCCGCCGCACCCGAACCCGCCGACCATGAGAGCAGCACCGCCAAGGGAACCTGGCTCATCGCCGGGCACGACGCCCTGGCGACCGCGGTACCGGGAGCGGTCACCGTCGGCACACCCACCGACCCGGCGGCATGGCAGCAGGCTTTCGCGGCGGCGGCCGACCGCGGTGCCCCCGTCACCGGGATCGTCTGGCGCGGTTCCGGACAGCCCGACATGGACGGCCCCACCGCGGATCTCGCGGCACGGCTGGAGGACGAGGTCGCGGCGCTGCTCGCGGCGACGCAGACCGCGCTGGCCGAGGAGAAGAGCACCCTGGCCGGCGGGTTGTGGATCATCACCGAGGGTGCGGTGGCCACCGAACCCGGTGAACCCGTCGACCCGGTCCAGGCGGCGCTGTGGGGCCTGGGCCGCACGCTGATCGCCGAGCAACCGACGCTGCGCTGCCGGTTGGTGGACGGCGATGGTTCCGACGAGTCGCTGGGCTGGCTGCCCGGCGCACTCGGCACGGCGGTCGTCGAACCCGAGATGGCCGTGCGACAGGGACGTTTCCTGGTGTCGCGGCTGCTGCACTGGGCCCGCACCGGCCATCTGCCGATGCCGCGCTCGGACGATTACGCGCTGGCACCCACGGAGCGCGGCGCGATCGACAACCTGCGCCTGACCGAGGCGGTGGTGACGGCACCGAAGCCGCACGAGGTCCAGGTCCGGATCGAGGCCGCCGGCCTCAACTTCCGCGATGTGCTCAACGTGCTCGGCCTCTACCCCGGCGATCCCGGCCCGATCGGCGGTGACCTGTGCGGTGTGGTCACCGAGGTCGGTTCCGAGGTCACCGGATTCGAGATCGGTCAGCGGGTCTTCGGTTCCATGCAGGGCGCCTTCGCCAGCCGGCTGAACGTGCCCGCGCAGCTGCTGGCTGTGGTGCCCGAGGGCATCGGTGCGGTCGACGCCGCGACCATTCCGGCTGCGGCGCTGACGGTCCGGCTCGCGTTCGACTGGGCGAAGCTGCGCCCCGGCGACAAGGTGCTCATCCACGCCGCCAGTGGTGGCGTGGGTCTGGCCGCCGTGCAGATGGCGCGCCACCACGGTGCGACCGTCTTCGCCACCGCCAGCACCTACAAGCGCGCGACACTGCGCGCCATGGGTGTGGAGTACGTCTACGATTCCCGGACAACGGATTTCGCGGATCAGATTCTCGCGGACACCGACGGTGCGGGCGTGGATGTGGTGCTCAACAGCCTGACCAACGAGGGGTTCATCGAGGCGACGGTGCGGGCCACCGCGCAGGGCGGCCGGTTCGCCGAGATCGCCAAACG
>JBPPMV010000343.1:0-5098 GCA_051306235.1 Mycobacterium sp. | reverse complement strand
CGCCGACATCCTGTTCAGCGGTATCGAGGTGCCACCGGGCATCCTGCTCTTCGAGGATCCGCCCCTGCACGATCTGCACCGCAAACTGTTGTCTCGGGTCTTCACGCCGCGGCGCATGCTGGCCGTCGAAGATCTGGTGCGCGAGTTCTGTTCGCGTGCTTTGAATCCACTCGTGGGATCCGATCGCTTCGACTTCGTCGTCGACCTGGGCGCCATCATGCCGATGCGCACCATCGGCTATCTGCTGGGGATTCCGGAAGCTGAACAGCAGCGCATCCGGGATCGCAATGACACCGCCATCACCGTGGACTCCGCCCCGAACGACGATATCAGCCCGACGATCTTCCAGGACTCCGTCGCGATGTTCATCGAGTACATCGAGTGGCGCGCCAACCATCCCTCCGATGACCTGATGACCGATCTGCTCAACGCCGAGATCGAAGAGGCCGACGGTACGCGCCGGAAGCTGGAACGCGGTGAGGTGCTCGCCTATACGGCGATGATCGCCGGTGCCGGCAACGAAACCACAGCCCGACTGATCGGGGCGATGGGGCAGTTGCTCGCCGAACATCCCGAGCAGCGCCACGAGCTGGTCGCCGACCCGTCGCTGATTTCCGGAGCCGTCGAGGAGACTTTGCGGTTCGAGCCGCCGTCACCGGTGCAGGCACGCTACGTGGCGAGCGATGTCGAGCATTACGGTCACACCGTGACGGAGGGGTCCTACATGCTGCTGATCAACGCATCGGCCGATCGCGATCCCGCGCGTCACCCTGACCCCGATCGGTTCGACATCCACCGCAAGGGAGCGCATCTCGGCTTCGGACAGGGCATCCACTTCTGCCTCGGATCGGCCCTTGCCCGACTGGAGGCGCGCGTCGCGTTTGAGGAGGTGCTCAAACGGTGGACCGACTGGGATGTCGACTACGACCACGCGCGCCGGGCACACACCTCGAGCGTGCGCGGGTGGGCCCAGTTACCGGTTCGGGTCCGCTGACCTTCAGCCGCGGCCGGCCTCGTGGCGGAATTGCTGGGCCTCCTCGTCGGTGATCACCCCGGAGGTGTGCTGGAACATCACCCACGCATCGAACTCGGCCGGGGGGTACCTGCCCGCACGGGTCGACTGCGCGATGGACGGTCCGGCCTGCAGTGCGCTCTCGCGAACTTTCCTGCACTGCTTGGGATCCCGTTCCAGCTGGAAGCGCAGCATGGCGGCAGTGCGTCGGCGCGTCTCCAACTCGGCGGGGGAGATCTCGCGATGCGCCGGGACGGCATCGCCGATGCCACGGATATCGTTGACCAGGTCCTGCACCGCCGGTATAACTCCGCGCGCGGCGCGCAGCGCCATAGACGGCAGGCCGAGCACCGCCCGGACATCCGACAGCGGCGCTTCGGTGTGCAGCCACTCCTTACGGCCCACGCCGCGATAGCCCGCCAATTCCGTGGCGGCATCGTCGACGTCGAGCGCCTCGATCTGACGGGTGCTCACGTCGATCCATACAGGCACGTGCAGGACCGCGGGAAGTTCCTGCCAGGGGCCGTCATTGTTGCCTGCGTAGTACATGACCATCCGTAACCAGTTGGGTAGCCGCGCGGTGATCCGCTTGGCACTCGGGTCCACGGGTGCACCGTCTGCAGCCGAGACGGCCACCAGCAGCGTCGACGACCGGGCACGGGAGTTCGCGCGGAAGTTGTTGACGTTGCCGTCCTCGCCGGACCCGATGTTGCCCGTGGAGGCCGGCACCACGAAGGCTCTACCTGCGACGGTCGGCATCATCAAAGCGTATGCACGAGCGGCTACGCCTGCTCGACGTAATCCTTGATGCGGTTCAACGTGGTGGTCATATCCCGCACATTGCGGCGACGGCGCAGGAAGTACAGGGGCTCCAGCGGCGTCAGCAGCTTCGGGAAGGGCAGCCAGAACGATTCGGTCACCTTGGTGGACGTCCCACTGGGTTCGAACCTGTAGTGCCAGTTGTTCACCGCGCGCGCCCCGATGAGCACCTCGAACCCGAACTCCTTGCCCGGCTGACATGCCGTCACCCGGCAGGTGGTCCAGTAGACCGGTCCGATCTCATTGCGCTTGACGTGACCCCGGAACTTCGCGCCCAGTGCCGGACCGGTCGCCCCATCCAGCCACTCCGCCTCGAAGGTCTCCGGCGAGAACTTGCCGGTATTGCGAATGTCGGACACGACGTTCCAGACATCCATGGCCGGTGCATCGATCAGAACGGACGGCAGAATCACGCATGGATCGACGGTAGCAGGCCTATTTCCCGGTCAGCTCCTGATAGCGGCGCAGCGCCTCGGTGCGTTCCTGGCTGTGGTCGACCATCGGCGCCGGGTACTCCGGTGGCCGTTGCCCCTTCTTCAAATGGGGGTCATCGGCGTCGCGCAGTTCCGGCACCCAGCGACGGACGTAATCACCTGCGGGATCGAACTTCTGGCCCTGCGTGGTGGGATTGAACACCCGAAAATAGGGGGCGGCGTCGGTGCCGCTGCCGGCACACCACTGCCAACCGTGCTGGTTACTGGCCATGTCACCATCGACCAGCTGCTCCAGGAACCAGCGCGCCCCCCACTGCCAGGGCAGATGCAGATCCTTCACCAGGAACGACGCAACGATCATGCGGACCCGGTTGTGCATGAAACCGGTCTCACGCAACTGACGCATGCCCGCATCGACAATCGGGTAACCCGTTTCGCCTGCCTTCCAGGCGTCGAAGAGCTTGTCGGCCTCGGCGCCGGAATCGGTCTCGATCGCGTCGAAGTCCGCGTTCCAGTTCCACCACACACTGCGCGGCCAGTGGTTCAGCACATCGGCGTAGAAGTCACGAAATGCCAACTCACGCAGATAGGCGGAGTCGCCGTTGCGCCGGGTGTTCAGATCGGCCGCCATGGTGCGGGGGTGGATCGTGCCGAATTTCAGCGGACCCGACATCCGGCTGGTCCGAGCGAGGTCGGGCCGGTTGCGTTCGTCGTCGTAGCCCTGCACGTTCTCGTCGACGAAGTCCTTCCACTGCTCCAGCGCGGCGGCCTCCCCGGCGCGAACATCCATATCGGCGCCCGGGTCGGGGATCTCTACCGGTCGCAGCGATGTGTGCGACAGGTCTGCGGGGTCGAGCCATCGCGCGGATTTCACCGACGACTTCGCCGGGTCCCGCCAGCCGTGCTCACGCCACCGCCGGAAGTAGGGCGTGAACACCTTGTAGGGGGTGTCGTCGTCCTTGAGCACGCGACCGGGGGAGACCAGGTATGGGGAGCCGGTCGCTACCAGGGGAATGTCCCCGAGCGCCTTCTTCACCTGCTCGTCGCGGCGTCGGCCGTACGGGGTGAAGTCATCCGAGATGTGCACCGCGTCCGCACCGATATCCTTGGCGATCAGCGGAATTCGTTTGTCGGCCTGTCCGCGGACCACCAGGAGCCGACCATCGAGGGCCTCATGTAGATGACGCAGGCTGTCGCCGAGGTACTGCAGGCGGCGCGGACCCGAGGACGCCTCCAACCGGGGGTCGAGCACGAAGCACCCCAGCACATCACCGTCCGCATCGGCGGCGGCCAGCAGCGAGGGGAGATCGGTCAACCGGAGATCACGTCGGAACCAGAGCACGGACGGCATCCGATCAGTCTGCCCCCTTCGGAGGCCGAGCAAACTCTGCCCCGGCCCCTCCGGCGCGTCAGCCGAGGTACGGGCGCAGCGCCTCTGCCCGGCGGCGCAACCCGTCGGCGGCCTCGACCTGGTGCAGGGACACGTAGCGGTCGGCCTCCACGAAATACTCGGCGATCACCGCACCCACCACGGACTGCACATCGGCCACCGTCAGGACCCGGCGCGCCACCTCACCGGAGCCCAGTCCGACGGTGGCGCCTGCGACAGGTCCGTCGTGGTGAACTTCCGTGGCCGCACCTGTGTCGACCGCCTCGGCGTTGTCGATCGCGGCCAGCGCGGTGCGCAACGCGGATGCGGTGTCGGCGGCCCTGGCTTTGAGCGCCACGACAAGGTCGTGCCTCATCGTGGCTCGGATGGCATCTATTTCGCCGACCGGTCTGCTCGTCATCACGCCTGCCACTCTCCGACACCGTTGGCGGAAGCGGCAAGGAGTTTTCAGCCGGCCAGGGAGGTGAGGATAGATGCTGTCGGGGCGTCGCGGACGTGACGGTAGCCCGTCCCGGCCCAGAGGTGGACGAGATCGGGGTCGCCTGCCGCAGCGGCCGCCTTTCGGATCGGGCTGGTGAGGTGGTGAATCGCGGGGTAGCCCAGCGGCGCAACCGATTCGAAGCGGTCGATGAAGGTGTTGCGCAGACCACGGGCCGGACGCCCGGTGAAGGCGCGGGTCAGGACGGTCTCGGTGCGCGACGGGTCGACCAGTGCCGCCTTGTGGGTGGCCGACGCTGCGCTTTCGTCGGCGCGCAGCAGCACGGTGCCCACGGCGGCGGCCACGGCACCGGCGCTCAGCACGGCGGAGACCGCTTCGGGTGTGGCCAGTCCTCCTGCCGCGATCACCGGCACGTTCACACCATGAGCCACCTGCCGGATCAGGTCACCGATCGGGACCGGGGCCGGCATCCGGTCCGGAGTCAGCGTGCCGGAATGCCCGCCGGCCGCGGCGGCCTGCACGGCGAGCATGTCCACGCCGGCCGCGGCGGCCAGTTCCGCTTCCGCCAAAGTCGTCACGGTCTGCACCACGACCGTCCCCGCCTTCTGCAGGGTGGCGATCACCTGACGGCTCGGCAGCCCGAAGGTGAAGCTGACCACGGGTACCGGATCCGATAACAGCAGGTCGACCTTGGCGCCGAAAGCGTCATCGTCATCGATGGGGTCGGCGGGCAGGGTCAGCCCGAAGCGGTCCGCGTCGGCCCGCAGGGCGTCGGCGTAGCGACGATAGTCCGGCCCGGTGATCGGTACCGGGTTGGGCGCGAAAACATTGACACCGAAGGGGATTGATGCGTCACGCACGGCGGCGATCTCGGACTCCAGCGCTTGGGGCGTCTTGTAGCCGGCGGCCAGGAACCCCAGCGCACCGGCGCCGGCGGCGGCGATCACCATGGCCGGGGTGGTGGCGCCACCGGCCATGGGCGCTGCGATGAGCGGGATGGTCAG
>JBPPMV010000342.1:0-3076 GCA_051306235.1 Mycobacterium sp. | reverse complement strand
CCGAGGCGGCCGAGGTCGCCGCGTCCAGCAGGCCGGCCCAGGTGGCCGGCGCCGAGCCGTCCGGTTCGGCACGCACCACGGCAAACAGTTCGCCGTCCCCGCGGCGCAGTTCGGTGATGTCCCAGGGGAATCCCATCGCGGCCACACCCAGATCGGCCAGCGTGTCCACTACATGTCCCGAGGGCAGCGCCTCGGTGCAGCGCGCGCGTACGGCCGCGATGTCCACGGGGGCAGGCAGATTGTCCGAGGGGGTCGCGGCCACCGCGGTGCAGTGGGTCAGCCAGCCGCCGCTGTCGCCGTCGGTGCGGACGGACTCGTCCTCGATCCGGGAGGCCAACGACAGGGCCCGGTCCTGCAGCACGACCTGCACCGACCGCGCCCGGCCCGGCGCCACCGGGGTGCGCAGCCGTACATCGGTCAGATCGCCGCCGGTGGCCGTCAGGAACGTGTTGAGCAGTACGGCGGCCGGGATGATCTCGGTGCCCTGCACCGGGTGATCGCCCGGGTAGGGCCGGGTGTCCATATCGAGCTGGGTCTGCCACACCTTCGCGGGCACCGCCGCGGTCACCTCGAGGCGTCCGCCGAGCAGTGTGTTGGTCTCCCGGTCGTGCACCGCGCCGCCGCCCGGCGGCGAGGCGGGGGTGCGCCAGAAGCGGCGATGCTGCCACTGGGTGCCGGGCAGACCATGCGCCCAGCGCCGGTGCGCCGGGCCCAGCGTGACGGGTGCGCCATGGCAGTGCAGCGCGGCGATCGCCGTGGTGACCGACCGGACCTCCGGCATGTTGCGGCGGTGCAGCGGCAGCACCGCGTAATCGTCGATACCGTTGTGCGACAACGTGTCGACGATGGAATGAGAGACGACCGGGTGCGCGGCGATCTCCAGGAAGAGCCGGTGTCCGTCCTCGGCGGCGGCGGTGACGGCCTCGGTGAATCGCACCCGCCCCCGCAGATTGGCCACCCAGTAGTCGGGTCCTCGCGGTGCCGCCGACCGTGGATCGGCCATCGCGGTGCTGTAGAGCGGGATGGTCGGTGCGTGCGGGCTCAGGCCCCCGGTCAGCCGGGCCAGCTCGGCGGTCAGATCGTCCATGGCCGGGCTGTGGAATGCGACATCGGTGTTCACCTCGCGGGTGACGATGCCTGCCGCCGACCATTCGGCGGCCACCGCACGCACCTCGTCGGCGGTGCCGGAAATGACGGTCGATTCCGGAGACGCGCTGATCGCGGCGACCACCTGTGTCTGCCCGGCCAGCCGCCGCTCGGCCTCCCCGAACGACAGCCCGACCAGTGCCATCGCACCCTTGCCCTGGACCGACCGGAAACCACGGGCGCGGTAGCAGGCGACCCTGGCACCGTCGGTCAGGTCGAAGACCCCGGCGATGACGCACGCGGCGACCTCGCCGACGGAGTGCCCGATGACCGCCGCCGGTGCCGCGCCGCGGGAGCGCAGTACCGCGGCCAGCCCCACCTGCATCGCGAATGTCAGGGCCTGCACCTGATCGGTGCCGCCGTGCTCGCCGCCGGCCAGCGCAGTGCGGGCGGAGAAGCCCAGTTCGGCTCCGAAGACGGGGTCGATCGCGTCGATGACGGCGGCGAACTCCGGTTCCTCGCGCAGCAGTTCGGCGCCCATGCCCACCCAGTGCGAGCCGTGTCCCGAGCACACCCACACGGCGCCGTCGGCGGCACCGGGCAGCACCGAACCGGTGGCGACAGAGGAGTTGCGTTCACCGTTGGCCAGGGCATCCAGGCCGACGATCAGTCCCTTGTGGTCCTCGGCGATGATCGCGGCACGGACCGGCTCGTGGGAACGCCGTGACCACAGCGTGCCCCCGATATCGGTGAGCGAGTCATGCGCGGAACGCAGATGGTCACCGAGGGCCTCGGCATTGGCCGACAGTCGCGATGCCGACCGGCCGGACACCGGAACCACTTGGTAGGAACGGGTTTCCGATCTGTCTGGCGAGATCCCCGCGGCCGCTGCCGGGGCCTCCTCCAGCAGGACGTGGGCGATGGTCCCGCCGTAGCCGTAACTGCACACCGCCGCGCGGCGGGGCTGCCCGCCCCGCGGCCAGGACTCGGTTTCGGTGTTCACCCGCAGTCCGTTGGTGCTCCAGTCCACCGCGGTGGTGGGGGTCTGCACACCGGCTGTCGGGGGGATGGCCTCGTGATGCAGTGCCAGGGTGGCCTTCACCAGGCCGACCACACCCGCGCCACCTTCGAGGTGGCCGGTGTTGGGCTTGACCGAGCCGACCACACACTGCTGGTCGGCTCTCCCGGTGCCGTACACCGCGGACAGCGCGGTCAGTTCCACCGGGTCCCCGGTTGGGGTGCCGGTGCCGTGCGCCTCCACGAAACCGATGCCGGCCGGGTCGATGCCCGCGGTGCGGCAGGTGCGCCGGAACATCTGCTCCTGGGCCTCGCCGTTGGGCGACATGATGCCGACGGTCCTGCCGTCCTGCGCGACGGCGCCACCGCGGACGATGGCCAGCACCCGATCGTTGTCGCGTTGCGCGTCGGCCAGTCGCTTGAGCACCACCACGGCCGCACCCTCGCCGCGCCCGTAGCCGTCGGCGGAGTCGTCGAACGATTTGCACCGGCCGTCCGGGGCGGTGGCACCGGCCACGTCGAGCACCCGGGTCAGGCCGGGACCGATCAGGGCGCTGACGCCGCCGGCCAGGGCCAGCGAGGTCTCACCGGCCCGCAGCAATTGGCAGGCCTGATGCACCGCCACCAGGGATGCCGCGCAGGCCGCGTCGAGTGCGACGCTGGGGCCGCGCAGGTCGAGCAGATGGGACACCCGGTTGGCGATCCCGCACAGCGCGGTACCGATGCCGGTCCACGCCTCGATGCCGGGCAGATCCTCCATGACGAGCTTGCCGTAGTCGTCGGAGTTCACGCCCATCAGCACCGCGGTGTCGGTGCCTGCCAGGGACCGCGGCGGCACCCCGGCGTCTTCGAGTGCTTCCCAACTCACCTCGAGCGCGAGCCGCTGCTGCGGGTCCATCAGTTCGGCCTCGCGCGGTGAGACGCCGAAGAACTCGGCGTCGAAGCCGGGCAGGTCGGACAGGAAGCTGCCCTT
>JBPPMV010000341.1:0-3480 GCA_051306235.1 Mycobacterium sp. | reverse complement strand
ACCGTTGACCTTTTCCTTACCATGGAAACGCTCTACCGACTGAGCTAAGGGGGCACTGCACTGCTTGCGTCCGCAGGGCCTTAAAGAGGGTACATTCTCCCAGTTCCTGCGACCAAAACGGCTGGTCTTTGCGGCCTTTTTGGGTGTCTGACAGGCCTTGCCCCGAAGATACTGAAGCCACGTCGACGCTACGGCCGTCCGGCCTACCTCGCTTCCGCCGCGTGAGCGTCGGCGTATCCGTGCCGAACGCACGTATTTGCCGGGGGCTGGGCCGTCGCCAAGTTTCTCCCTCAGCCGTCTCGACCTACGTGACATCCGTCTTGTGAGCGTCGTCGCATCCATGCTGCGACCGGGTAGACGATTCGGCCTCCTGCCCTCCCCTGCTTCAGCCGCGCGAGCATCGTCGTTTCCATGCTGAACTCACGTACTCACGCGGCCCGCCACCCGCGGCTGAACAATGCGGCGGCAACGCGGCCGACGACGTCGGCGTCGGAATCCTCGGCGATGGCCCGGATGACGATCCAGCCCAGCGCCGTGAGCGCCCGGTTGACCTTCTGATCGCGGACATAGGTCACGCGGTCGGTCTGGTGGTGGCGACCGTCGTACTGTCACCCTGCCTGCCGCCAACGCTGCACTGCCGATCACAACCCCCATGGCCCAGATGCTGGCATGGTTGGCCGACAGATCAAGGCCAGGTTTCAGGCCGCTGTGGATAACGCCCGGCCGACATCCCAGGCTTCAGTTTCGTGAGGATCAACCGAGCGCGGCTGAACCTTGGTACGGAGATCGGCACCCATGCGTACGTGGCTTCAGTTCCGTGACCATGCCTGTCGCGGAACTGAAGCCAGGTAGCTCAGGACAGCATCCAGTCGTTGGGGCTGAACAACTCGCAGTGCACCCGGGCCACGCCCCGGCCGGCCAGCTGCTCGCGCACGGCCCGCACGAATCCGTCGGCGCCACACAGGTAGACCTCGGCGCCCTCGGGCAGTTCGATACCGTCCAGCGACAGCAGGCCCTCGCGGTCCTCGTACCAGAGCTGCAACGTCGCATGGGGCAACTGGGCCACCAACTCGTGCTGACGTCCCCGCAGCGGGTGGGTCTGATCGCTGCGGTCGGCGTGCAGCACCTGCACCCGGGCGTCGGACGGCAACGTCTCCAGGATGCCGATCATCGGGGTGATGCCGATACCCGCCGAGATGAGCACCAGCGGGACGCCGGGCGGCGGGGCGGGCAGATCGCCGAACGGCAGCGTGACATCGAGCTGATCGCCCACCCGCAGGTTGTCCCGGATCCAGCCCGACACCTCACCGGCCGGCTTGACCGCGAAGGTCAGCTCACCGTTGCCCGCCTTATTCACGAGGCTGTACTGACGCAGCTGCCGGGCACCGTCGGGCAGCGTGACACCGACCGAAACATATTGTCCCGCAGCGAAATCGATATCCAGGCCACCGACGGTCACCAGGATCGCCCCGGACGGATCGTCGACGCGGGAGATCACCTGGGCGCGCCGGTAGACGTCACCGTCGGACACCCCGGCCTCGGCGTAGAGCGCACGTTCCATATCGATCAGGGTGTCGGCCATGATCCAGTAGACGCGGTCCCAGGCCTCGGCGACCTCGGCGGTCACGGTGTCGGCGCCCAGCACCTCGACGATCGCCGCGAACAGGTGCTCGTGCACGATCGGGTACTGATCGGCGGTGATCCCCAGCGACGCATGCTTGTGCCCGATCCGCGACAGCAGCTCGGCCGGATGCGGTAGGTCGGGATTCACCAGGTGGGTGGCGAAGGTCGCGATGGCCGCGGCCAGTGCGCGCTGCTGGGCGCCCTGAGCCTGGTTGCCCCGGTTGAACAGATTGCGCAGCAGCGACGGATGCGCCTCGAAGAGACGTTGATAAAAGGACCGCGTGATCGCGTCGATATTGGCCCCGACCAGGGGCAGCGTGGCCGTGATCATCTCGGCGTGCGCGGGCTCCAGGTCCTGTGCGGGGGTGGTGACGGTCATCGGGTGATCCTTTCCGAGATCTCCAAGGGGAGTGCTACGACCGGCAGCAGGCCGCCACCGGTCAAGTCTTCGAGGGTGTGGTTGTCGAGCTCGCGGTAGAAGGCCTCTTTGGCATCGGCCAGCACGCGGCGCAACCGGCAGCCGGCGATCAGCGGGCAGGGCCTCGCCCCGCCGTCGCAGTCGATGACCTCGGCGTCACCTTCGAGGCGACGCACCAGCCAGCCGACCGAGACCGTGCGGCCCGCCTCGGTGAGCGATAACCCGCCCACCCGTCCGCGCCGCGCGTTCACCATGCCGAGGTCGGCCAGGCGCGCGACAGCCTTGGCGATGTGATGCTCGGAGGCATCGGCGCCGACGGCGATCGTGCGGGTGGTGATGCGCCGATCGGCCGCGTCCCCCGCCGCCAGCAGCATCATGGTGCGCAGCCCCAGATCGGTGAACCGGGTGAGTTGCATGGCCCTGACGCTAGTAATCCTGCAGCTGGAATGCGAGATTTAGCGGCTGTGCTGTTAAACACGCGCTGACATGCGGTTTTTAGACCTGCGGTTATGGTCGGTACGACGCTTACCCATAGAGTGTCGCCATGTCTCGCGATGAGGACCGCCTGTACTTCCGCCAGCTGCTCTCGGGCCGCGACTTCGCTGCCGCCGACCCGATCGCCCAGCAGATGCGCAACTTCGCCTACCTGATCGGCGACCGCGAGACCGGTGACGCCGTGGTGGTCGACCCCGCCTATTCGGCCGGTGAGCTCGTCGACGCGCTGGAGGCCGATGGCATGCATCTGTCCGGGGTGCTGGTCAGCCACCATCACCCCGACCACGTCGGCGGCACCATGATGGGGTTCACGCTGGCCGGGGTGGCCGAGCTACTGGAGCGCGTCAGCGTGCCGGTGCACGTCAATGCCCTTGAAGCGGAATGGGTTTCGCAGGTCACCGGTATCGCGATGAGCGATCTGACCGCGCACGAGCACGGCGACAAGGTCAACGTCGGCGATATCGACATCGAGCTGCTGCACACCCCCGGGCACACGCCGGGCAGCCAGTGCTTCCTGCTGGACGGCCGACTGGTCGCCGGCGACACCTTGTTCCTGGAGGGCTGCGGGCGCACCGATTTCCCGGGCGGCAACGTCGACGACATGTTCCGTAGCCTGCAGGCGCTGTCCACCTTGTCGGGCGATCCGACGGTGTTCCCGGGCCACTGGTACTCCACGGAACCGAGCGCCCCGCTCTCGGATGTGAAGCGTTCCAATTACGTCTACCGCGCGAGCAATCTGGATCAATGGCGCGCGCTGATGGGCGGCTGAGCGCCCCGGTAGGCAGGCAATACTCTCGCGGCGTACCCCCGCCTGGACTATTCTGCGAGGTCACAGCGCCCCGGTGGCGCGCCCTAGGGAGGAAACCCCGCATGACGACACCGCCGACCACGGCCGGCTGGTACCCGGATCCTGACGGATCCGGTGGTCAACGCTATTGGGACGG
>JBPPMV010000340.1:0-5070 GCA_051306235.1 Mycobacterium sp. | reverse complement strand
GGTGAGCAGTACGTGGATCTTGTGCCACGCACCGAAGACGGGCCCTATCTCGAGGACGGCTCGGTCATCACCGCGGAGAATGCCTCGCTGCCCCAAGCCGTCGGGCCCATGCTCGACCAGATGAGCGCGTTGGTCGACAGCATCCCCACGGGAAAGCTCGGCGACCTGCTCGATGAATCATTCAAGGCGCTCAACGGAACCGGCGACGATCTCGGTGCCCTTTTCGATGCTTCGGGGGAGCTGGCGGCCGGGCTCAACGGTGCGTCGGACAACGCCCGCGACCTGATCGAGGACGGCCGTCCATTGCTGGACGGTCAGGCCGAGAAAGTCGACTCGATCCGGTTGTGGGCACGTAGCCTGGCCGGGATCACCGGACAGATCGCAGACCGGGATCAGGAAGTGCGCACGATCCTGCAAACCGGGCCGGGTGCCGCCAACGAGGCGTCGCGACTGCTCAATGCAATCAAGCCGACGCTGCCGGTGCTGCTCGCCAACCTCACCACCGTCGGTCAGATCGGCGTCACTTACCATCCCTCGATCGAGCAACTCCTCGTGCTGCTGCCGCCGTATCTGGCAGCCACCCAGTCCTATGGGTCATCCCTGCAGAATCCGACCGGAATGGCACTGTCGGAGTTCACCCTCACCCTCGGTGATCCTCCCGCCTGTTCGGTGGGCTTCCTGCCACCCTCGTCGTGGCGTTCGCCGTCGGACCTGACTGATGTGGACACTCCCGAGGGGCTGTACTGCAAGCTTCCGCAGGATTCCCCGATCGGCGTGCGCGGGGCGCGGAACTTCCCGTGCATGGACAAGCCCGGGAAGCGCGCCCCGACCGTCGAGATCTGTGAGAGTGACCGGCCGTATGAACCGCTTGCGATGCGTCAGCACGCCACCGGCCCGTACCCGATCGATCCCAACCTGATCGCTCAGGGTGTGCCGATCGACGATCGGATCACCTTCGAGGACCAGATTCACGGTCCGATCGAGGGCACCCCCATGCCCCCGCCGGCACCCGCCGAGAGCGCTTCCCCTGTCGCTCCGGCGCCCGCGGGTGGCGCAGTGCCCGCGGCGCCGAGCGGTAACACCGTCGGTACGACCGAACCCTCGGTGGCGTTCGCGACGTACAACCCGGGGACCGGGCAATACGCGGCGCCCGACGGGAACATCTACACCCAGACCGACCTGGTGGCGCCTGCGGCACAGAGCTGGGAAGACCTACTGCCCAGGTGATCCGGTCCCGGTGCGGCCGGTGCGGCCGGCTCCGCCCAGGCCGCATCCGGCACCTGAACTCTCAGCCGACTCTGACCAGCTTGAACGGCATGTTGATGTATACCGGTTTGTTCACGCCGCACGCTCCGCTGGGGCCGGTGGTGACATCCTCGCCGACCAACGTGGTCGAGTTGATGTCGAAATTGGCACCCTCCGGCGTCATCGGCTTGAACCGGAACACCTGAAGGCCGGGGGCCGTGCTGCCGTCGGGGCACGGGATCCATCCCTCAACCGTGTGCTTGACGTACCAGACACCACTCTTCTGATAGATGGGCGCGGTCCAGCCGAAATCGCTTGCGACGGTGCCCGTGCATTCCCCCGGGTAGCTGCACCGGGTGTTGATCGTCCAGTTGCTGCGCAGGCTCGCCTGGTCGTAGAAGACCTCGTTCTTGCGGGCCCATTCGCCGTTGGAGGTGGCGGTGTAGGTGCCGTTGAGACCCCAGTCCGAGGTGTCCGCCCCGGCGGATGTGCTCGTCGCCAGGCCGGTCAGGGCCACGGCGGCCGTGAAGGTCACGATTACAGGTACACGCGGCATCGCCTGCTCCTCGAACTGGGTCCGCTGCCGGGAAACATGCAGCGTGCAAAAGTAAACACCCGGCGGCACGGCGCCGCCGATAACGTGTCCGCTCAGTGGGCGATCGCCGTCACGGGAAGTCAGCGGGGTGACAGAGTCCCGAAGCGTGAAGCTTCGTGCGGTTCTCGCGACGGCCGCTGCTGCCGGGGCGTTGTCGACTTCAGCTCCCGCACAGGCCGACCCGTCCACGTGTGACGGACCCGCGTGTACGCCGGGCATCGCTGCAGGAGTCGTCCTGGGCGCGTACTGCCCCGACACCGCGTACCACGTGTTCGGCACGACATCCTGGGGGCGGATGGTCTTTTGCGGCTCGCCACGCCGATACGAGCCCCGATACTTCCGATCCCCGTCGATGGCCGGTGTGAAGGAACTCGGCTCCTCGTGTGCGGGTTACGAGAACTGGGTGGCGCAGGCACCGGACGGACTGTTCCTGAGCTGTCAGTCCAAGGATGGCGCACCGCTGTGGAGTCGCGGCGATGCCTAGACTGCTGCTCTCGATGCTGTGCGTCGGAACGATTGCCTTCGCCGCAACCGTTCCCGCGCAGGCGGAGCCATCGCTGCCGCGACACATCACCTACACGGTGACCACGCAGACTCCGGTGTCTGCCGACATCCATTTCCGCGATGTCGATCCTCCGACATGGGCGGATTACAGCCATGATCCGTATCTGTTCAGTCCCAAGGTGAGCGTCGAGGTCGGTCCCGACCGGCCGTGGGTTCTGCAGACCAGCTTGGTCGACCCCGACAGGTGGGCGATGGTATCCGCCAGCAGTGGCCGTTCGCCGGGTGAGCCGCGATTCCATTGCGAATTGGCCGTCGATGGCGTTGTGGTCGCGACGGCAGACGGGCCGAAAGGCGCGCTCTGCGCGATCCGGCACTGGTGACCGACTGGCCGATGTGACGCCGCCCACTGGGTGGGAAGCGGTCCTGGCGGCACCGGCTATTCGCCATACCGTGCCGGTATGGCGAGAACCGAGATGTTGCCTGATCGCGGGGCTGAGGGCGCAGAGCGCGGCGGTGACGAGCTTGCCCACCTGACCGCGCAGGAGTTGTCTGAGCTGGCGTGCCAAGCCGAGACCGATGCCGCCGAAGCCGAGAAATTGGCGGCCGAGGCCTGGGCCCGGGCACAACGGTTGCAACAGAGGCAACCCGAGGCCGCCTGCACCACGCCGGGCCCGCGCGTGTCGGCACGTTTGCGGTCGGGTAGACGGCGAATCGTAGCGCTGGCTGCGTTGCTGTGTGCGGCAACGCTTCTGGCGGTCAGCGGGTACATGGTCAAGACACAGCAGGGCATCCAGGCCGACGAACGGAACAGGGCCGAGTTCGTCGCCGCGGCGAGGCAGGCCGTGGTGACCCTGATGTCCATCGACTCAGGCAGCGCACAGGAGAGTGTGCAACGGATCATCGACAATTCGACCGATCCGTTCCGTGTGGAGTTTCAGAGCGCGGCAGAGGATTTCATCAAGGTCGCCCAGGATGCCAAGGTGAGCACCAAGGCCGCCGCGAATGCCGCCGCGGTCGAGTCGATCACCGCGGATGAAGCGGTGGTGCTGGTATCGGTGTCCTCGACGGTCACCGATGCGGCGGGCGCCGCCGAGGCGCCGCGGAGCTGGCGTCTCACCGTCGACCTGAAGCGTGAAGGTGATCAGATCAAGATGGCGAAGGTGGAGTTCGTTCCGTGAGTCTGGATGAGCCGCTGGCGGGCACGACCGTCGAGAACGAGGAGCCCGAGTTGGAAATGACCGGGCAGACCGCTGAATCGGGCTTGTCGGCGTCGGCCGGCGCACCCTGGTCGAAGGTGACCGCACGGTGGAAGGGGATCGCACTCACCGTGCTCGTGGTGGCCGCGGCGGCGTTGGCGTCGGTCCTGTACGTCACCGAGTACCGGCCCAGCCGGCAGACCGATGAGGCCGCGCGGCAGGCTGTGGTCAACGCGGCATCGACCGCCACGGTGGTGCTGTTGTCCTATGCGCCCGAGACACTCGACCGCGACATGGAACGTGCGCGGACGCTGATGTCCGGTGATTTCCTGACCTACTACGGCAAGTTCAGCAGCGAGGTCGTGGCGCCCGCCGTGCGGGACAAGGGAATCAAGGCCAGCGCGCAGGTGCTGAGCGCGGCACCCATGGAGATGACCCCCGATACCGCGAAGGTATTGCTGTTCCTCAATCAAGAAACTCTGAGTCGGGACCGCCCGGAGCCGGCCCTCACCGCGAGCAGCGTCGTGGTGACACTGGACAAGGTGGACGGACACTGGCTCATCGCGGCCCTGGATCCGGTCTGACGGTGGACAGGTAGCTGTCACTGCCGCTCAATTCCAGTTTTACCGTGCGCGAGTTCAGCGGTTTCCACCCACTGACCGCGATGGTCGCGCTTCACTGATCTGACAATGGGTGAGCGCTGTTCGACAGGACGGCCGGCCCGATCAGTGAGGAGTGGCGAATGGCTATCGATCTCTTGTCCGAGAACGTCGAGATCGGTGTCGTGACAACAAATATGGATCCCATGGTCGAGTTCTACGAGAACTTCCTGGGTCTGCCGTCGCAGGGGGAACTCGTGTTCTCGCAGGGCATTCAGCGACGGTACGCGCTGGGTCAGAGCGTGCTGAAGTTGGTGACCTACGACGAGGCGCCCGCTGAGCGTGCCGTCGCGGGTGGTGGACGGGCCCAAGAGGGTATTCGCTACTTCACCCTGTTCGTCAAGGACATCGCCGCCGTCGCCGCGCGTATCGAGGACTCTCCGTACGAACTCGTCGAACCGCTGACCGAATTCGCTCCCGTGCCGGGGTGGTCCTGGTTGTTCGTGGCAGATCCCGACGGGAATTGGATCGAACTGGTTGGGCCACAGGAGTCGTAGCCCGGCTGATTCAGCTGCCGAGCGAAGGCGCCTGCGGCACCGAGATCATCGGGCGACGATCACTGAGGAGCCGTGGCCGAAGAGGCCTTGGTTGGCGGTGACGCCGACGGTGGCGTTTTCGACTTGGCGGCCGGTGGCTTGGCCTTTGAGTTGCCAGGTCAGTTCGCAGACTTGGGCGATGGCTTGGGCGGGGATGGCTTCGCCGAAGCTGGCGAGTCCGCCGGAGGCGTTGACGGGGATGTGGCCGCCGATGGTGGTGGCTCCGGAGCGCAGGAGTTGTTCGGCTTCGCCTTTGGCGCAGAGGCCGAGGTGTTCGTACCAGTCGAGTTCCAGGGCGGTGGACAGGTCGTAGACCTCGGCCAGGGACAGGTCTT
>JBPPMV010000339.1:0-4610 GCA_051306235.1 Mycobacterium sp. | reverse complement strand
GCGCCGGCGATGCTGAGCACCCCGACATCGTCGATCGCGGTGATCGGGCCGCCGAGC
Source organism: Mycobacterium sp. (assembly GCA_051306235.1). Taxonomy (GTDB): domain Bacteria; phylum Actinomycetota; class Actinomycetes; order Mycobacteriales; family Mycobacteriaceae; genus Mycobacterium. The sequence continues at coordinate 4,553 of JBPPMV010000339.1, read as the reverse complement.
AAGATGGGCGCCACATACGCCAGGATCCGGTCGATCACCCCGGCCCGCAGGAAGGCGCCGGCCAGCGTCGGGCCACCCTCGAGCAGCACAGCCGTCCGGTCCGACAGCGCCCGGATGACCTCGTGCGGATCGTGGGTGCGGATGACCATGGTCCGCGAGTCATCGTTGAGCACATTGGCTTCCGGCGAGATCTCGCGCTCGCCCACCACGACCCGCAACGGTTGGCGGTCGGCGAGGCTGCCATCGGGCATCCTGGCGGTCAGCGTCGGATCATCGAAGATCACCGTGCCGGTACCGACCACGATCGCGTCGACCACGCTGCGACGGCGGTGCACATCGGCTCGGGCAGCCTCGCTGGTGATCCACTGACTGCTGCCATCGGCGGCGGCGCTACGGCCGTCCACGCTGGTGGCGAACTTCCACGTGACATGGGGTGTACCGGTGCGCTGCTTGTGCAGCCATTCTCGTAGCGGACCGCCTGCGACGTCGGCGTGGAGTACCTCGGCGAGGACCTCCACACCGGCCGCACCGAGCCGCGACGTCCCGCCCGCGGCGACCGGGTTGGGGTCGGCGACGGCGTACACCACCCGCGAGATCCCCGCCGCCAGAAGTCCGTCCACACACGGCGGGGTGCGGCCGTGGTGGTTGCACGGTTCCAGGGTGACCACCGCGGTACCACCGCGCGCCAGCTCACCGGCCCGGCGCAGGGCCACCACCTCGGCATGCGCTCCGCCGGTCGGCTCGGTGGCACCCACCGCGACCACCTCGCCGGCGGCGTCCAGGATCACCGCGCCGACCGGCGGATTGGGATAGGTGGCGCCTTTGACCCGCTCGGCCTGTTCGACCGCAAGCCGCATCGCGGCCTCGATGAGCACCGGCCGTTTTGCGGCGTCAGAACTCATAACGTCAGATGCGGCGAGGCCGCGCCGGCCTGCCCGCGCAGCCGTCGCACCGCCTCGGCCGGGTCCTCGGCGCTGTAGACCGCCGAGCCCGCGACAAAGCAGTCCACACCGGCCTCCGCGGCCGCCTCGATGGTGTCGGCGTTGATGCCGCCATCGATTTCCACCACGATCGTCAGCTCCCCGGCGTCCACCAGGCGGCGCACCGTCGAGACCTTGCCGAGAACCTCGGGGATGAACTTCTGGCCGCCGAACCCCGGTTCCACCGACATCACCAGCAGCGTGTCGAACTCGCGCAGGATCTCCAGATAGGGCTCCAGCGGGGTCCCCGGTTTCACCGAGAGACCGGCCTTCGCGCCGGCTGCGCGGATATCGCGCGCAACACCCACCGGGTTGTCGGTGGCCTCGGCGTGGAAGGTGACGTTATAGGCGCCGGCCTCGGCGTACGGCGGTGCCCACCGCTCCGGGTTGTCGATCATCAGGTGGCAGTCCATCGGGATGTCGGTCACCTTGAGCAGGCTCTCCACGACGGGCAGGCCCAGCGTCAGATTCGGCACGAAGTGGTTGTCCATCACATCGACGTGCAACCAGTCCGCACCGGTGACCGCCGCGATTTCCTCGGACAGCCTGGCGAAGTCTGCGGAAAGGATCGACGGCGCGATGAGGGGGGCCTGGGCGAGCGGAGCGACGGGACGTTGACCAGCCATGGCGGTCAGCCTACTTAGTCAATCCCCCGTCGCTTCGCTCGCCCACTTTCAGGGCGGCGGCGAACATCGCGTCGGTGCCGTGCCGGTGCGGCCACAGCTGCACGTACGGGCCGTCGCCGAGCTGGTCGACACCCTCGAAGAGTTCCCGGGTGTCCAACGCCGTGACCGGTTGCTTGCGCAGCGCGTCGGCGACCACGCCGACGGTCTCGGCCAGATGCGGCGAACATGTCGCGTACAGCACCACACCTCCGGTGCGGGTCAGCCCGATCGCGGCGGCGAGCAGCTCCTTCTGCAATTTCGCCAGGGTGGGCACATCCGAGGGCTGGCGGCGCCACCGCGCCTCGGGTCGGCGGCGCAGCGCACCCAAACCGGTGCACGGGGCGTCGACGAGCACCCGGTCGAAACTGCCCGGCTCCAGACCAGACTCACGGCCGTCCACCCGCAACACATCGACCGGCAGCCCGTTGGTGTTCTGCGCGACGAAGTCGGCCCGGTGCTCGGAGGGCTCCACGGCGGTGACACGGGCACCGCGCTCGGCGGCGATGGCCGCGATCAGCGCGGTCTTACCGCCCGGTCCCGAACACAGATCGAGCCATCGGCCGCCGTCGGCGCCGTCCACGGTGGCCAGGGTCAGTGCGCGGGCCACCAGCTGGGAACCCTCGTCCTGTACCAGGGCGGCGCGCTCACGCAAAGCGGCCAGCCCGCCCGGGTCGCCACCGGGCAGATAGACCGCGTACGGCGAGTACCGGCCGACCGTGCCTTCCACCTGAGCGGCCAGATCGGCAGCGCTCAGCACGCCGGGGCGGGCCGCGAGGTGCACCACCGGACGTTCGTCATCGCTGGCCAGCAGGGTGTCGAGTTGCCCTGCGCCCGCGCCGAGCGCATCGACGAAGGCCTGCGCCACCCACCGCGGGTGGGCGTGTACGAATGCGGCGTGCCCGACGGGGTCCGAGGCCTGCGGTGGGGCCAGTTCGGCCGCCCAGGACTGCTCATCGCGGCCTGCGATGGTGCGCAACACACCGTTGACGAAACCTGCTCGCGCCGAATCGAATTCGATACCGGCCTGATCGACCGTGGTGTCGAGCGCGGCATGGGCGTCGACCCTGGTGCGCAACAACTGATAAGCCCCCAGGCGCAGCAGATCCAGCAGGATCGGGTCGATCTGGTCGGTCGGCCGGCCCGCCGCGGAGCTGATGACCGCGTCGAGCAGTCCGCGGGTCCGGCAGGTGCCGTAGGTGAGTTCGGTGGCGAAGGCGGCATCGCGGCCGGTGATGCCCCGCTCGCGAAGCAGCGGGGGCAATGTCAGGTTCGCGTAGGCATCGCGCTCGCTCACCGCGCGCAACACGTCGAACGCCGCGCGCCGCGCCGGGTCCAGGGGTTTACGCGGAGGCCCTTTGCGCTGCGGTGGCCGGGCCGAGTGGTGACGCGGTCGGTCGCCCCGCCCGGAGGTGGGCCGGTTCACAGCGCCCGCACCGATGCATCCGGGCGTGCTCCGCGCGCCCAGTCGGCGGCATTCATCGGTTTCTTCCCGGGCGGCTGCACCCAACTCAGGGCGACCGCATGGGAGCCGGTCCCGATCCAGACGTCACGGCGGCCCACCTCGAACTCACCGACAGCCAGGGCCTTGGACTCATCGGGGCGCACCGGGCCGACCTTGACGCGCACATCGCCGATCATCGTCCAGGCGCCGGGATTCGGGGTGACGGCCCGGATCCTGCGGTCGACAACATGGGCAGGCAGATCCCAGCGCACGCGCGCCTCCTCGACGGTGATCTTGGGCGCAACGGTGATTCCGTCGGCGGGCTGCGGTACCGGACTCAGCGTGCCGTCGGCGATACCGTCCATCGTGGCCTCCAACAGGCCGGCACCCGAAACCGACAGCCGGCCAAGGAGATCCCCCGCTGTATCGGCGGGCCGGACGGTCTCGGTGACGACACCGTAGACCGGGCCGGAGTCCAATGCGAGCTCGATCTGGAAGGTGGTCGCGCCGGTGACAGCGTCACCCGCAGCGATGGCCGCCTGCACCGGGGCGGCACCACGCCAGGCGGGCAGCAGCGAGAAATGCAGGTTCACCCAACCGTGTTCGGGGACGGCAAGCAGGTCCTCGCGCAACAGCGCGCCATAAGCCACCACCGCACACGCGTCCGGGGCCAGCGCTGCAAGCTCGGCGACGAACTCCGCGCCATTGGGCCGCTCGGGCTTGAGCACCGGGATGCCGAGCTCATCGGCCAGCTTCGCCACCGGGGACGGCGCCGGTGTGCCGCGCCGGCCCGCCGCCGCGTCCGGGCGGGTCAGCACCGCGACCACATCATGATTTTCAGACTCCGCGAGCCGCTGCAACGACGGCAGCGCGGGTTCCGGGGTTCCGGCAAAGACGAGTCGCACAGAGTCAGTCTAGGGAAGACGGGGGGTCTGATAGAACTCGCGCTCCTCCACACCCGCGATCGGAGCCACGAACATCCACGGCATCGTGGTGATCAACCGGTTCACCCCGGCCACCGCATCGTTGTAGTACTGCCGCGCGAAGGCCAGCTTGTTCTCGGTATCGGCCAGGTTCTCCTGGAGATTCAGGAAGTTGTTCGACGAGTTCAGCTGCGGGTAGTTCTGACCGAGCGCCAGCACCTGGCCGAGCGCGCTGTCGAGTTCACCCTCGGCGGCGCTGCGCCGGGCCACCGATTCACCACCGGTCGCCGCGTTCAGCGCCGCGCGGGCATCGGTGACGTGGTCGAGGATCCCCTTCTCATGGGCGGCGAAGGTACCCACCGTGTGCACGAGGCTGGGGATCAGCGCCGCGCGGCGGGTGAGCTCGACATCGATACCGGACAGCGCCTCCGACACCCGCACATCGGCGGCCTTCAGTTTGTTGTAGCCGACCACGAATCCGATCAGCACCAGCACGGCGATCGCCAGCACCAGAATCAGCAAGAACCTCACCATGATCCGCCTC
>JBPPMV010000338.1:0-9223 GCA_051306235.1 Mycobacterium sp. | reverse complement strand
GCGACGTCATCGGTCTTCTTGGCGACCTCTTTGACCAGCTCGGCGCCGATCTTCTCGTACGGGTCCTCCAGCTCGATCTCCTTGGCGATGGAAACACCATCGTTGGTGATCGTGGGGGCGCCCCACTTCTTTTCCAGGACGACGTTGCGGCCCTTGGGGCCCAGCGTCACCTTTACGGCGTCAGCGAGGGCATTGAGGCCCCGCTCGAGGCCGCGGCGGGCCTCTTCGTCATACGCAATTGTCTTGGCCATTGCGAAGTGTTCCTCCGGATTGGGGATGGCACGTCTTATTGGTCGGGTTCAGTGCCCGCGACGGACGGCGTGGGTGTGCTCCCTGCCTCACCGGCCCGACCTAGCACTCACTAGTCGCGAGTGCCAATGTCATTTTTAGCACTCGCCCATGGCGAGTGCAAGGTCACGACAGCCTGTTCACTTGGCGCGAAGACCATCGAACACCACGCTGAGCCCCGTCTCGGCGACCGCAGGGTTGTAGGCCTGCATAGCCTGCAGGCCCACCACGAGACCCTTGACCTCGGGCACGGTGACGTCGGCCCGGACGGCACCGGCTGCCTGACCCGCGGCCAGCAGGTCGCCGACCATCCCGAGAAACTCCGCCTCCGCCTCGGGTACCGCCTGGTTGATATCGACCCCGGCTCCGGAGAACGCCTCGACCAGGCCCCGATCGGTGGCGCCCCACTCCAGCACCATGGCCCGCATCAGGGTGAAGACCCCACCCGCCGGGTCCGAGCGGAGCAGCGCGCGCCCCGCGTCGACGATCTGCTGCATCCGGTCGGCGATCACCGCCCGAAACAGATCCTCCTTGGCCGGAAAGTGCCGGTAGACGGTGCCAGCGCCGACTCCGGCACGCCGGGCGATCTCGTCGATGGGCACGCCGAGGCCGTCGGCGGCGAACGTCTCGTAGGCCACCTCGAGCACGCGAGCGCGGTTCCGTGCCGCATCGGCGCGCATCTGGTTAGACCTCCCGGGAACTAAACGAAGCGGGGCGCACGTTCCGTATATACGGAACGAACCCTCCACTTCTGACAGGATATCCCTCATGAGCAACTGGACCACCGCCGACATCCCCGACCAGACCGGCCGCACGGCCGTCATCACCGGCGCCAACACCGGCCTGGGCTTCGAGACCGCCAAGGCGCTGGCCGCCCACGGCGCCCATGTCGTCATCGCCGTGCGCGATCCCGCCAAGGGCCAACAGGCCGCCGCGCAGATGCCCGGGAACGTGACGGTCCAGGAACTGGACCTGACCTCGTTGGCGTCGGTCCGGGAAGCCGCCGAGGCACTCAAGGCCGGCCACGACACGATCGACCTGCTGATCAACAACGCCGGCGTGATGACCACACCGAAGGGCACCACAAAGGACGGCTTCGAGCTGCAGTTCGGCACCAACCACCTCGGCCACTTCGCGCTGACCGGTTTACTGCTCGACGCCACGCTTGACGTGGAAGGCGCGCGGGTGGTGACGGTCAGCAGCAACGGCCACAAGATGGGCGGCGCCATCCACTGGGATGACCTGCAGTGGGAACGCTCCTACAGCCGGATGGGCGCCTACACCCAGTCGAAGCTGGCCAACCTGCTGTTCACCTACGAACTCCAGCGCCGGCTCGCCCCGCGCGGCAAGACGATCGCCCTGGCCGCCCATCCCGGCACCTCCACCACCGAGCTGGCCCGCAACGTGCCCAAGCCGGTGGAGCGTGCCTTCCAGCTTGTCGCGCCGTTGATCGCGCAGAGCCCGGCGGGCGGAGCGCTCCCGTCGCTGCGCGCCGCCACCGATCCCGGAGCGCTGGGCGGTCAGTATTACGGCCCCGACAGCATCGGCCAGCAGAAGGGCAACCCCGTCGTGGTGGCCAGCAGCGCGCAGTCCTACGACCTGGACCTGCAACGTCGGTTGTGGACGGTTTCCGAGGAGCTCACCGGCGTCAATTTCGGCGTCTGAATTCTGGCGATCGCCGACACTCCCCAGCGGATATGCGCGCACGTAACCCCTTGCCCTAGACTGCCCTTCGACCAGATAGGAGTCTCGGGTGCGGGCATACGCAGCGCCCAGCACCCAGGCTTTGCGGGGCTGGCAGCGTCGGGCGCTGGTGAAGTATCTCGCCGCCAGGCCCAAGGACTTTCTGGCTGTCGCCACCCCGGGCGCCGGTAAGACCACCTTCGCGTTGCGCATCGCGGGGGAACTCCTGGGCGATGGCACCGTGCAGCAGATCGTGGTGGTGGTGCCCACCGAGCATCTCAAGACGCAGTGGGCGCAGGCGGCCGCCCGGCTCGGGATGGCCCTGGACCCCAAGTTCAGCAACTCGGCCGGGCACACCTCCAGCGATTACCACGGCATCGTCGTCACCTACGCCCAGGTGGCCAGCCACCCGACCCGGCACCGGGTGCGCACCGAGAACCACAAGACGCTGGTCATCTTCGACGAGATCCACCACGGCGGGGACGCCAAGACGTGGGGTGACGCCATCCGGGAGGCCTACGACGACGCCACCCGACGGCTCGCGCTGACCGGGACCCCGTTCCGCAGTGATGACAGCCCCATCCCGTTCGTCACCTACGAGACCGATGGCGCGGGTTTCCAGCGCTCGAAGGCCGACCACATCTACGGCTATTCCGAGGCGCTGGCCGACGGCGTGGTGCGCCCGGTGGTGTTCATGGCCTACTCGGGCGAGGCACGCTGGCGCGACAGCGCCGGCGAGGAACACGCGGCGCGGCTGGGCGAGCCGCTCAACGCCGAACAGACCGCGCGGGCCTGGCGTACCGCACTGAACCCCGAGGGTCAGTGGATGCCCGCGGTCATCGCCGCGGCCCACCGGCGCCTGGAGCAGAAGCGCGCACACGTCCCCGATGCCGGCGGCATGATCATCGCCTCCGACCAGACGACCGCCCGCGCCTACGCCAAACTGCTGACCACCATCACCGGTCAGGTCCCGACCGTGGTGCTCTCCGATGACCCGACCGCGTCCAGCCGCATCTCGGAGTTCTCCGAGTCGTCCGCGCCGTGGATGGTCGCGGTGCGAATGGTCTCCGAGGGTGTGGACGTGCCGCGGCTGGCCGTCGGTGTCTACGCCACCAGCGCGTCGACCCCGCTGTTCTTCGCGCAGGCGATCGGCCGGTTCGTGCGCAGCCGGCAGGCCGGTGAGACGGCCAGCATCTTCCTGCCCTCGGTGCCCAACCTGCTGCAGCTGGCCAGTGAACTCGAGGCCCAGCGCAACCATGTGCTGGGCAAACCGCACCGCGAAACCGACGGCCTCGAGGATGCACTGCTCGAGGACGCGAACAAGACCAAGGATGAAAAGACCGATCAGGACCGGGGTTTCGAGTCCCTGGGCGCCGATGCCGAACTCGATCAGGTGATCTTCGACGGTTCGTCGTTCGGTACCGCGGCCGCAGCCGGTAGCGACGAGGAGGCCGACTATCTCGGCATCCCCGGCCTGCTGGACGCCGGCCAGATGCGCGATCTGCTGAGCCGCCGCCAGGACGAGCAGCTGCAGAAGCGGACGGCCGCGGCCGGCGCCGCCGGGCTGCCCGCACCGCGGACCACCCACGGCCAGCTGCAGGAATTGCGTCGCGAGCTGAACACCCTGGTGTCGATCGCGCATCACCGCACCGGCAAGACGCACGGGCAGATCCACAAGGAGCTACGCGAGAAGTGCGGCGGCCCACCGCTGGCGGCGGCCACCGGCGATCAGATCAAGGCCCGGATCGACGCCGTGCGCGGTGTCAGCTCATCGCGGCAGTCATAGTCCCAGCAGCTCGGGGAGATCGGCCACCGACTCGATGACATGGTTGGGTTGCATGGCGAATTCGTCTGCGGCCCAACGATCCAACGTGTTCTGCCGGAACTTTCCGGTGCGCACCAGCACGCCCGTCATACCGACCACCTGCGCGGCCAGCACATCGTTGTTGAGGTCATCGCCGACCATGTGCATCTCATCGGGATTCACCCCCAACAGGTTGGCCGCCGACAGGAAGCCCTCCGGCGCCGGCTTGCCGACGGCGGTGGCCTTGCGTCCCGAAGTGGACTCCATGCCGAGCAGGTACATGCCGGTGTCCACCCTCAGACCGTCGGTCGTGGTCCACGCGGTGCTGCGGTGCATGGCCACCACCGGAACACCCTGGGCCATCCAGTCGTACACCCACGACAGCGTGAGGTGGTTGTACTCGGGCCCAGCCCCGCCCAGCAGCACCACATCGGGGGTCTCGGGGGCGCCCGTGCCGGTCACATCGGCGGAGTAGACGATATCCACCCCCGCCATGTCCTCGGCGATCTGTCCGCTGTTGACCAGGAAACATCGGGCGCCCGGATACCGGTCGCGGACGTAGTCGGCGGTCAGCGCGGCTGCGGTGATCACCTCATCGGGGCTGACCGACATACCCGCAGCGCTCAGCAGATCGGCGATCTGGGTGCGGGTACGGGTGGTCGTGTTGGTCAGGTAGGACCGCGCAATCTGGTTGTCCGCCAGCACCTGAAGTGTCCGGGCGGCACCCTCGATCGGCTGCCACGAGGTCACCAGAACCCCGTCGATATCGAAGAGCACTCCACCGATTGCCATGCAGCGAGACTATTCGCACCACCGGCTGTCTGCGACCCACGGGGATGCCGTCGCCGCCACCGTCCACGCCAGATCGGCAGGCACGTCGATCAGCACATACCGTTTCGTGCCCGCGGCGGTGGCCGCCACCAGGGTCGCCACCCCGGCCCGTCGCTGGAAAAAGGTCTGGCGCACCGTCCATCCGATGATGCCTGCGGTCTGCACGCAGTCCCGTCGGCGCTCGATGCTGCCCGCGCGGGTCACCAGCCAGCGCGCGTCGACCCGGTGCCCCAGCGCACGCACCCGGTCGGCCGCCAGTCCCGCGCAGGCCACCGCCAGCGCGGCCCACACCGCCCAGGCCCATACCGGCGCCGGGGTGAACGGCAGCACCGCGGCGATCAGCACCGGCAGCGCGAGCGCCCGCACCCAGCGTCGCCGCACCGCGGCTGGTCCGTGGGGCACCAGGGCGCCGGTCACCACGGCAGGTTCACCGGTGAGCTCGGTCAACACCGCGCCTGCCGTCGGCGCCGGGCACGGCGGCAACAGCAGCGAGGACTCCCCCGCGCCGCCGACACCGGTCATCACGGCATCCAGCCGGGCACCGCCCACCGCCCGCACCAACAGCGGTTCCCGCAGGGTGCCGCCGCGCAACCGGCGCAGATCGTAGGTGTGTTCGCGCACCCGCAGCAGCCCGTGCACCAGATTGAGGGTGTCGGCGCGGCGCGTCAGCACCAGATTCCCATAGGTCAGCAGCGACCGCCCCACCGCGAGCACCACCCCGGCCAGCAGCACGCCGGCCACCAGTGCCGGACTGCCGAACGCGATGATCCACTCGCCGAGCACATCCCCGAATCCGGCCTGATAGGACAGGCCCAGAGCGGCGCCGATGGTGAGCAGGCCCGACCAGCTCAGCGGGCTGTAGCGCAACCAGGACGGTTTCCACGACGCCAGCAGCCGCCCCTCGGGGGTGACCGTGTCCTGCTGCTCGCCGAGCAATGTGGCGCGCAATTGCGTGACCTGTTCGGAACGCACTGCATCAAGCTCGAAGGCGTTGTCGCCCTTGGCTTCCTGCCCGGTACTGACCCGAAGCACGGTGAGCCCCAGCATCCGGTGCAGCAGCCGCGCCTCGGTCTGCACCGAGCGGATCCGGTTGCGCGGCACCGATAGTTCGTTGCGTCTGAGCACGCCGGTGCGCAACGCGACGTCACGGTCGTCGATGCGGTAGCTGGTGGTGAACCAGCGGGCCACACCCAGCACCACGATGAACGCGACGCCGATCAGCGACCACACCGGATTCTGGGTGGCCGACCCCAGGACGATCGCACCGACCAGCAGCGGCAACTGGTTGAGCACCTCATGGACCGGGTGCACCAGCAGCATGCGGGGCGAAAGCCGTTGCCACTCACTCACGTCGTATCGCGGTCATGTCGCATCGTGGCCGCCGAGGGCCGCGATATCGGTCAACTGCGCGACCACCCGATCGGCGACGGCCACGTCGAGCGCGACGATGCGCACCGCACCGGCCGAGGACGCCGTCGTCACCGTCACGTTCGACAGGCCGAACAACCGGTCCAGCGGCCCCCGGTAGGTGTCGACGGTCTGAACCCGCGATATCGGCGCGATGCGGCGTTCCTGCACCAGCCAGCCGGTGCGGGTGAACACCGCCTGCGGGCTGATCTCCCATCGGTGCACCCGGTAGCGCCAGATCGGGGCGATGACCACCGACACCAAGGTGCCCAGCGCCGTGGCGGCCGCGACGCCCACGTGCAACCACGGCATCCGGCCGTCCAGGACGAACCAGATCACCTGGCCAAAGGCGAAGGTCAGCCACGGAATCGCCGCACCCAGCGCCCATACCAGCGGTGCGCTTCGACTGGGTGGATAGGCGGGTTCGGCCATCAGCACAGGTACACCCATCACTCGAGCATGGCGGTCCGGGACCGTATGTTCTAGGCATGAGCCAGAAATGGACCGAATCAGATGTCCCCGACCAGTCCGGACGGGTCGCAATCGTCACGGGTGCCAACACCGGCCTCGGCTACGAGACGGCCCGCGTGCTCGCCGAGCGCGGCGCACAGGTCGTCATCGCGGTGCGCGATACCGCCAAGGGCGAGCAGGCCGCGTCCAAGATCCGCGCCACCGCGCCGAAGGCCGACCTCAAGGTCGTCGCCCTCGACCTGGGCTCGCTGCAGTCCGTCCGCACCGCGGCCGAGCAGCTCAAGACCGACCACCCGCGCATCGATCTGCTGATCAACAACGCCGGGGTGATGTACCCGCCAAAGCAGACCACCGCCGACGGTTTCGAGCTGCAGTTCGGCACCAACCACCTCGGCCACTTCGCACTCACCGGGCTGTTGCTGGAAAACATTCTGCCCGTGGAGAATTCGCGGGTCGTTGCACTGGCCAGCATTGCGCACCGCAATCAGGCCGCCATCCACTTCGACGATCTGCAGTGGGAGCACACCAAGTACAACCGGGTCGCGGCCTACGGCCAGTCCAAGCTGGCCAACCTGATGTTCAGCTACGACCTGAATCGGCGCCTGGCCGGCAAGAACACTCTGTCGGTGGCCGCCCACCCCGGCGTCTCCAACACCGAACTCATGCGCCACACCCCCGGTCACAACCTGCCCGGCTTCAACACGGTGGCCGGCCTGGTCACCAACACGCCACTGGTCGGCGCGCTGGCCACGCTGCGTGCCGCCACCGACCCAGCCGTGCGCGGCGGGCAGTACTACGGGCCGGCCTTCCCGGTCGCCGCCATGGGTATCGTCGGACATCCGCAGCTGGTGACCTCCAGCGCGCAGTCCCATGACACCGGTATCCAGCAGCGACTGTGGACGGTGTCCGAGGAACTGACCGGCGTGACGTTCCCGCTCTGATGCGTTCCGTCGAGGAACATCAGCAGGTCATCGCCGCCCTGCTGCACGCCCGCCCGGCGGTGACGCCGGCGCCGGGCGATGCCCTGGGCCTGGTGCTGGCCGCCGATGTGGTGGCCGCGGTATCGCTGCCCGGTTTCGACAACTCGGCGATGGACGGATTCGCCGTACTGGCCACCGATATCTCCGCCGCCAGCGCCGAGAGCCCGGTCACGCTACCGGTGGCCGATGACATCCCGGCCGGCCGCACCGACACCCAACCGCTGAAACCCGGTACCGCACAACGGATCATGACGGGTGCGCCGCTACCGCTGGGCGCCACCACGGTGGTACCCGTCGAGTCCACGGACGCTGATTTCGCAACCAGCGCCGCGCAGGTGCAGATCCGCGCCGCCACCAGGGACGGGCAGCACATCCGGCGTGCCGGGGAGGATGTCGCCGCGGGCACGACGGTCCTACAGGCCGGTCAGCGACTCGGCCCGGCCGCGCTGGGCCTGGTGGCCGCACTGGGCCTGGCCGAGGTGAGCGTGCTGCCGCGGCCCCGGGTCCTGGTGATGTCGACGGGTTCGGAACTTGTCGAGCCCGGAGTGCCGCTGCAGCCCGGGCAGATCTACGAGTCCAATGCCGTCATGCTGGCCGCCGCCGTGCGCGACGCGGGCGCCGAGGTGATCGCCTCGACGATGGTCGGCGATGACGTCGACTCCTTCCGGGCCGCACTGGACGCCCACGCCGGGCAGGCCGATCTGATCATCACCACCGGCGGGGTGAGTGCGGGCGCCTACGAGGTGGTCAAGGACGCACTGGGCGGGCAGGTCGAATTCGTCAAGGTGGCCATGCAGCCCGGCATGCCGCAGGGCTGCGGGCATGTCTCCGGGACCCCGATCGTCACGCTGCCCGGCAACCCGGTCAGCGCGCTGGTGTCCTTCGAGGTGTTCCTGCGGCCGCCGCTGCGCGCGGCGATGGGGCTGCCCGCCGATCGCCCGCGCATCACCGCCACCCTCGCCGAGGACCTGACCTCCCCGGCCGGCAAACGCCAGTTCCGCCGGGGTGTGCTCACGGGAGACATCGTCACCAGTTACGGGCCGCCGGCCTCGCATCACCTGCGCTGGCTGGCCTCATCGAACTGCCTGCTGGACATCCCGTCAGGTGTCGACAAGGTGGCCGCCGGGTCACAGGTCGACGTGTGGGACCTGTCGACTACCTGACCCCACGTAGAATCGGGAGCCAATATGGCCAGACCTGCGCGATCACCCGATGACGACCGCTCAGAAGCGCAACGCTTCATCGAACTCGTCCGTTCCACCGTCCCTCCGTTACACCCGGCCGGCCTGCCGTTCATCGCCGGTGGGCTGGGTCTGGCGGCCGCCGGCCGCAACCACCGATGGCTGCGCAACACCGGTCTCGGTGCCGCAAGTTTCAGTGCACTGTTCTTCCGGCATCCGCCCCGGGTGCCGCCGAGCAGGCCCGGCGTCGTCGTGGCCCCGGCCGACGGACTGGTCACCCTGTTGGACACCGCGGTGCCGCCGGCCGAACTCGGCCTCGGCGATGCCCCGATGAAGCGGATCAGCATCTTCCTGTCGATCTTCGACGCGCACGTGCAGCGGGCACCGGTGGCCGGGCAGGTCATCGCCGTGCAGCACCGCCCGGGCAAGTTCCTGTCCGCGGACAAGGACACCGCCAGCGAGGACAACGAGCGCAACAGCTTGTGGTTACGCACCGAAGACGGGGTGGACATCGTCGCCGTGCAGATCGCCGGCCTCATCGCCCGACGCATCGTGTGCAGCGCCCACGCCGGTGACAA
>JBPPMV010000337.1:0-2806 GCA_051306235.1 Mycobacterium sp. | reverse complement strand
GCGATGGCGGTCAGCGTGGCGACCATGGGCGGTTTGGCGGCGGTGGCGGCCTCACCGGCCAGCAGGCTGTCGGCATGGGCGCGGTCGAACTGCGTACGGAGGTCGGCGAGGTCGGCCGGCGGGGGCGCGGGGGAGCACGCGGTGGCCCCGGTGAGCAGGCCCAGGGCCAGTGCCGCGGGCAGTGCGGCGACCAACAGGCTGCGCCGATTCAGGGTGGGCGGGGCACTCGGCACGCCCACATCCTGCCATGTTCGGGTGCGCCGGTCGTTTGGTGATTGACGCGTCGCGCCTGGCGTATCGTTTGGTACTTGATTCTCCGGTCGGGTCGATCGGGGCTTTGTCCGCACAACTCAAGATGAGGAGCTCACCGTGGCATCACTTCCGTCGCGCGAGCAGGTGATCGAGCTTCTCGAGGGTGAATTCACGCAGGCGGGCTATGAACTCGAAGATGTGCTGATCGGCGCCGGTCGCCCGCCGCGGATCACCGTGGTGGCCGATTCGGAGACCGGGCTCAATCTGGATGCGATCGCGACGCTGTCGCGGGTGGCATCGGCGGCGCTGGACGAGATCGACGATGACGAGACGCCCTATGTACTCGAGGTGACCTCGCGCGGTGTGGACCGACCGTTGACCTCGGAGAAGCACTTTCGCCGGGCCCGGACCCGCAAGGTCGACGTCGAGCTGACCGACGGGACGAGTGTGACCGGCCGGGTGGGGCTGACCGACGACGGTGTGGTGCACCTCGTCGTCGCGGTGGGCAAGGAGCTGGTGCTGCGCCCGACCCCGATCGGCGAAATTGTCAAAGCGCTTGTGCAAGTAGAATTTTCACCGCCAAACCGGCGTGAGTTGGAATTAGCCGAGCAGACTGGAAAGGGGGACGAAGCGTGAATATCGACATGGCAGCGTTACACGCCATCGAATCCGAGAAGGGGATCTCGGTAGATATCGTCGTGGACACCATCAAATCCGCGTTGCTGACCGCATATCGGCACACCGAGGGTCACGAGGCCGATGCGCGCATCGACGTCGACCGCAAGAGCGGTGTGGTCAAGGTGATGGCCAGGGAAACCGACGACGATGGCAACCTGATCAACGAATGGGATGACACCCCAGACGGATTCGGCCGTATCGCGGCGACCACCGCGCGCCAGGTGATCCTGCAGCGGTTGCGTGACGCCGAGAACGAGCGGATGTACGGCGAGTTCTCGGCGCGCGAGGGCGATATCGTCGGCGGCGTCGTGCAGCGTGACGCCCGGGAGAACACCCGCGGCAATGTCGTGGTCCGGGTGGGCACCGAGGCCAAGGGCTCCGATGGCATGATCCGGCCCGCCGAGCAGGTGCCCGGTGAGGGCTACGAGCACGGGGATCGCCTGCGCTGTTACGTCATCGGGGTGTCCCGGGGTGCGCGCGAACCCAAGATCGAGCTGTCCCGCACGCACCCGAACCTGGTGCGCAAGCTGTTCGCCCTTGAGGTGCCCGAGATCGCCGACGGATCGGTGGACATCGTCGCGGTGGCGCGCGAGGCCGGTCACCGGTCCAAGATCGCCGTCGCATCGCGGGTTTCCGGGCTCAATGCCAAGGGCGCCTGCATCGGCCCGATGGGTCAGCGCGTGCGCAACGTGATGAGCGAGCTGTCCGGCGAGAAGATCGACATCATCGACTTCGATGAGGACCCGTCGCGCTTCGTGGCCAATGCGCTCTCGCCGGCGAAGGTGGTCTCGGTCACCGTCATCGACGAGAGCACCCGGGCGGCCCGGGTCGTCGTGCCCGACTTCCAGCTGTCGCTTGCCATCGGCAAGGAAGGGCAGAACGCGAGGTTGGCGGCTCGGCTCACCGGCTGGCGCATCGATATCCGCAGCGATGCGGCGCCCGATCCCGGCGTTGAGTGAGACGTCGGCGGGGCGTTGGTAGGTAGACCCCGACACGCGATTCTGTCTGCGCGAACAGTGACGGTAGACTGAACCGTGATCCAGCGCGAGACTTCGGTAATCCCGGCTCGTGCGCATCGGAGCCCAGATGGACCGGTGCGGACGTGTGTGGGATGTCGAAAGCGAGAACTGGCCGTCGAACTGCTTCGAGTGGCCGCTGTACCCGACGGGCCCGGCAATTGCGCCGTGACCGTCGATGCAGCGGGTAACCTGCCGGGGCGGGGTGCATGGTTGCATCCCGACCAGCAGTGTCTGGATGCAGCACTCCGGCGGCGGGCGTTCGTTCGAGCGTTGCGCATCACCGGTTCACCGGACACATCCGCGGTGGTCGAGTACGTCATCGCCCATCGGGACGTTGACGGATCCGGCCCACCGGCAAGAGAACAGGTAGCGAAGAACATGAGCACACCGTGAAGTCCCGATGACCATGCGTCATAGCTAAACCCGAGGCGCGGCCCCACCACCGCTGTCGCCTCCGAATGAGGAGAAGTAGTGGCAGGTAAGGCCCGCGTGCACGAGTTGGCTAAAGAACTCGGTGTCACCAGTAAGGAAGTTCTCGCTCGGCTCGGTGAGCAAGGCGAGTTCGTGAAATCAGCGTCATCGACGGTGGAAGCCCCCGTGGCACGCCGTCTGCGCGAAGCATTCGGCGGCGCAAAATCCGCCCCCGCTGACGGACCGGCGCCCAAGGCGCCCGGCAAGCCGGCAGCATCGTCCGGCGGCGGACCCAAGCCCGGCCCGAAGCCGGCACCGCAGGCCCCGCCTGCGCCGCCCGCTCCGGCACCCGCAGCCCCCGTCGCCGCGCCCGTAACTCCGGCACCCGCAGCTCAGGCACCTGCCGCACAGGCACCCGCCCCCGCAGCTCCGGCGCCCGCAGCGCC
>JBPPMV010000336.1:0-3810 GCA_051306235.1 Mycobacterium sp. | reverse complement strand
CGGACGTGTCCAAGCGGTTACGACCAGGGAATTCCATGAATGTTGTTCAGAACATCTTGTATCTGTTCGGTTTGTCGGCCACTAGGTGTAGTGTCTGACGGACCGCGAGGCCCCATCGCTCAGGGAGTCAGACGGAGTTGGAAACAGAAGGTGTCGGTACCCCCGTGCACAATGAATTCGGCTTCCGAGATCCGGAATTTCCGGGGCCCGCGGTCCGCTGAAACTAAGAGGAAAGCTCTATCCGGTCAGTTGCCCGGTCCCACGTACATAACTCTTCACAATCCCTCCCACACCACACAGGAGCCGTACCGCAGATGACCGTCACCGTGTACACCAAGCCCGCGTGCGTGCAGTGCAACGCCACCTACAAGGCGCTGGACAAGGCGGGTGTCGCCTACGAGAAGGTCGACATCAGCCTCGACGCCGAAGCCCGGGACTACGTCATGGCGCTCGGATACCTGCAGGCGCCCGTGGTGGTCGCCGGCAACGAGCACTGGTCGGGCTTCCGCCCGGACCGCATCAAGGCACTCGTCGGCGCCGACGCCGTCACGGCCTGACACACCGCGGACCCCGGGACAGCGAGGAGGGGATATGAGTCATCTCGTGTACTTCTCCAGCGTGTCGAAGAACACCCACCGCTTTGTGCAGAAGCTGGGCTTTCCCGCCGACCACGTGACCCGGATCCCGCTGCACGGCCGCATCGAGGTCGATGAGCCGTTCGTGCTCGTCCTACCCACCTACGGTGGCGGCAAAGTCTCACCAGATATCAACAGTGGGGGCTACGTCCCCAAGCAGGTCATCGCTTTTCTGAACAACGAACACAACCGGTCGTTGATCCGCGGCGTCATCGCCGCGGGCAACAACAACTTCGGTGAGGAATTCGCCTACGCGGGCAATGTGGTGTCCGCCAAGTGCAGCGTGCCCTACCTCTACCGTTTCGAACTCATGGGAACCCCGGACGACGTGGAATCGGTGCGTGCGGGCTTGGAAGACTTTTGGAAGGAACAGACGTGCCACCAACCGTCACAGCTGCAGAGCCTGTAAACACCGGCGTTCATGCGCTCCCGGGGGAGACCGACTACCACGCGCTCAACGCGATGCTGAACCTGTACGACAAAGATGGCAACATCCAGTTCGACAAGGACCGGGAAGCCGCCAACCAGTACTTCCTGCAGCACGTCAATCAGAACACGGTGTTCTTCCACAACCAGGACGAGAAACTCGATTACCTGGTCAAGGAGAACTACTACGAGCGTGAGGTGCTCGACCAGTACTCCCGCAACTTCGTGAAGTCGCTGGTCGACCGCGCCTTCGCCAAGAAGTTCCGGTTCCCGACCTTCCTGGGAGCGTTCAAGTACTACACCTCTTATACGTTGAAGACCTTCGACGGGAAGCGCTACCTGGAGCGTTTCGAGGACCGCGTGGTCATGGTGGCCCTGACACTGGCGGCCGGTGACACGGATCTGGCC
The DNA here is from genome assembly GCA_051306235.1 of Mycobacterium sp. Classification (GTDB taxonomy): domain Bacteria; phylum Actinomycetota; class Actinomycetes; order Mycobacteriales; family Mycobacteriaceae; genus Mycobacterium. The sequence continues at coordinate 2,341 of JBPPMV010000336.1, read as the reverse complement.
GAGAAGCTGGTCGACGAGATCATCGACGGACGGTTCCAGCCGGCCACCCCGACCTTCCTCAACTCGGGCAAGAAGCAGCGCGGCGAGCCGGTGTCGTGCTTCCTGCTGCGCATCGAGGACAACATGGAGTCCATCGGGCGCTCCATCAACTCCGCCCTGCAGCTGTCCAAGCGCGGCGGCGGAGTCGCGTTGCTGCTCACCAACATTCGTGAGCACGGCGCGCCGATCAAGAACATCGAGAACCAGTCCTCGGGCGTCATCCCGATCATGAAGCTGCTGGAGGACTCGTTCTCCTACGCCAATCAGCTCGGAGCGCGCCAAGGTGCCGGTGCGGTGTACCTACACGCGCATCACCCCGACATCTTCCGGTTCCTGGACACCAAGCGGGAGAACGCCGACGAGAAGATCCGGATCAAGACGCTCTCGCTGGGCGTGGTGATCCCGGACATCACCTTCGAGCTGGCCAAGAAGAACGAGGACATGTACCTGTTCTCGCCGTACGACGTCGAGCGCGTCTACGGTGTGCCGTTCGCCGATATCTCGGTCACCGAGAAGTACTACGAGATGGTCGACGACGCACGGATCCGCAAGACCAAGGTCAAGGCGCGCGAGTTCTTCCAGACGCTGGCCGAGCTGCAGTTCGAGTCCGGCTACCCGTACATCATGTACGAGGACACGGTGAACCGCGCCAACCCGATTCACGGCAAGATCACCCACAGCAACCTGTGCTCGGAGATCCTGCAGGTGTCCACACCGTCGGAGTTCAACGAGGACCTGTCCTACGCCAAGGTGGGCAAGGACATCTCGTGCAACCTGGGCTCGCTGAACATCGCCAAGGCAATGGACTCGCCGGACTTCGCGCAGACCATCGAGGTGTCGATCCGCGCGCTCACCGCGGTCAGCGACCAGACCCACATCTGGTCGGTGCCCTCGATCGAGCAGGGCAACAACGACTCGCACGCCATCGGCCTCGGGCAGATGAACCTGCACGGCTACCTGGCCCGGGAACGGGTTCACTACGGGTCCGAAGAGGGTGTGGACTTCACCAACATTTACTTCTACACGGTGCTCTACCACGCACTGCGGGCGTCGAATTCCATTGCGATCGAACGCGGTCGGAGCTTCGGCGGCTTCGAGAAGTCGAAGTACGCCTCGGGCGAGTTCTTCGACAAGTACACCGACCAGGTGTGGGAGCCGGCCACCGAGAAGGTGCGCTCGTTGTTCGCCGACGCCGGGATCCGCATCCCGACCCAGGACGACTGGAAGAAGCTCAAGGAGTCGGTGCAGACCCACGGCATCTACAACCAGAACCTGCAGGCGGTGCCGCCGACCGGCTCGATCAGCTACATCAACCATTCGACGAGCTCGATCCACCCGGTTGCGTCGAAGATCGAGATCCGCAAAGAAGGCAAGATCGGTCGCGCCTACTACCCGGCGCCGTACCTGACCAACGACAACCTGGAGTACTACCAGGATGCGTATGAGATCGGCTACGAGAAGATCATCGACACCTACGCCGCCGCCACCCAGCATGTGGATCAGGGGCTGAGCCTGACGCTGTTCTTCAAGGACACCGCCGACACCCGCGAGGTCAACAAGGCGCAGATCTACGCCTGGCGCAAGGGAATCAAGACGCTGTACTACATCCGGCTGCGCCAGATGGCACTCGAGGGCACTGAGGTGGAGGGTTGCGTCAGCTGCATGTTGTAGGGCTGTGACGCTTGATGGTGCGGTTTCATCCGCGGCGCGCGACGCGCGGCGGATGGGACCGCACTTTCAGTTTCGGCGGGGGCAACAACATAAAAGATGACGGGGGAGAGGCTGTTTCGTCCGAGGCAATCGACGATCGCTGGGATGCATGGAGCCCGGCCGAGGTCGCGTACCGGCTCTCGGCCATCAGCGCACCGTGGTGCGTGGTCGCCGGATGGGCGCTGGACCTCTTCGTCGGCGAGGTAACCCGAGCACACGACGATATCGAGATCGCCGTGCCTGCAGCAGGATTCGACGAGATCGCCGCGGCGCTCCCCGGCTACGAGTGGGATGTCGTCGGCGATGGACGGATCTGGCAGTATCCGGGGCAGTTCGAAAAGCACTTTCAGACCTGGCTGCGCGAACCGGCAACCGGCACCTACCGCCTGGATGTTTTCCGCGAACCCCATATCGATGAGCGCTGGGTCTGCCGCCGGGACCCCGCGATCACCCTGACGTATGACGAGCTGATCCTACGAACCGGCGACAGTATCCCGTACGTCCTCCCTGAGGTGGCCTTGTTGTTCAAGGCGAAGCACCGACGCGCGAAGGATGAGGCCGACTTCCAGCGGGTGCTACCGGAACTGGGTGC
>JBPPMV010000335.1:0-2737 GCA_051306235.1 Mycobacterium sp. | reverse complement strand
GGGTTGAGCACGTGCAGATCGACGACGTCTTCGGTATCGAAACCGTACGCCGCGGCGGCAGTTCCCAGGCAGATCGCGACGGGCCCACCCGCCCGGAGATCCAGGCCGTGCAGCCGGGTGAGATTGTCCGGTTCGTCACCCGAGTACACCCCGGGCCACACCTTGATCAACTCGCCGGTGCGGATCCTGGTGTCGAGCTGGCTGCGGCTCAACAAGTTCAGCAATTGGCCGCTGGTCGCGACACCGCCTTGCCGGCCGAACAAGCTATCGACATCATCAGACATACCATCGATAGTCGGTCAGCTTGCCGGCGTCAGCGCTCCCCGTCGGCGAAATTGTGGATCAATCGGCGATTGTGGATAGCCTGCTTCCCCGCGAGCGTGCACAAACTCTGGCTCGACGACGGTGTGTCGGCCGCAGACACGCACGCTCGCGGAGAAGAAAAGGAAAGGACCTAGCAGCCCTTCAACCGCACGGCGAGGTAGTTCGACACCTCCGAGATGGCGACGCGCTCCTGGGTCATGGCGTCGCGCTCGCGGATGGTCACCGCGTGATCGTCGAGCGAGTCGAAGTCCAGCGTGACGCAGAACGGGGTGCCGATCTCGTCCTGGCGACGGTAACGCCGGCCGATGGCGCCGGCATCGTCGAACTCGACGTTCCAGCTCTGTCGCAGTTCGGCGGCGAGATCCTTTGCCTTGGGCGACAAGTCGGCGTGGCGTGAGAGCGGGAGCACCGCCGCCTTCACCGGGGCCAGCCGCGGGTCGAGCTTGAGCACGGTGCGCTTGTCCACACCGCCCTTGGCGTTGGGGGCCTCGTCCTCGGTGTAGGCATCGACCAGGAACGCCATCAGCGACCGGGTCAGGCCGGCCGCCGGCTCGATCACATACGGCACGTAACGGGTGTCGGCACCCTGGTCGTAGAACGACAGGTCTGCACCGGAAGCCTTTGCGTGGCTGGACAGATCGTGATCGGTCCGGTTGGCGATACCTTCCAGCTCACCCCACGGGCTCCCGGAGAAGCCGAACTTGTACTCGATATCGGTGGTGCCCGCGCTGTAGTGCGACAGCTTCTCCAGCGGGTGCTCGTAGAGCCGGAGATTCTCCGGGTCGATGCCAAGGTCGGTGTACCACTTCAGCCGGGTCTCGATCCAGTACTTGTGCCACTCCGGCGCCGTCGAGGGCTCGACGAAGAACTCCATCTCCATCTGCTCGAACTCGCGGGTCCGGAAGATGAAGTTGCCCGGGGTGATCTCGTTGCGGAAGCTCTTGCCGATCTGGCCGATACCGAACGGGGGCTTGCGGCGCGAGGTGGTCACCACGTTGGCGAAGTTGACGAAGATGCCCTGCGCGGTCTCGGGCCGCAGGTAGTGCAGTCCGTCCTCGGACTCGATCGGGCCCAGGTAGGTCTTGAGCATCATGTTGAAATCGCGCGGTTCGGTCCACTGCCCCTTGGTGCCGCAGTCCGGGCAGACAATCTCGCTCATCGCGACGGCATCGGGATCAACGGCGGAATCTCGAGTGCTCTTCTTGGCCGCGTAGTTCTCCTGCAAATGATCCTGCCGGTGGCGCTTGTGACAGTTCAGACACTCGACGAGCGGGTCGTTGAACACCGCGACGTGACCGGAGGCCACCCACACCTGGCGGGGCAGGATGATCGCCGAGTCCAGGCCGACGACATCGTCACGGCTGGTGACCACGGAGCGCCACCACTGCTTCTTGATGTTCTCCTTGAGCTCCACCCCGAGCGGACCGTAATCCCAGGCGGACTTCGTACCGCCGTAGATCTCGCCCGATTGATAGACGAGGCCACGGCGTTTCGCCAGGTTTGCAACGGTGTCGATGAGGGATGCCACGGGTCAACAGCGTAGCGATGAGACCGCGACACCGGGGGCGCGGAGTCCCCGACCAACCATTGACATGCGCAGACGTGCATGTAATCTGACACCATAATGAAAACCGTTTCCACTACCGGTCATGAACACGAGCATGCCAGTGAGCCGTTCCCCGAGCTGCCAGCCCGGGAGATCCTGGACGTCACGGGCGATCTGCTGCGCGCACTCGCCGCACCCCTGCGCATCGCGATCGTGCTGCAACTGCGCGAATCGCAGCGCTGCGTGCACGAACTCGTCGACGCGCTGGAGGTGCCGCAGCCGCTGGTCAGCCAGCACTTGCGGATCCTGAAATCGGCCGGTGTGGTCGCCGGCGAACGCAGCGGCCGCGAGGTCATGTACCGCCTCGTCGACCATCACCTGGCCGAGATCGTGGTCGCCGCGGTCACCCACGCTGCCGAGGATCACGCATGATTTCTCAGCAAGAAGCGAAGCGGGATCACGCATGACCCCCGCAGTGCGCTCGACCCGGCAGCGCGCGGCCATCTCCGCGCTTCTCGACGACGTCGCCGATTTTCGCTCCGCCCAGGAACTGCACGACGAGCTCCGCAAGCGCGGTGAGGGCATCGGGCTGACCACCGTGTATCGCACGCTGCAGTCCATGGCCACCGCCGGTCAGGTCGACACCCTGCGCACCGACACCGGTGAATCGGTGTACCGGCTGTGCTCGGACCACCATCACCATCACCTGGTGTGCCGGATCTGCGGCAGCACCGTGGAGGTCGAGGGCGGGGCCGCCGAAATCTGGGCCGACGAGGTCGCCGCCGAGAACGGTTTCACCGATGTCAGTCACACCATCGAGATCTTCGGCGTCTGCAGCCGCTGCTCACGCGTCAAACGGTGAGGGTG
>JBPPMV010000334.1:0-5294 GCA_051306235.1 Mycobacterium sp. | reverse complement strand
GCTCTCCCGGCGCGGCACGGTGTGGAGCTACACCGAGAACCGGTATGCCCCGCCCCCGCCGTACCCGTCACCGGACCCTTTCGAGCCGTTCGCCGTCGCCGCAGTCGAGCTGGCCGACGAGGGTCTGATCGTGCTCGGCAAGGTCGTCGAAGGAACCCTGGCCGCCGATCTGAAGGTCGGCATGGCGATGGAACTGACCACCATGGCGCTCTACACCGACGACGCCGGCGTCACCCGCACCACCCACGCCTGGAGGATCGCCAAATGAGCGCCACCACATCCCCCGAGTCGCTTCGCTCCGGCCCGCCGGACCCCGTATACATCCTCGGCGCCGGTATGCACCCCTGGGGCAAATGGGGACGCGACTTCACCGAATACGGCGTCGTCGCCGCCCGCGCCGCCCTGGCCGAAGCCGGACTGGACTGGCGCCAGATCCAACTCGTCGCCGGCGCCGACACCATCCGCAACGGCTACCCCGGCTTCGTCGCCGGGGCCACCTTCGCCCAAAAACTCGGCTGGAATGGTGTGCCCGTCACCTCCAGCTACGCCGCCTGCGCCAGCGGATCCCAAGCCCTGCAGAGCGCACGCGCCCAAATCCTGGCCGGCTTCTGCGATGTCGCCCTGGTCATCGGCGCCGACACCACCCCTAAAGGCTTCTTCGCACCCGTCGGCGGTGAACGCCGCAACGACCCCGACTGGCAACGCTTCCACCTCATCGGCGCCACCAACACCGTCTACTTCGCACTACTGGCCCGCCGCCGCATGGACCTCTACGGCGCCACCCTCGAAGACTTCGCCAACGTCAAGGTGAAGAACGCCCGCCACGGCCTGAACAACCCGAACGCCCGCTACCGCAAAGAAGCGACCGTCGAGGACGTGCTGGCCTCCCCCATGGTTTCCGACCCATTGCGCCTGCTCGACATCTGCGCCACCTCCGACGGCGCCGCCGCCCTCATCGTCGCCTCCAAAGCATTCGCCGAGAAACACCTCGGCTCCGTGGCCGGCGTGCCCTCGGTACGCGCAGTCAGCCTGCAGAGCCCCCAATACCCCCAGCACCTGCCCGAACTACCCGATATCGCCACCGATTCCACCGCCGTGGTGCCCGGACCCGAGCGGGTGTTCAAAGACCAGATCCTCGACGCCGCCTACGCCGAGGCCGGCATCGGCCCCGAAGACCTGTCCCTGGCCGAGGTCTACGACCTGTCCACCGCACTGGAACTCGACTGGTACGAACACCTCGGCCTCTGCGCCAAAGGCGAAGCCGAACAACTGCTCCGCTCCGGAGCCACCACCATCGGCGGCCGCATCCCCGTCAACGCCTCCGGCGGACTCGCCAGCTTCGGCGAAGCCATCCCCGCCCAAGCCATCGCCCAAGTCTGCGAACTATCCTGGCAACTCAAAGGCCAAGCCACCGGCCGACAGGTCGAAGGCGCCACCGTCGGCGTCACCGCCAACCAAGGCCTCTTCGGCCACGGCTCCTCAGTGATCGTCGCCAGGTAGACGCTCAACGTCGACTTGTTGTCGAGATCCCTGCCGGGACTCGACGACAACTCGACGTTCGGCGAGAGGTGGTCAGGCGGCCTTCGCGGGCGGTGTCCAATGGTCAACCGATGGTGTCGGGGAATGAACGAACCCAATACCTGGTTGCGCAGAAAACCCGCCAGAACTGAGGGAGGCGTCATGACTATGCCCAGCGCGGGAGAATCGGCTGACCTTCGCCGTGACGGCCGGCGAGAAGAGCCCGCGCTGACCGTTCAGACACCGCTGAAGGTGCTCGTGCCCGATGATCTCGGCGTCAAAGCTCTCAGCGCATCGGCCCACGCAGCGGTGATTCGCTACGAACCCGGCGATCCATGGCCGGCTCAGCACACCGACGCGACGGTGGTTGTCGTTGACCACGACAATGCCAAGGCCACCGGCGCCAAGTTCACCGACCTCCCGCAGTTACGGCTGATTCAGACGCTCAACGCCGGCTACGAACAGTGGCTCCCGCTGCTGCCCGAGGGTGTGCTGCTGTCGAACGGACGTGGAGCACATGGCGGTTCGTCGGCCGAATGGGTGGTCGGCGCGCTGCTCGCTATCTACCGGGATCTCACCTATTTCGCCGAGCAGCAGGCTGTGGGCTGCTGGAGTCCCCGGTACACCGGCACCCTGATCGGGAAACGGGCCGTGGTGCTGGGTGCGGGCGATCTGGCGGAGAATCTGGCGGCCCGACTGGCGCCGTTCGAGACCGAGGTGACGTTGGTCGGACGGCTCGCCCGACCCGGCGTGCGCGCACTCGACGAGCTGCCCGGGCTGCTGCCGAGCACCGATATCGTCGTCTCGTTGCTGCCCGCGACAGCAGCGACGTACCGCATCATCGATGCCGAGTTCCTCGCCAAGCTGCCCGACGGCGCGGTGGTGGTCAACGCCGGCCGTGGTGGTGCGGTGCACACCGATGCACTGCTCGCCGAACTGACCTCGGGGCGGTTGCGCGCCGCCCTGGATGTCACCGATCCCGAGCCGCTACCTCCTGGGCACCCGCTGTGGTCGGCTCCCGGCCTGCTGCTGACACCGCATGTGGCCGGCAGCACGACGGGCGCCTCGGAGCGGGCGTGGGCTGTCGCGGTGCGCCAGATCGAGATCTTCGCCGGCGGTGAACTCCCGCCGAATCTGGTGGCGGGCGGTTAAGCGACGCCGAGGTAGGCGGCCCGGATACTGTCGTCGTTCAACAGGTCCCGTGCCACTCCGGTGCGGGTGACCTCGCCGGTCTCCAGGATGTAGGCGCGGTCGGACCGGCTCAGCGCCTGCTGGGCGTTCTGTTCCACCAACAGCACCGTGGTGCCCTGGCTGTTGATCTCGGAGATGATGCGGAAGATCTGCGAGATCACCATCGGTGCCAGACCCATCGATGGTTCGTCGAGCAACAGCACCTTCGGTCGCGCCATCAGTGCACGGCCGATCGCCAGCATCTGCTGTTCACCGCCGGACAGCGTTCCCCCGACCTGGTTGCGTCGTTCGGCAAGTCGCGGAAACGTGGTCAGCACCCAGTCGAGCTTTTCGTCGTGTTCGGCCTTCGACGGGAATTTCCGCCCGTAGCAGCCCATTTCGAGGTTCTCGATGATCGTCATGCCGGGGAACACACCCCGGCCCTCGGGTGCCTGGATCAGACCGTCGGTCACCCTCTTGTGCGCCTTGACCTTGGCGATGTCATTGCCGTCGAACCACACCGAACCCGAGGTCAGCGGCAACAGTCCCGAGATGGCCCGCATCATGGTGGTCTTGCCCGCACCGTTGGAGCCCAGCAGCGTAACCAGCTCACCCTGGTGCACCTTCAGCGAGACACCGTGCAGGGCACGGATTCTGCCGTACTGCACGACGATGTCACGCACTTCCAGCAGCACCGGGCGATCGTCGGCCTCAGGCGAGTTCGTCATCGGGTACTCCCAGATAGGCGGCGATGACCTTGGGGTCCTCGCGGATTTCGGCCGGCAGGCCGTCGGCGATCTTACGACCGAACTCCAGCACCACGATGCGATCGGTCACTCCCATGACCAGCCGCATATCGTGTTCGATGAGCAGCACGGTGTAACCGTCGTCGCGGATCTTCTGGATCAGCTCGATGAGGGCGGACTTCTCGCTGGGGTTGAATCCGGCGGCCGGCTCGTCGAGGCACAGCAGCTTGGGTTCGGTGGCCAGCGCGCGGGCGATCTCGAGGCGGCGCTGATCACCGTAGGGCAGGTTCTTGGCCTTTTCCTCACCGCGGTGCGCGATCCCCACGAAGTGCAGCAGTGCAGCCGATCTCTCGATGGCCGAACGCTCTTCGCGGCGGTGTCGTGGCGAGCGGAACAAGGCGCCCGGCACCGAGGTGTGGTGCCGCGCGTCGGTGCCGACCATGACGTTCTCCAGCGCGGTCATCTCGCCGAACAGTCGGATGTTCTGAAACGTGCGGGCGATTCCGAGCCGGGTGATCTGGTGACGTTTGATCCGCCCGATCGTCGCACCGTCGAAAGACACCGAGCCCGAACTGGGCCGGTACACACCGGTGATCGCGTTGAAGCAGGTGGTCTTGCCTGCCCCGTTCGGGCCGATGAGGCCGAGGATCTCCCCGCGTCGGATGTTGAAGGAGACCGCATCCAGCGCCGTCAGGCCACCGAACTGCACGGTGAGATCGTTGGTCTGGAGCAGTACTTCGCCCTCGCTGACGTTGATCTCGCGGTGCACCGAGGCGATCTCGGCGATGTTCTCGAAACTCTCATCACCCTTGGGGTCGGGCGGCGTCATTTCACCGGCTCCGTATCGGTCGGCTGCTTTCGCAAGAGTTCACGCGCAGACTTGGCGTAGGTGAGCAGATGCTGCCGCGCCGGGAACAGGCCCTGCGGCCGGAAGATCATCAGTACCACCAGCGCCAACCCGAAGAACAGGTACTTAAGGTTGCCCATGTCGACGCCGAGGAAGTGCACGCCCAGCAGTCGGTTGGGCAGGTACACGATGATGAACGCGCCCAGGATGACCCCGAGTTTGTTGCCCTGCCCGCCGAGCACCACCGCGCACAAGAACAGCATCGAGTTGATGATGTTGAACGTCGGCGGTGCGACGTACTGCACCTGACCGGCGTACAGCGCACCGGACAGCCCGCCGATCGCCGCGCCGATGGTGAACGCCCACAGCTTGAACTTGAAGGCGTTGACGCCCATCACTTCCGCGGCGTCCTCGTCCTCGCGGACCGCGATCCAGGCGCGCCCCACCCGGCTGCGCTCGAGGTTGCCGACGAGTAGCAGGATGCCGATGATCAGCACCAGACCCAGCCAGAACCACCAGGTTCCGTAGTTCGCCTCGCCCCCGGAGTTCGACACCGAGAACACCCCTTCGGGGTGCTGCTCGCTCTCCTGGAAGTGCGGGAACGCGACCTCGTTGAGTCCGCGCGGACCGTTGGTGACATCAGACAGGTTGTCGGCCAGCAGCCGGATGATCTCGCCGAAGCCCAGCGTGACGATCGCCAGATAGTCACCGCGCAGGCGCAGGGTCGGTGTGCCGAGGATCAGCCCGCTCAGTGCGGTGACGGCCATCGCGATCGGCACACAGGACAGCCACGCCCAGGGGGTGCTGAAGAAGCCGTCGGGGCCGACCTGGTTCCACGGACTCTCCGGACTGGTCAGCAGGGCCACCGTGTAGGCACCGACCGCGTAGAACCCGACGTAGCCGAGATCGAGCAGACCGGCCTGTCCCACAACGACGTTGAGGCCGATCGCGATGATGGCGACCATCGCGAATTGGGCCATGGTGCCGCCGAAGCTGATACCCGGGGTGTCCAG
>JBPPMV010000333.1:0-4710 GCA_051306235.1 Mycobacterium sp. | reverse complement strand
CAGACTCTGGGCACAGTCGAGCAGCGCATGGTGCAGTTCGCCGTCGGAGACGTCCTGCAGATGCGGTTCGGCCATGCTGCCGAAGATCCCGGACGTGATCATCGTGATCGCGACGCGGGTGCCGATGTCATGGGTGGCGCCGATGAGCAATTCGCGGAGGCTGTCGGCGATGTCCTCGAACTCCTGATGCGATTGCACGAGTGAGATCACCGCGGCGTCCCCATAGAACAACGACCCGATGCGGCGGTGGCGTACGGCGAGTTCGACGAAGCCGCTGATGGTCGCGTCCCGGCGGGACTCGGGGGACGTGATGGACTCGGCGATCCTGACGAGTCGGGCCATATCGTCGAAGACGGGCCGGACGACGGCGAGCACGATGTCGTCCTTGGTGTGGAACTGGTAGTAGATCGCGGCCTTCCGGACGCCGAGGTGGTCGGCGATCATCTGCAGCGACGTGCCGTTCACGCCGCGTTCCGCGAAGAGGGACAGCGAGGCCTCGATCACGCGGTCGCGTGCGAATCCGCGCTGCGATACCGGCTTGGCCATATGGTCCCTCCCTTCCCATCGTGTGCAATCCGGTGCAAACCGGCCATCCCGGACCAGGACATTGCGGACACTTTGACATGTCGGCGACCGCAATGCGGTGGGAAAGTAGTCCGCGTCACATTTTCTAGCCGTGCGACTTGTATTAGCTTAGCCGTATGGCTAACCTGGCCGCAGTCGGTTAGCGAGGCTAGGTTCACGCGGCAGTGAACTCAGAACGTCCCACGCGGTTATGAAAGGCCAACGAGCGAATGGCATCCCAGCAGTGAACGTTCTGAAGCGGATATGGATCCCCATGGTGATCGTCGCGGTGGTCCTGGTGGCCACCTTCACCGTGATGCGGGTGCGCACCTTCTTCGGAACCGGCCCCGGCTACATCTCGACCGAGAACAGCGCCTCCGATGACACCGAGCCGTTCGACCCGAAGATCGTCAAGTACGAGGTCTGGGGCGAGCCCGGCGCGACGGCCAATGTGAACTACATGGACCTCGACGCCCGCCCGGTCCGGGCCGACGATGTCACCCTGCCGTGGGAGATCACGCTGAGCACCACCGCGCCGTCGGTGTTCCCGACGATCTCCGGTCAGGGCGCGGGCAGCACGCTGTCGTGCCGGATCACCGTCGATGACGAGGTGAAGGATGAGCGCACCGTCGACGGCGTCGGCGCCCACACGTACTGCCTGGTGAAGAGCGCATGACGTTCAACAACGAGGCGGCGAGCGAGCCCCGCACCGACGCCCTCCCGGTGGCAAAGCCCCAACACCGCGGTGGGATCGCCAAATGGGTTCGCACGCTGGCCTTGCCGATCATCATCGGCTGGGTGGTGATCATCGGCTTCCTCAACGTCGCCGTGCCGCAGCTCGAAGAGGTCGGGCAGATGCGCTCGGTCTCGATGAGCCCGTCGAATGCGCCGTCGGTGATCGCGACCAAGCGGGTCGGCTCCGTCTTCGAGGAGTTCACCTCGGACAGTTCGATCATGATCGTGCTGGAAGCCGACCACAAGCTCGACGAAGCCGATCGCGAATTCTACAAAGAGATGATCTCCAAACTGGAGACCGATCCGATACACGTCCAGCACATCCAGGACTTCTGGGGTGATCCGCTGACGGCGTCCGGCGCGCAGAGCGCCGACGGTCAGTCCACCTATGTGCAGGTCTATACCGCGGGCAACCAGGGTGAGGCCCTGGCCAACGAGTCCATCGACGCCGTCCAGGACATCGTCTACAACATGCAGGCGCCGCCGGGCCTGAAGGTGTTCGTCACCGGACCCGCTGCCCTGCAAGCGGATCAGCAGATCGCCGGCGATCGCAGCCTGCGGATGATCGAGGCGCTGACCTTCACCGTCATCATCGTGATGCTGCTGCTGATCTACCGATCGTTCCTCACGATGATCGTCACCATCTTCATGGTGATGCTCTCCCTGATGGCGGCCCGCGGTGCGGTGGCCTTCCTGGGCTATCACGAGATCATCGGACTGTCGACATTCGCCACCAGCCTGTTGGTGACGCTGGCCATCGCCGCGTCCACCGACTACGCGATCTTCCTCCTGGGCCGATATCAAGAGGCCCGTTCCGACGGTGAGGACCGAGAGTCCGCGTACTACACGATGTTCCACGGCACCGCACACGTCGTGCTCGGCTCGGGTCTGACCATCGCCGGCGCCACATTCTGTCTGCACTTCACGAACCTGCCCTACTTCGTGACCCTCGGTATCCCGCTGGCGATCGGGATGACGGTCGTGGTGCTCGTCGCGTTGACGCTCGGGTCGGCGATCATCACGGTGGTCACCAAGTTCGGCAACGTGCTGGAGCCCAAGCGCGCCATGCGGACCCGCGGCTGGCGCAAGATCGGCGCGGCCGTGGTCCGTTGGCCCGGCCCCGTTCTGGTCAGCACCATCGCCATCACCATGGTGGGTCTGCTGGCGCTGCCCGGCTATCACACCAACTACAACGACCGTGAATATCTACCGGCCGATCTGCCCGCGAATGAGGGGTACGCGGCCGCGGACCGGCATTTCTCGCAGGCCCGGATGAATCCCGAACTGCTGCTGATCGAGAGCGATCACGATCTGCGCAACTCCGCCGACTTCCTGGTGATCGACAAGATCGCTAAGGCGATCTTCCGGACCGAAGGTGTGGGCCGCGTGCAGGCCATCACCCGCCCGCAGGGAACCCCGATCGAGCACACCTCGATCCCGTTCCAGATCAGCATGCAGGGCACCACGCAGAAGATGAACGAGAAGTATCAGCAGGACATGATGGCCGACATGCTCAAGCAGGCCGACGACATGCTGGCGACCATCACCAGCATGGAGAAGATGAGCGCCATCACCGTGCAGATGGCCGCGGTGACGAACTCCATGGTCGGCAAGATGAAAGATATGACGCTCGACATCGCCGAATTGCGAGACAACATCTCGAATTTCGACGATTTCTTCCGCCCGATCCGCAACTACTTCTACTGGGAACCGCACTGCTTCAACATTCCCGGCTGCTGGGCGCTGCGCTCGATCTTCGACACCCTCGACGGCATCGACGTGATGACCGACGGCATCCAGGACATCATCCCGGATATGGAGCGGCTCAACGCCTTGATGCCGCAGATGGTCGCGCTGATGCCGTCGATGATCGCGACGATGAAGAACATGCGCACCTACATGCTGACCATGTATCAGACCCAAAAGGGCATACAGGATCAGATGTCGGCCATGCAGGACAACTCCTCGGCCATGGGTGAGGCCTTCGACGCCGCGCAGAACGACGACTCCTTCTACCTGCCGCCGGAGACGTTCGAGAACGAAGACTTCAAGCGCGGCATGAAGAACTTCCTGTCCCCCAATGGCCACGCGGTGCGGTTCATCATCAGCCATGACGGTGATCCGTTGAGTCCGGCCGGTATCCAGCGCATCGATGCCATCAAGTTGGCCGCCAAGGAGGCGATCAAGGGCACCCCGCTGGAGGGCTCCAAGATCTACCTTGGTGGTACCGCGGCAACTTTCAAGGACATGCAGGACGGCGCCAACTGGGATCTGATCATTGCCGGAATCGCCTCCATCTGACTGATCTTCATCATCATGCTGCTCATCACCCGCAGTATCGTGGCGGCGGCGGTGATCGTCGGCACGGTGGTGATCTCGTTGGGATCGGCCTTCGGTATCTCGGTGTTGCTCTGGCAGCACCTGATCGGCATCCCGCTGCACTGGATGGTGCTACCGATGGCGGTGATCATCCTGTTGGCGGTCGGCGCGGACTACAACCTGTTGTTGGTCGCCCGGCTCAAGGAAGAGATCCATGCGGGCCTGAACACCGGCATCATCCGCGCCATGGGTGGCAGTGGCTCGGTGGTGACGGCCGCGGGCCTGGTGTTCGCGTTCACCATGATCTCGATGGCCGTCAGTGAACTCACGGTGATCGGGCAGGTGGGTACCACGATCGGTCTGGGCCTGCTGTTCGACACGCTGGTGATCCGGGCATTCATGACACCTTCGATCGCGGCCCTGTTGGGTAAGTGGTTCTGGTGGCCCACCCATGTGCGTCAGCGTCCGCAGCCCGTGTCCTGGCCCGAGCCGCCCAAACAACCGGTCACCGCCGGCGCGCCGGAAAACAACTAGGGGCACAGACATGAAGACATTCAGACTGGCTGCCGTCTCCGGCGCGTTGGTTGCCGCCGCGATCGGCCTGGCGGCACCCGCGCAGGCCGATCCGGACACCGCGTTCGCCAAGGAACTGCAGGGCTACGGCATCTACGGGCAGAAGGACTTCAACGCCTGGATCGGCAAGATCGCCTGCAAACGCCTCGACCGCGGCATCGACATCACCGCCCAGGACTCGGCCAGGTTCGTCTCCGACCAACTCCTGCGCGGCACCAGCACCGAACAGGCCTACCAGTTCCTCGGCGCGGCCATGAACTACTACTGCCCAGACAAACGCGTCCTGCTCACCGCGCAGTAAAGGATCACCGCCATGAAGATCAAGAAGCTCAGCCTGGCCACCCTGGCCGCGGCCGCCGCCCTCACCCTCGCACCGGCCACCGCGTCCGCCGATGCCACCGACAACTACCCGATCCCCAACAAGATCCTGCACACCCCGTGCACCGCCGAGCAGATCCTGGCCGCCACCCGCGACACCAACCCGGTCTACTACGAGCGCTACATGATCGACTACAACAA
>JBPPMV010000332.1:0-4042 GCA_051306235.1 Mycobacterium sp. | reverse complement strand
GGTGCAGGCGGCAGCGGTGCAGGCGGCAGCGGTGCAGGCGGCAGCGGTGCAGGCGCGGCGAGCGCGTCGAACGGCGCAGGTGCTAGCGGCAGCATCTCGGGGGCCGGCGGCGGCGGAGGCAGCTCGCCGTTGATCAACGGGTTGCCGAGCGGGGCGGGTGCGGGCTGAGCCAGGACGTTGCGCGGTGTCGAGCCGGACAGACCGCGTCCGCAGCTGGGCCACGCCCCCTTGCCCTGGCTGGCCAGCACGCGCTCGGCGACGGCGATCTGTTCTTCCTTGGTGGCCAGGAAAGCGGACGGGGCGAACTCGCCGCCACCGTGACCCGACCAGGTGCTCGGCGCGAACTGCAGTCCACCGTGGTAACCGTTGCCGGTGTTGATGGCCCAGTTGCCGCCCGACTCACAGCTCGCGACGGTGTCCCACTCGCCGTCGGTGGCCGCGCCGGCCTGACCTGCCAGTGCGAGACTGCCGCCGCCGATAACCGCACCGGTGAAGGCGATTTTCGCGACGCCTACCGAAGATGACGTGGCCTTGCGATGCCGTCCACTCATGAAGATAGAAATTCCTCTCGTCAGCGCCCGCGGGGTCAGCTGTCGGGTTCGGGCTGGAGAGGTTGCCCGGCCTCCGGCGTCTGACTCGCGTCAGACGTTTCGGCTTCACCCCAAGGAACCGGTACCTGCGTTCCTGGTCTGCGTATATCGGCGGACCGGTTGGGTCCCCCGCCTCCATCCCGTGGTTCGTTGGTCCTTGCCCGGTGGATGGAGCTCGGCGCAATCAGGCAAGGCTGGCCAATCGACTTGGGTCGAGCGGCTTGGCAAGACGGTAACTGGTCGCCGACCGCGCGTCATCTCGTCGAACATCGGGCGTTTCCGGTGCCGGCCAACTCTGTGAGGACCTTAAAGGTGCAGGGAATCCGGGCGTTTCCGCAGGTGTTTTCGCCGCTCAGCCCGCACTCGGCCGGCTTGCGACACCTTCGTACTGTGATGCATATCACTACTAACCACCGGCGAACGGGGGTAAGACATCCACGGTTTCACTTGTTGAGAGCGCCACAGTCCGGTCCCGCACGGCGACGCCGTCGCGCAGGTATGAGCAGCGTGCAAGTATCTTCGCCAGCTCGTGTCCACGGCCGCCGAGATCAGCCACCAGCCCGTCGATCGTGGTGCCCGGCGGCAGCCGCAACGTTTCGGTCTCGATTCCGGCAGCGGCCCGTGCGGCAGCGAAATACCGCACGGTGATCTGCACTTCGGACTCGATGTGAACTTCGGACATGCTCAGCCGCCGATTGCGCTCATCGGCCGGTCCGGTTGTGTGAAGCTCGGATCGTTGATGCCGTGACCGGCGGGTTTGGCCCACATGGCGCTGCGCCAGGCCGCCTCGACGGTGTCGTCATCGGCACCGTCGCGCAGGAGTGCGCGCAAATCGGTCTCGGTGGCGGAGAACAGGCAGCTGCGCACCTGACCGTCGGCCGTCAGCCGGGTGCGGTCGCACGCGCCACAGAACGACTCCGAGACCGACGCGATGACGCCGACGGTGCCCGCGCTGCCGTCGACCCGCCACAGCTGGGCGGGGGCCGAACCACGGGGAGCGGGATCGGGGCGCAGATCGAAATGCCTGCGCAGCGTGCTCAGCACGGAATGGGCGTCGATCGTCTTGGCCCGGGTCCACGTGTGCCCGGCGTCCAGCGGCATCTGCTCGATGATGCGGAGCTGGTATCCGTGATCCAGGCAGAAGCGCAGTAGCGGCACCACATCGTCGAGGCCGGTGCGCGGGTCGAGCACCGCGTTCACCTTGATGGGGCCCAGTGCGGCCTCGGCGGCCGCGGCCAGCCCGGCCAGCACATCGGCCAGCCGGTCGCGCCGGGTGATCTGGGCGAAATGCTCGGCGTTGACGGTGTCCAGCGAGACATTCACCCGGTTCAGGCCGGCCTGCTTGAGTCCTGCGGCACGCTTCGCCAGGCCCAGGCCGTTGGTGGTCACCGCGATATCCGGCCGTGGGCGCAGTGCGGCCGCCGCGGCGATGGCCCGCTCCAGATTCTGGGACACCAGCGGCTCGCCGCCGGTGAACCGCACGCTGGTGATGCCGAGCCGGGTGACCGCGATGCGCAGTAGCCGAGCCAGCTCATCGGCGCTCAGCAGCTCGTCATCGGGCAGCCAGTCCAGGCCCTCGGCAGGCATGCAATAGGTGCAGCGCAGATTGCACCGGTCGGTCAGCGATACCCGCAGGTCGGTGGCGACCCGGCCATAGGTGTCCAGCAGCGGGCCGTCGGCAGGCATACCTACTACTACGGGGCGCACCGGCATGGGCAATCCGAGATCGGTCAACGTCACCGGCTCACCCCGGCGAACGGTTGATCGCTGGGGACGATCTCCTTGCCCAGCGGAAGCAGGGACACCGGGATCAGCTTGATGTTCGCGATGGCCAGTGGGATGCCGATGATCGTGATCGCCATCGCGATCGCAGTCAGCACATGCCCGATCGCCAGCCAGATACCGGCCACGATCAGCCAGATGACATTGCCGACCGCGGCGCCGGGACGTGCTCCGGGCTTGTCCACCACGGTGTAGCCGAACGGCCACAACGCGTAGATGCCGATGCGGAATGCGGCGAAGCCGAACGGGATCGTGATGATGAGGATGAAGCAGATGATCCCGGCCAGGAAGTACCCGAGTGCCAGCCACAACCCACCAAAGATCAACCAGATGACGTTCAGGATCAGGCGCATGGTCTCCTCCAGGCTGTCGTCCCAGCCTACCTAGTAAGATCTCCCACATTGCGTCCTGCGCAGGCGGGACGCATTAATTATGTGATCTATCGAGATGACGGGTGACGGCAGTGCCAACCGGCAAGGTGAAGTGGTACGACTCCGAGAAGGGCTTCGGCTTCCTTTCCCAGGAGGAAGGCGAAGACGTCTACGTGCGGTCCTCGGCGTTGCCGTCGGGTGTCGAGGGGCTCAAGGCCGGCCAGAAGGTCGAGTTCGGCCTGGCTGCCGGACGTCGCGGCCCGCAGGCGCTCAGCGTCACGTTGATCGACCCGCCGCCGAGTCTGGCCAAGACCCGGCGTGAGGCGGCGACCGTCGAGCACAAGCATACCCCCGACGAACTGCACGGCATGGTCGGCGATCTGATCACCTTGCTGGAGAACACCATTCAGCCCGACCTGCGCAAGGGCAAGTACCCCGACCGCAAGGTCGCGCGCCGGGTGTCCGAGGTCGTCAAGGCGGTCGCCGCGGAGCTCGACGCCTAGGTTATTCCTTGGGCGCGAGCGTCGACTTTTCGTCGGCGTCACGCAGTTTTGTCGACGTCAAGTCCACGTTGGGCGGGGGCTTGGCGTACCCGGTGCAGGATGACGTTCGGTCGGTTCTTCAGCATCTCGCCGCTGACCCGGATGACGATCCAGTCCAGCGCCTCGAGTTCGGCGATGCGGTCGATATCCCGGCTGCGCTGTCTGGCGTCGGTCCAGTGCTGGGCGCCGTCGAATTCCACCGCGACGAGGAACTCGGGCCAGCCCATATCGAGTCTCGCCACGAATTGGTAGCGGTCACGGACCTCGATCTGCGTGCGCAGCGGTGGCAGACCGTCGCCGACCAGGAGCAGGCGAGTCCTGGTCTCCTGCGGTGATTCGGCACCGGCGTCGGAGAGCTCGATGGCCTCGCGCAACTGCGTGATCCATCGCGCGCCGGGATGACGCGCGACGATGTTGTTGATCTCGTCCACGCTGACCCGGGTGGCATTGCGTAGCGCATCGAGTCGGATGACGGCGGTCGGCACGTCACGATTACGGCCGAGATCGAATGCGGTGCGCGCGGCGGTCGTGGTGGGCATCCCGCGCCGCAGACAGATCTCGTCGTCGGCGAGGGCATCGCTGTGCAAGACGATGCCTCGTGCTTTGTCGCGGGACTGCCTGTTCAGTTCGGCGGGAAGGTCGGCATCGATCCAGCGCATGCCGTGCAGTGCGCCGGCCGACAACCCGGCGAGCACCGCCCGGCGGCCCGACCACAACCAGGCCGCGACAGCCTTCTGCACGGGGTCGAGTTCCACCC
>JBPPMV010000331.1:0-9498 GCA_051306235.1 Mycobacterium sp. | reverse complement strand
CCGGATACCGTCGGCGAACAGCGTCTCGCGCACCTTGGCCGACCAGGCGGCGCGCGCGTGGTCGGCGACCATCGACAGCACCACCTCGCCGCAGCGCCAGCCGCCCTCCCAGCTGGGGCCCAGGGCCTCCGGCGACCGGCCGGACAAACCCAACGCCGCCATCACCTGGTCGGGTGGCAGATCGTCAGACACGCACGTCAGCCTAAGCGGTGCGGCGGCCGACACGGGGTCAGTACATGACCATGTCGGGTTCGAGTTGCTTCGCCCAGGCCACGATGCCGCCCTGCAGGTGCAGCGCGTCGGCGAACCCGGCCTTCTTCAGCACGGCGAGCATCTCGGCCGAACGCACCCCGGTCTTGCAGTAGAGCACCGCGGTTTTGTCCTGTGGGACGTCGGCCAGACCCGCGCCGGCCTCGATCACCGACTTGGGGATCAACTCCGCGCCCTCGATGTGGTTGATCTCCCACTCGACCGGTTCACGGACATCGATGAGCGCCACCGGCTTACCGGAATCGAGCAGCTCACGCAGCTCTTTCGGGGTCACGGTGGCCCCGGCCGACGCCTGAGTCGCCTCATCCGACACGACACCGCAGAAGGCCTCGTAGTCGATGAGCTCGGTGATCTTCGGGGTCGCCGGGTCCTTGCGGATCTTGATGGTCCGGTAGCTCATGTCCAGCGCGTCGTAGACCATCAGCCGGCCCAGCAGCGGGTCCCCGATGCCGGTGAGCAGCTTGATCGCCTCGGTACCCATCACCGAGGCGATGGATGCGCACAGGATGCCGAGCACACCGCCCTCGGCGCAGGACGGCACCATCCCGGGCGGCGGAGGCTCGGGATAGAGGTCGCGGTAGTTCAGGCCCAGACCGTCCGGCGCGTCCTCCCAGAACACCGATACCTGGCCCTCGAAGCGGTAGATCGAACCCCAGACATAGGGCTTGCCTGCCAGCACCGCGGCATCGTTGACCAGGTAGCGGGTGGCGAAGTTGTCGGTGCCGTCGAGGATCAGGTCGTACTGCTCGAACAGTTCGACGGCGTTATCGGACTCCAGTCGCAGCTCGTGCAGGACCACGTTGACCAACGGGTTGATCTCCAACACCGAATCCCTGGCGCTCTGCGCCTTGGGACGGCCGATATCGGACTGGCCGTGGATGATCTGGCGCTGCAGGTTGGACTCATCGACGACATCGAATTCGACGATGCCGATGGTGCCCACACCCGCGGCGGCCAGGTACAACAGCGTCGGCGAGCCGAGCCCGCCTGCACCGATCACCAGCACCCTGGCGTTCTTCAGCCGCTTCTGCCCGTCCACACCCATATCCGGGATGATCAGGTGGCGGCTGTAGCGGGCGACTTCCTCGCGGGTCAGTTCCGCGGCTGGCTCCACCAGTGGTGGCAACGACGTCACCGTGTGCTCCTCGAATCGACGACGAATTCCTGGGCCAATCAGACCAGGCACTGTTACACAACAGCAATTCCGGGCATTACGTTCCCAGTGTGCGCCGCCGGCGGGGGCTTGAGGCGATCGGGGGTCAGGCGATCGGGTAGGGCCACGGATTGAAGCGGCAGGTCAGGTTATCGGCCTTGACCGACTCCGGATCGAACCGGGCACCGTCGTTATTGCTGGTCGAAAAGGTCTGCTGCATCATGATCGGCGCCAGTGCGCCGTTCTCCGGGCACGGCTCGTGCTGGCGGTAGCCGATGGCGTGGCCGACCTCATGGTTGACCACATACTGGCGGTAGGAGCCGATGTCACCCTGGAACGAGGTGGCGCCGCGCACCCACCGGGCCTCGTTGATGAAGACCCGGGCCTGATCCCCCATATAGGCGGGGTTGAAGCAGGACGCCTCCAGCGGGATGTCGTAGCCGCAGCCCTCGCGGATGGTCAGCGGCGATGTCAGTGACACCCGGAAATCCGGTGGGCCCTCGCTGTCATTGTCGACCCGCAGGAACGCGAATTGTGCGTTGTGCGTCCAACTCTTCGGGTTGGCCAGCGTTTCGCTGACCATCCGGGCGAACCCCTCGTCACCACCGAAGGACGCGGTGTCCAGACCGTCCTCGACCTCGACTGTGTAGGTGAAGGTCCTGTCGGTGCCCTGGCCGATCTTCGGCGAGGTGCCCGGCACGATATGCCAGGTCTTGGCGCCGGCCTGGGTGAACGGGCCACCCCCGGGCAGGATCCCGGCCGGCAGATTGGCGTCGAACTCGGTCAGACCCTTGGGCGGTGCGCCGACGATCGCGGTACTCGGGGCGTCGATGGTGGGCGGACCTTGCACGGGCCCCTCGGCGCTGACCGGGATCGTCGTACTGGTCCCGGTGACCGTTTGGTACAGCACGATGCACGTGACGACGGCCAGGATCGGTAATGCGTAGGCGCGCCACCCGTAGGTCGAGACGAACCGGCCGAGCCAGGTCTGCTTGCGCCACTGCTGGCGTTCGTCGCGGTTGGCCCGGGGCCTGCCGTGATCCTCGGCCAGCGGATCGCGCTGGGCGCGTAGCGGCTCACGCGAATCATCGCGCCGTACCGGCGCGCTTCCCGGGTCGGGACGCTGCGGTCGGGGGTTCGGTGGTCCCGGCCTGCGGTAACCGCTGCCTGGGTCCTGGCCGCGGTGGTCGCCGCTGAAGCCACTTCCCGGGTCGCTTCGCTCCTGCCCACCGAACCGATTTCCCGGGTCGCTTCGCTCCTGCCCACCACGGGCACGGTCGCCGACGCGACGCCCCGGGTCGTAGGTCACCGGACCAGAATGGCACAGCCCGCGACGCATCCCATCCCGGCGCGCCACCGACACGGACACCGACACCGGGCACTCCCTCCGCGTGCGGTAGTAATGTCGAGGCGATCAGCAGCGTGAAGAAGCCGACGAAGGCCCGAGCAGTGCTTGTGCGCACACCGCACACTTTTCGAAATTGAGGACGTAATGAGCGATCTCGCCAGCGCTTCCGGAGCGCGGGGTGCCAAGGCGGGTACCGGCGGCAACCGTCGCGGTAACCGCCTCCCCCGGGATGAGCGCCGCGGACAACTGCTCATTGCGGCCAGTGAGATCTTCGTGGACCGCGGCTACCACGCCGCAGGCATGGACGAGATCGCCGAACGCGCCGGTGTCAGTAAACCTGTTCTGTACCAACACTTTTCATCGAAGCTGGAGCTTTACCTCGCGGTCCTGGGCCGCCATGTCGACAACCTGGTGTCCGGGGTCCGGCAGGCGCTGCGGACCACCACCGACAACCGGCAGCGACTGCGCGCGGCGGTGCAGGCATTCTTCGAGTTCGTCGAACACGACAGCCAGGGTTACCGGCTGATCTTCGAGAACGACTACGTCACCGAACCGCAGGTCGCCGCTCAGGTGAAGGTGGCCACCGAATCATGTACCGATGCCGTGTTCGACCTCATCAGCCGGGATTCCGGACTTGAGGCGCACCGTGCCCGGATGATCGCGGTGGGCCTGGTGTCCACCAGCGTCGACTGTGCGCGCTACTGGCTGGACAACGACCGCCCGATCTCGAAGGATGCAGCAGTCGAGGGCACGGTGCAGTTCGCCTGGGGCGGTCTGTCACACGTGCCGCTGACCCGGTCCTGAGGACCGGGCCAGCAGACAACTAGCTGGTCTTGCTCGTCTTGATGGCCTCGGCGCCGACCCCGAAGCCGACCTTTCGGTTGTCGTCGGCCCCGATCTCGACGTAGGCGATCTTGGCCGACGGCACCAGATAGCGGCGCCCCTTCTCATCGGTCAACGCAAGCACGGCCGAGGCGTCGCCAAGAGACTTGACGATCGCCTGTTCCACCTCGTCGGGTGTCTGCGCGGTGCTGATGTTCAGCTCTCGCGGGCTGTCGGTGACCCCGATCTTGATGTCCACGCTGTGGCCCTTTCGTTGAGTGGCGATGCGTGCGTTAAGGCTAGTAGACGACCACCACAGTGCGCCGCCGTGGTCGTTGTGCCGTGAGCGAAGCGGCCTGACCAGACCGAGTCCGAGCCGTGACCGGACCGCAATCGCGTCATCGTCAACTGTCACTTCTGCACCACTAACATCGGCCAGGTAGGTACCGAAACTATCTGGGAATGACGTTATGAGCAGGCAATTTTCGCCATATTCGACAACCCGCGACAGCTACTCGGGCGCCGGCTACCGATCGGAGCAACCAGCCGATCCCGACGCCGATCAGCAGACCGGGTATCAGTCCGACCGGGCGCGCCGTCGTGCGGCGCGACACGGCGCCGGGTACGGCCGCGTCCCGCGGGCCGCCGCCGCCACCACGTATTCCAGCTATGACACCTACGAGCACTACGACGACACCACCGACTACGACGCCAGCGAGTACGGCAATCGGAACGAAGTCCAGGATTACGACATCCAGGATTACGACCAAGCCGATACCGACTACACGGACTACCAGTTCCCAGCGGATTACCACGAGCCGCTGGACCGTCGCTGGATCTGGGTGGCCGGTGTGGCGGGTGTCATCCTGATGGTCGCGGTGATCTGCACCGGTGTGATCCTCGGCGGCGGGGACAGCGGCACCGTCACCGCGGGGGCCACCTCCTCCGATGTCGCGGAGCCCACGGTGCCGTCGGCGACCGTCGCGCCCAGTGCCCAGGCACCGGCGCCCGGCATCCCCGCGCTACCGCCCGAGACCGTCACCACGGTGACCCCGACTCCGAGCGCGTCGGCGGTACCCACCGCCGCGCCCACGCCCGGCCTCGCGGTGCCCGCGCCGGTACTGGCCGAAGCCCCGGTGGCCGACCCGGCACTGGCCGCCCGCACCATCACCTATCACGTGACCGGTAATCGACAGCTGATCGACCTGATCACCATCATCTACACCGACCAGCAGGGCGCCCTGCAGACCGACGTGAACGTCGCACTGCCGTGGGTGAAGACCATCACCCTGGATCCGGGTGTGGCCCTGACATCGGTGACGGCCACCAGCGTCGGCGGCCAGCTCAACTGCTCGATCGTCGACGGCAGCGGCGCCGCGGTGGCGGTTCAGGCCAACAACACGATGATCGCGAACTGCACCAGATAACCGATCAGGCCAGCCCGAGCTACCGCATACGGCTGGCATGGGTGCGCTGCAACTGGTCGAAGAACTCCGACAGCTGGGCCAGACCCTCGCTGCTGATGACCAGGTCGACGAGTTCATCGCGGTCGGCCAGCACGAACTGGGCCTGGGTGATGGCCTCACCGAGTAGCCGTCGTGACCACAGGGCCAGCCGGTGCTTCTGCCGGTCGCTGGCGGTCACCGCGGCCCGCACCTCGGCCACCACGAACTGCGAATGCCCCGTCTCGGCCAGCACCGAGCGCACCACCTCAGCGGCCTCGACCGGTAGGGCATCGGCGATCTGCAGATAGAAGTCGGCCGCCAGCGCATCGCCGATATAGGTCTTGACCAGCGCCTCCAGCCAGGTGCTGGGCGTGGTCAGGCGGTGGTAGTTCTCCAATGCCGGCGCATACTTCGTCATCGCGGGCACGGTGTCCACCCCGCGGGCGGCCAGCGCCTCGTGCAGCAGTTCGTAATGCCCCATCTCGGCGGCGGCCATGCTGGCCATGTTGATCCGGCCGGCCAGATTCGGCGCCATCCGAGCTTCCTCGGTCAGCCGGTAGAAGGCGGCAACCTCGCCATAGGCGAGCAACGCGAACAGCTCGGTGACACCGGGATGATCGACCGACACGCCCGGCGCCGGAGTCTCGTCAGCGGGGACCGCAGCCTGCGTTGGCGACGTCTGGGGCGTCGGAGAAATCATGGTCCAACTCTAGACTCCGCGCGGTGCGGCGACCGAGGAGTGGCTGACCAGCTATCATGGGTAGCAGGTAGTGGCATTTCGAGCTTCATATGCGACTTTTTCCAACAGCCACTGCCTGAGAAATGTGCGTGCACGTGGTTTGGCCCGCCCTCGATTGGCAGGGCCCGACGGAGCGGTGTTCCCCGTCTGCTTGGGTATCTCCGCCTTTTACTCGTCATCGTCGTGCGCGCGTGGACGCGACGAGGATTGACACCGAAAGGCTGACGGCAGCGAAAGCTACGCCGACCACACATATGACTGCACCTGACCTGACTGCACCCGAAACACCCGACGTAGACGTCACCGTCCCCGAGACCAAGCCGGCCATCTCCTTTGCCGAGCTCGGCGTCCGTGACGAGATCGTCCGAGCCCTCGCCGACACCGGCAAAGAGCATGCCTTCGCCATCCAGGAACTGACCCTGCCGCTCGCGCTGGCCGGCGACGATCTGATCGGACAGGCCCGCACCGGCATGGGCAAGACCCTCGCCTTCGGTGTGCCGCTTCTGCACCGCATCACCAGCGACGGCAGCCGCCCGCTGAACGGGACACCGCGCGCCCTCATCGTGGTGCCGACCCGCGAACTGTGTCTGCAGGTCTACAGCGACCTGGAGGCGGCCGCCAAGTACCTGCGCGCCGACGATGTCGAGGGGCACGCGGACCGCAAGTTCTCCGTCACCTCCATCTACGGCGGCCGGCCCTACGAGCCGCAGGTCGAAGCGCTACGCAAGGGCGTCGACGTCGTCGTCGGCACCCCCGGCCGGCTGCTCGACCTGGCCCAGCAGGGCCACCTGCAGCTCGGCAGCCTCTCGGTGCTGGTGCTCGACGAGGCCGACGAGATGCTCGACCTGGGCTTCCTGCCCGATATCGAGCGCATCCTGCGGCTGACCCCCGACGACCGGCAGGCGATGCTGTTCTCGGCCACCATGCCCGGCCCGATCATCACGCTGGCCCGGACCTTCATGAACCAGCCGACGCACATCCGCGCCGAGGCCCCGCAGTCCTCGCAGACCCACGACACCACCGAGCAGTTCGCCTATCGCGCGCATGCGCTGGACAAGGTCGAGATGGTCGGGCGCATCCTGCAGGCCGAAGGCCGTGGCGCGACAATGATTTTCACCCGGACCAAGCGGACCGCACAGAAGGTCGCCGACGAGCTCGCCGAGCGCGGATTCAAGGTCGGCGCCGTGCACGGTGACCTCGGCCAGATCGCACGTGAGAAGGCGCTCAAGGCATTCCGCAACGGCGATGTCGATGTGCTGGTCGCCACCGATGTCGCCGCCCGCGGTATCGACATCGACGACATCACCCACGTCATCAACTACCAGATCCCCGAGGACGAGCAGGCCTACGTGCACCGCATCGGCCGGACCGGTCGCGCGGGCAAGACGGGTATCGCCGTCACCCTCGTCGACTGGGATGAGCTGCCGCGCTGGACGATGATCGACAAGGCACTGGGCCTGAACAACCCGGATCCGGTCGAAACCTACTCCAGCTCACCGCATCTGTACGACGAGATGAAGATCCCGACCGGTGTGACCGGCTCGCTGTCCGCGCCGCGGAAGTCCAAGCCCCGCACCGAAGGCGAACGCACCGAGCGCACCGAGCGCACCGAACGTTTCGAGCGGACCGAACGCCCGGCCCGCAATCGCAGCCGTCAGCGCACCCGCGCCGGTCAGGTCGCGACGGGTCACCCCGAGCAGGGCGAGACCGCGAACGCACCGCAGGCGAACGCGGATGGTCCGGCCGGCGATGCCGCGTCCGATAGCGAGGGTGCCGACGCCCCGGCCAAGCGACGTCGTCGGCGTCGTCCGCGTAAGACCAGCTCTCCCGCCGCCGGCTAACGCCCTCGATGGTTGCTCCGGAACGCCGCACCCGCGGCGATCTGCTGGCGGCTGGGGCGATCGTCGTGATCGTCGCCCTGGCCGCTGCTCTGATCTGGTGGACCAGCGACGCGCGGGCCACCATCAGCAAGCCCGCCGCCGAGCCGGTACCCAGCCTCACCCCGGCGACCGCGGTGCCAGGCGGCCTCAAGGAACTGTGGTCGGCGCCGAGCGCGAAGACCACATTGCCACTGGTCGCCGCCGGCGCGGTGGTGACCGGCGACGGCAACGCCGTCACCGGCCGCGACCCGGTCACCGGCAACGAATTGTGGAGTTACACCCGCGATCTCGAACTGTGTGGGGTGACCTCGGTGTACCAGTACGCGGTCGCGGTGTACCCGGATGCACGGGGCTGCGGCCAGGTCAGCACCATCGACGCCGGCACCGGTAAGCGGGGCCCGGCGCGCACCGCACTGGCCGATCCGGAGGTGCGCCTGTCCGCCTCGGACAGCACGGTGCTCTCGGCCGGTGACAGTCGCCTGGAGATGTGGCGCTCGGACATGGTGCGGATGATCAGCTGGGGCACGCTGGACGCACGCGTCAAACCCGATGTGCCGCAGTCGCCGCTGTGCCGGCTGGTCTCCGCGGCGGCCAGTTCCACGGCGGTGTCGGTGCTCGAATCCTGTCCGGAGCAGACCGAGATGCGGCTGACCCTGTTGCGGCCGGCCGATGAGGAAGACACTCCCGACGTCAAATACGAACAGCAGCCCGGTGTTTCGGCCGATTCGGATGCCAGGGTGATCGCGGTCTCCGATACCACCACCGCGGTGTATCTGCCGACCCCGAAGCCGGTGGTCAACATCGTCGACGACACCGGCACGGTGACCGCCAGCACGCTGCTGACGACCGCACCGTCGGACCAGGCCGCCATGACACGCACCGGTGATCTGATCACCTGGTGGACCGGTGATTCGGTGCTGGTGTTCGAGGCCAGCGGTCTGCGCTACAAGTACACCGTCGCGCCGGCCGCCGGCGGGGCGCCGGTCGGCCCGGCCACCGTGATGGCCGGCGAACTCCTGGTGCCCGTCACCGACGGCTACGACGTGTTCGATGTCGAAACCGGCACCGGGATCCGGCATATCGACCTGACGCGGCCCGCGGATCAGACCGCGGTCGTGCCTGCGGTGGCCGGTTCGACGTTGATCGAGCAGCGCGGGGACACCGTCGTCGCG
Source organism: Mycobacterium sp. (assembly GCA_051306235.1). GTDB lineage: Bacteria > Actinomycetota > Actinomycetes > Mycobacteriales > Mycobacteriaceae > Mycobacterium. The sequence goes on along the minus strand of JBPPMV010000331.1, from coordinate 669 downwards.
CTGGGCGCCTCTGAGAGCTAGATGTATCCGGCCATTAGGTTGGTCGCAGCCGGCTGACTGGTGGTAGTCCTGCGAGTGCGCTGTGGCGGCGTTGAGTGTTGTAGAACTCGACCCATGGCGCAAGGGCTCGGGCTCGGTCTGCGTTGGAGGCGAAGACCCGGCGATATGACCATTCGCTTTGCAGGGTGCGGTTATAGCGCTCCACCTTGCCGTTCTGCCATGGGCAGTGCGGCTTGATGAACAGATGTCTGGCGTTCAGTTCCTTGATGACCTCAGCGACCGCTATTGACCGCCGATAGCTCAGATGGTTGTCGGTGATGACCCGTTCGATGTGCGGAATCCCGTGTGATTGAAAGTATCGCGCCGCCCGATCAATGAACTCGGCGCACGTCGCACCTTTCTCATCGGCATGGATTTCGGAGTACGCCAGGCGGCTGTGGTCATCGACCATCGAGTGCACGTAGTCATACCCGATACCGCGGCCCCGGACCTCTTCGCTGCGACCATGCGCCCGCCATCCACCCCCGTCAGGGACGCGGCCGAGCTTCTTGACATCGACGTGCACCAGTTCGCCAGGGCGGTCACGCTCATAGCGTCGTGTCGTGGCTTTGGAGGCTTTGATCACCGCACCGGTCATCGGATCACAATCACGCAGGTAGGGCACATCGC
>JBPPMV010000330.1:0-7964 GCA_051306235.1 Mycobacterium sp. | reverse complement strand
CCGACACGCCGACACGCCTCGAACGACTAGGCGTGACCTCGGCTTACCGTTGAGGTCGTGCTAGACACCGAATCGCCCCGCCAGCTGCCTCCGGAGATCTACCGGCGCCGCAGGGCGCTGGCAATAGGTGTCGCCGTCGTCGTGGCCGCGCTGGTCGCAGGCATCATCGCGATCGTCGCTGCCAACAGCACCGGATCCGATGGCGCGACCGCGGACCAGACGGCCAACACCGAGGCCGCACCCGCTGCCCCCACCCCGTTGCCGGGTGAGGATCCGGGGGTGAAGACCCCGGTCGTGCCGCCTGCGGCGCAGGCCCCGCCACCGGAGCCCACGCCGACCGCCGCGGTCATCCCGCCGCCGGTGCTGCAGGAGGGCGAGGACTGCCCGGACTCCAACCTCGCGGTCAAGGGCATCACCAGTGCCCCCAACTATGTGATGGGCGATCAGCCGAAATTCACCATGGTGGTCACCAATATCGGACTGGTTGCCTGCAAGCGCGATGTCGGGGCCGCCGTCCTGGCCGCCTATGTGTACTCGTTGGACAACAACCGGCTGTGGTCGAACCTGGATTGCGCACCGTCCAACGAGACGCTGGTCAAGACGTTCAACCCGGGTGAGCAGGTCACGACCGAGGTGACCTGGACCGGGATGGACTCGGCCCCCAACTGCCCGCTGCCGCGTGAGGCGATCGGCCCGGGGACCTACAACCTGCTGGTCCAGCTGGGCAATCTGCGTTCTGCGTCGGTGCCGTTCATCCTCGCCGAGGCGGCCCCGGCCGATGCCCCGCCCGTCGAAGCGCCGCCGGCGGATGCGCCGCCGGTCGAGCAGGTGCCGACTCCCTAGTCTGTAGCGGGCCCGCTCAGGCCAGCTGGTCGGCGATCGTCGACTCGGCCAGCTGGGACAGACCCTCTCTGATGTGGCGTGCCCACATCGAGCCGATACCGTCCACCGACTGCAGGTCGGTGGCGCTGGCGGCGAGGACACCCTGCAGCGAGCCGAATGAGCGGACCAGCAGATCCACATGGGCGAACTGCAGACGCGGTATGCCCGCCATGGCCCGGTAGCCACGTGAACTCATCGCCGAGTCCTGTGCCTCGATGGTCGAGGGATATCCGAAAACCCTTGCCAGAGCGGTGAAATCGAGCAGTTCGTTATCGGACAGAGCATCCAGTTCCTCCAGCGTGGCGCTCACCTGCGCGGCGCTGGGCGGATCGGGATTGGCGTGATAGTCCCGCATGATCAATTCGCGGGCGGTGTCGTTGCCGCCGACCAGCTCCTCCAGCTGCAATTTGAGCTGACGGCCGTCGGTGCCCAACTCGACGACATCGGCGTCGATCTCCAGGCTGATCCGGCGCACCATCTCCAGGCGCTGGGCCACCGTCATCACATCCCGCAGTGTCACGAAGTCTTCGATCTCGGCGGTGGAGAGCTGACGGTTCACCTCGTCGAGACGGGATTTATAGCGCTCCAGGGTGGCGATGGTCTGGTTGGCCCGCGACAGGATGGTCGGGGTTTCCGGCACCACGTGCCGCTCGCCGGCCGCGTAGACCGTCACGATGCTCATCGAGTGGCTGACCGAGATGACCGGATACCCGGTCTGCACGGCGGTTCGTTCCGCGGAGCGGTGCCGGGTGCCGGATTCATCGGTGGGTATCGAGGGGTCGGGCACCAGTTGAACATTGGCCTTGAGGATGCGGGTGCCGTCGCTGGACAGCACCACCGCACCGTCCATCTTCGACAGCTCACGCAGTTTGGTCGGTGCATAGCGGACATCCAGGGAGAAGCCGCCGTCACAGATCGCCTCGACGCTGTCGTCATAGCCGAGCACCACCAGGGCGCCGGTACGGCCGCGCAGGATGCGTTCCAGCCCGTCGCGCAGGTCGGTGCCCGGCGCCAGCCGTCCGAGCGTCTCGCGCAGGGTGGGGCGGGCCAGATGCACCACGCTGCGGTTGCCCCTGGGCTTCACCGCCATCGCGCCTCCTAGGATCGGCCGCCATTGTTGCCGATGGACTTGAGCGCCCGCAATGCCGCGCCGATGTTGTCGGCAGTGGTGAGCCGCAGACCGGCGGGTACATCCTTGACCCCGGGCGGCACGATGGCATCGGTGAAGCCCAGCCGGGCCGCCTCGGAGAGCCTGCGGTCCATGCCACTGACCCGGCGTAGATCCCCGGCCAGGCCCACCTCGCCGATGGCGACGGCCGTTGCCGACAGCGGGTGATCGAGCTGGGCCGATGCGATGGCCATGGCCACCGCCAGGTCGGCGGACGGGTCGGTGAGGCGCATGCCGCCGACGGTGGACAGGTAGATGTCGTGCTGCCCGAGCTTCAGGCCGGTCCGCTTCTCCAGCACCGCGGTGATCATCGCGGCACGGGCCGAGTCGATACCGCTGACGGCGCGCCGCGGGGTGCCCTGCGCCACGTTGCCGATCAGCGCCTGCACCTCGCCGAGCAGTGGCCGTTTACCGTCCATGGTCACCGTGACAGCGGTGCCCGGCACCGGCGCCGGGCGCTGGTCCCGGAACAGTCCCGACGGGTCTTCCACGCATTCGATCCCGTTGTCGTGCAACAGGAAACAGCCGACCTCGTCCGATGCGCCGAAACGGTTCTTCACCCCGCGCACCATGCGCAGGGCCGAGGCGCGGTCACCTTCGAAATGCAGCACGACGTCGACGAGGTGCTCCAGTGAGCGCGGGCCCGCGATGGCGCCGTCCTTGGTGACATGGCCGACCAGCAACAGGGCGATGCCCTCGGACGCGCGGGCCATCTTGGCGTAGGACGTCAGCGCCGTGGTGACCGCGCGCACCTGGGTGACCCCGCCGGTCACCCCGTCGGATTCGGTGCTCGACATGGTCTGCACCGAGTCGACCACCACCAGGGTGGGCTTGACCTCCTCGATATGGCCGAGTGCGGTCTGCAGATCGGATTCCGCGGCCAGGTACATCTCGTCGTGTGTGCAACCGGTGCGCTCGGCGCGCAGCCGGATCTGGCCCGCCGATTCCTCACCGGACAGATAGAGCGCGCGGCGGCCGCCGCGCGCCCACCGGTGCGCGACCTCGAGCAGCAGGGTCGACTTGCCGACGCCGGGATCACCGGCCAGCAGGGTCACCGATCCGGGTACGAGCCCGCCGCCGAGCACCCGGTCCAGCTCGCTGACGCCGGTGGGGAAGTGTTTGGTGACGCCGGGGTCGATCGAGGTGATCGGTACCGCGGGCGAGGACGGTGCCACGGCCCGCCGGGTGGAATTACCGTTCAGCGCGGTGAGTGCGGCGACTTCGTTGACGGTGCCCCAGGTGCCGCAGTCCGGGCAGCGCCCGACCCATTTGGGCATGACATGGTTGCACTCCGAGCAGCGGTATTGCGAACGTACTTTCGAAGCCACGATGTGACGGTAGCCGTCGCCCCCGACAAACCGCGGGATAGACCCGTCAGCGGGTCAGCTCAGTGCCCGCCGCTTTCGCCGCTGCCGCCGTGTCCACCGCCGACGACGGGCTCGCCGTCACGCCGCGGAACCTCGCCCGCCGAGATCGGCACCGTGAAGGTCGTCGCGCCCGCGCGCTCGAAGGTGAAGGTGAAGTCATAGGTGAGGCCGTTGGAGATGGGCTCGGTCAGCGACACCTGGGCCTGGACCTCGTCTGCGCGCTCGACCGCTGCCAGCGCATCGTGGCCGTCGGGGTTACCGACGAGCAGCAGCCCGCTGGCCGGGATCTCGCTGTCGCCGGTGAGGGTGACGGTGCCGATGTCCGAGGTGATCGACACGAGCCTGTCATCGACATCGGCCGAGTTGTTGGCCGCTGCGAAGAGCAACTCGACTTCGCTGCCGGGCTGCAGGTAGTCGGTGGTCTGGGGGGCCCGCAGAAAAACGTTGCGCAGGGCGATGTCGCCGACGTTGTCGACGGTGCCGTTGACGGCGGGTTCCTGGTTGGCGCTCTGGGAGACCTGCCCGGCGCTGCATCCGGTGAGCGCGAGGCCGGCAACCAGGGCGCAAGCGACCAACCGGGGCGCGCGCACATCGAAGCGGTTCACTGAGCCTCCTGCTCGATCATGGTTCTGCTCAAACATGGTTCCGACTATCGCACCGGTACGACTATGCACTGTAGTAGGTCGCGATTCCCTGCGGTAGCCGAGGGCTGGAGACCGGCCCCTCGAGGCTTCCGGAATGCCCGGAGAGCTTGTCCGACGGGCGGTTTGGCTGCACGTATCGGCCATGGTGTCAACCCCTGGTCTGTACCGCCGGTGCCCCTGACCTGCATTGTTGTTCCCCGCGCGGTTGAGGCCCGTGCTAACATTGAGCTGTGAAAGGGGCTCGAAACTTATGATTTTCAAGGTCGGAGACACCGTTGTCTATCCACACCACGGTGCTGCGTTAATCGAGGCGATCGAAACCCGGACCATCAAGGGCGAGCAGAGAGAGTATCTCGTCCTGAAGGTCTCGCAGGGAGATCTCACCGTTCGTGTTCCCGCTGACAACGCCGAGTACGTGGGTGTCCGCGACGTCGTCGGCCAGGAAGGTCTCGACAAGGTCTTCCAGGTGCTGCGCGCTCCGCACACCGAGGAGCCGACCAACTGGTCGCGCCGGTACAAGGCGAATCTGGAGAAGCTGGCTTCCGGTGACGTGAACAAGGTTGCCGAGGTCGTCCGCGATCTGTGGCGTCGCGACCAGGAGCGTGGCCTGTCCGCGGGCGAGAAGCGCATGCTTGCCAAGGCCCGCCAGATCCTCGTGGGCGAGCTCGCGCTCGCCGAGAACACGGTGACCGAGGCGGCATCGATCATTCTCGACGAGGCGCTGGCCGCCGCGTCCTGATGTGACGGATCTGCGCGTCGGTCTGGGTACCGACGTTCATCCCATCGAGGCCGGGCGTCCCTGCTGGTTGCTCTGCCTGTTGTTTGCCGAGGCTGACGGCTGCGCTGGTCATTCTGACGGTGACGTCGCCGCACATGCATTGTGTGACGCGCTGCTGAGCGCAGCCGGCCTCGGCGACCTCGGTGCCGTCTTCGGTACCGATCAACCCCAGTGGCGTGGCGTCGGCGGTGCCGACATGCTCCGCCATGTCCACGGTCTGTTGCAGGCCGAAGGATTCCGGGTGGGCAATGCCGCCGTTCAGGTGATCGGCAACCGGCCCAAGATCGGCCCGCGCCGTGCCGAAGCCCAGACCCTGCTCTCCGAGCTGCTGGGTGCGCCCGTGTCGGTGTCGGCCACCACCACCGACGGACTCGGCCTGACCGGTCGCGGTGAGGGTTTGGCGGCCATCGCGACCGCCCTCGTGGTCGGTCCGGCCACGTGACGCCGCACGGCGTTTACGGCTGACGCCAGAAGGCCGGTAAGCTGGCCCGTCGTGACTGGTCTGCGGCTTTACGACACGATGGCGGGCGTTGTCCGTGACTTCGTGCCGCTGCGCCCCGGCCACGTCTCGATCTATCTGTGCGGCGCCACCGTCCAGGGGCAGCCCCATATCGGGCACGTGCGCAGCGGTGTGGCATTCGATGTCCTGCGACGGTGGCTGAGCGCCAAGGGGCTCGACGTCGCCTTCGTCCGCAACGTCACCGATATCGACGACAAGATCCTCAACAAGGCCGCCGACGCCGGTCGTCCCTGGTGGGAATGGGCCGCGACCTACGAGCGCGCCTTCGGTGCCGCCTACGACGCCCTGGGCGTGCTGCCACCGTCGGTGGAGCCGCGTGCCACCGGGCACATCACCCAGATGGTCGAGCTCATCGAGCGGATGATCGAGCGCGGTCATGCATACGAGTCCGGCGGCGACGTCTACTTCGACGTGCTCAGCCTGCCCGGCTACGGCAAGCTCTCCGGACACCGCATCGACGATGTGCACCAGGGCGAGGGTGCGGCGACCTGCAAACGCGACCCGCGCGACTTCACCCTGTGGAAGAGCGCAAAGCCAGGCGAACCGTCCTGGCCGACGCCGTGGGGGCCGGGGCGGCCCGGCTGGCACACCGAATGCGTGGCCATGTGCGAGGCGTACCTGGGTTCGGCCTTCGATATCCACGCCGGCGGTATGGACCTGGTGTTCCCGCACCACGAGAACGAGATCGCGCAGGCCGAGGCGGCCGGTGACGGTTTCGCCCAGTACTGGCTGCACAACGGCTGGGTCACCATGGGCGGCGAGAAGATGAGCAAATCGCTGGGCAATGTGCTCGCGATTCCTGCTGTGCTGCAACGGGTCCGGGCCGCAGAACTGCGGTACTACCTGGGCAGCGCGCACTACCGGTCGATGCTGGAGTTCTCCGAGAACGCGCTGGCCGATGCCGCCAAGGCCTACACCGGTATCGAGGAATTCCTGCACCGGGTCCGCAACCGGGTGGGCGCCGTGGAGCCCGGCACCTGGACCGACAAGTTCGCCGCGGCCCTCGACGACGACCTGTCTGTGCCGATCGCACTGGCCGAGGTGCACACCGCGCGTGCCGAGGGCAACCGCGCGCTCGACGCGGGTGACCACGAGGGCGCCATGCAGGCCGCACAGTCGATCCGGGCCATGATGGGTATTCTGGGCTGTGACCCGCTCGACGAGCGCTGGGAATCCAGAGACGAGACATCGGCCGCACTGGCCGCGGTGGACGTACTGGTGCACTGGGCGCTGGCCGGTCGCGCAGAGGCGCGCGAGAAACGGGACTGGGCGGCCGCCGACAGCATCCGGGACCGGCTCAAAGAGGCCGGTATCGAGGTCACCGACACCGCAGACGGGCCCCAGTGGTCACTGACCGAAGGGCAGCAGTAACTCATGGCCGGTAATTCACAGCGCCGCGGCGCCATCCGCAAAGAAGGCACCAAGAAGGGCCCGGTCATCGGGTCCGGCGGCGTCCGCAGGCGTGGCCTCGAAGGCAAGAAGGCGACGCCGCCCGCGAGCGCGCGACCGCACCATCCGGCGGCCAAGAAGGCCGCCAAGGCCGCGCGCGCAGCGCAGGGCCGCCACAAGAAGACCGACGAGACCGAGACCGTCCTCGGACGCAACCCGGTGGTGGAATGCCTGCGGGCCGGCGTTCCCGCCACCGCGCTGTACGTGATGCTCGGTGTGGATGCCGATGAGCGAATCACCGAATCGGTAACGCGGGCAGCAGATTCCGGTATCGCGATTCTGGAAGTTCAGAAGCATGATCTGGACCGGATGTCGAGCAACGGCCTGCATCAGGGTCTGGCGCTGCAGGTGCCGCCGTACTCCTACACCCATCCCGATGACCTGCTCAAGGCGGCGCAGCGGGACAGCACGCCGGCCCTGCTGGTGGCACTGGACAACATTTCCGCCCCCCGCAACCTCGGCGCCATCGTGCGTTCGGTCGCGGCTTTCGGTGGCCACGGCGTGGTGATTCCGCAGCGCCGCTCGGCGTCGGTGACGGCGGTGGCCTGGCGGACGAGTGCCGGTGCAGCCGCCCGGCTTCCGGTGTCGCGGGCGACGAACCTGACCCGCACCCTGAAGAGCTGTGCCGACGCAGGCCTGCAGATCGTCGGCTTGGACGCCGGTGGGGACACCGAACTCGACGAACTCGACGCCTCGGGTCCGATCGTGGTGGTTGTCGGCTCGGAGGGTAAGGGTCTGTCCCGCCTGGTGCGCGAAACCTGCGATGCCGTGGTCTCGATCCCGATGGCGGGGCCAACCGAATCGCTGAACGCGTCGGTGGCCGCTGGTGTGGTGCTCGCCGAGATCGCCCGTCAGCGCAGGGGCTAGCAAACCGGGTCACCGCTTTCTGCCACGCCGCATTCGGCTGCGGGTTATGGTCGCTGCACCATCACCGTGAAGCCCGAGGAAGTGGCGATGAGTACTGCCGCGCACCGTGCCGCCCAACTGGATCTCGTCGCCCGACTGCAATCGTCGTATCCCGAACTCCCGGACGCTCCGACTCCTGACCTGCTCGACCCCGCGCGCATAGCTGCGTACCTCAAACCGGTGCACGACGTGGGCGGCGAACCGGACGCCCCGATGAAGTACGAGAACAAGCAGTACGAGGGGTGGGAAG
>JBPPMV010000329.1:0-4043 GCA_051306235.1 Mycobacterium sp. | reverse complement strand
GGACGGAAAACTCGTGTTCAACACCGGCGTCGACACCGCCAAGGGGCGCGCGTTGCGCCGCGATCCCCGGGTGGTCCTGGTGGTCGACGACGAGCGGCCGCCGTTCTCCTTCGTCCAGGTGCAGGGCACCGTCGAGCTCAGCGAGGACGATCCCGACCTGCTGGGCACCGCGACGCGCATTGCCGGGCGCTACATGGGTGCGGACAAGGCCGACGAGTACGGCAGGCGGAACGGGGTTGCCGGTGAACTCGTCGTGCGGATCACCCCGACCAAGGTGATCGCCTCATTCGACGTCGCGGACTGATCGGTCAGCACCGCCGCCGGCGCATCATGATGGGTAGACCATCGGCGGGCGTGGGTCCGGTCCCCCAGGTGAGCCGGGGCCGGTAGCCCGACCGCACCCGCCAGTCGAACTCCCTGAGCAGTTGCAGCATGATCACCTTCACGCTCATATCGGCGAACTGCTGACCGATGCACTTGTGGACGCCACCACCGAACGGCGCGAAGGCATACCGGTGCACCGGCGTCGCGTCGGCGCCGTCGGCGAACCGGCCCGGATCGAAGGTGTCCGGATCGGACCACCAGTCCGACAGGCGCATCGAGGCATAGACGTTGATGGCCACCTGACTCTTGCGGGGGATGAAGTGTCCGGCGACCTCGGTGTCCTTGATCGTCTGCCGGAACAATGTTCCCGCAGGCGCGTACATCCGCAGAATCTCTTTGAAGGCCGCATCCAGCAGCGGATATTGTTGCAGTTCATCGAGGGTGGGCTCGTCACGTACCGATCCCAGCGCCTCCTCGCGCAGGGCGTCCTGCCACGCCACGTTGCGGCCGAGCTCGTAGACCAGCATCGAGATCGCGATGGCACTGGTGTCGTGCGCGGCCATCAGCAGGAAGATCATGTGATTGACGATGTCCGCATCGGAGAAGCTGTCGCCGTCGTCGCTGCGACTGCGACACAGCATCGAGAACAGGTCGCTACCGTCGCCGGCGCGGCGACGGGGTAGCTGCTCGGCGAAGTAGCGCTCCAGTCGCTCCCGGGCGCGCAGCCCGCGGGCCCAGGTGCCGCCGGGCACATCGGCTCGGATGATGGCCTGTCCCCCACAGACGGTGTCGTGGAAGTCTGCTGACAGTTGCGCGGACTCGGCGCCGAGGGTCGCACCGACGAAGACCTCCGCGGCCAGCTCCAGAAGCAGGTCCTTGACCGCCGGGTAGAACGGAAATCGCTGCGCGGATTCCCAATTGGTCACAGTTCGCGCGACCCCGGGGCGCATCAGTGCCAGATACCCGTCGAGCGCGGTGCGGGTGAAGGACTGCTGCATGATGCGCCGGTGGTCGCGATGCTCTTCGAAGTCCAGCAGCATGATCCCGCGGTGAAAGAACGGTCCGATGACAGGCGCCCAGCCGCGGGTGCTGGAGAACGCCTTGTCCTTGTTGATCCAGACCGTTTCCAGCGCTTCGGGTCCCATCAATGACACGATGCGGAAGCCGACTCCACCGGCCCAGGACACCGGACCGTATCGGTCGTAGCGATCGCGGGCGAAGTCCAGTGGATCGACCAACGAGCTCATGATGTGCCCGATGACCGGAAACCCGTAGTTGCCCATCACCGGCTTCAGAGGTGAACCAGCGGGCGGCCGGCCCAAGGCATGCTCCCGGCTGGGGAAGCGTGATGTCACCGCGGCCGCTGCGTACTGCAGACGAACCTTGACCGCCGCGGACGCCGGCGAGGGGACCACATCGCCCAGACCGGTACTCACTGACCGATCCGGTCGAGGTAGTCGCGCCTACCATCGGCATCGAAGTCGCCGGGCGGACGACGCAGCGTGGCAAGGTGTTTGATGCGTTGTAAAAGTGGTTCCGGAGTCAGCTCCTCGAGGGCACCCACCGGCGCCAGCCAGCGGGGCACGGTGACCTCGCGCCACGAACGACGGGCGCTGTCGGCGATCACCTCGGCGATCTGCTCGGGTTGGCGGGTCGGCAAGAGGTCCAGCGAGACACCGGCGGTCAGTTCGGTGTGCACAGCGGTGGGCATCACCGTGGTGAGACTGACTGCGGAGGAGGCGATCTCGGCCCGCACCGCACGTGACAAGGCCCCAACGGCGTACTTGGTGGCGCAGTAGACCGACATTCCCGGGGTGGTGACCTTCGCCGCCATCGAGGCGATGTTGACGATATGCCCGTGGTCGCGGGCCAGCATCCCGGGCAGGAAGGTGTGCATGCCGTTGATGACGCCGATGAGGTTCACCGAGACTTCCCGGTGGTAGAGCTCCAGCTTCTGATCGACGAAGGGGCCCATGTACTGGATGCCCGCATTGTTGACCAGCATCGCGGGAGGTCCGAGCTCCTGGGCCGCGCGGTGGAACGCCGCAACACTGGCCGGATCGGTGACATCGAGACCCGTTGCCAGTACGCCGATCTGAGCGGCGGTGCGGTGCGCCTCGTCGACGTCGAGATCGCCGATGAGAACCCGAGACCCGCGGCGGGCGAGTACCTCGGCGGTGGCTCTGCCGATTCCCCGCGCGCCGCCGGTGACACAGACCACCGCCTGGTTCAGCTCGATCATGCGCGCACTGCTGCGACTGCCAGCTCGCGAAGGTCCGCCAGCACCGAACTGCCGACGCGGTCGTGGTCAGGACCGTCGGTGACGTGGGCAGTTGATGTGATGCTCATGATCTCCTCATTGTCTGGTACAAGTTCGTGCCACATATAGTGGTACCGAACCGTGCCAGAATCGACCGACACCTGTCAAGGGGGTCAGCAACATGCAATGGGACGATGACGACGTGCCCGAGGCCTCGCAACGCAGCTACGGCGGCCTGTCCGCGGATACCCGCCGCAAGGAGCGACGGGACCGCCTGATCGACGCTGCGCTCGATGCCACCGCCGGCAACGACTGGCGCACCATGACCGTCGACAAACTCTGTGGAGCTGCGGGCCTGAACAAGCGGTATTTCTACGAGAGCTTCACCGACCTCGACGCCGTTGCCGCCGCCGCCGTCGATGAGATCGCCACGCAGGTCAGTGCCGCCACTCTGGCCGCGGTGAGCACCGTGCTCGCCGAGCCGCTGGAGCGACAGGCATGGACCGCGGTCGACGCGGTGGTGCGCACCCTGGTGATGGATCCGCGCCGAGCCAGGGTTCTGCTCGGCGGTATCGCGATATCGCCTGCGCTACAACAACATCGCGAATCAGTGATGCGCGGCCTTACCGAAGTCCTTGTCGGGCACGCACGCTCGGTGCACGGTGTCGAGCTGGAAGCGGACCCACTCGCACAGATCGCACCCGCATTCGTCATCGGCGGTACCGCTGATGCCATCCTGGCGTTTGTCGATGGCCGGGCCCGCGTCTCACTCGAGCAGCTCGTCGACGGCTTGGTGACTCTGTGGCTCATCACCGGCAACGGCGCGGCCGATATCGCGCGGTCGAGGGTTGAAAGCTGACCTCGGGGCCCGGTTCCCGTAGGTCCGCGGGCTGAACCGAACGATGCGGGCACGGCTGCAGCGGTGGACTACAGCCGTGCCCGGTCGGCGGCTAGGTCGAGTCGGCCGTCGCTGATTCAATCGTGTGGGCCGAGCCCGCGTGCACGACATCGATGCGGCGCGGTTTGGCACGCTCGGCGAGCGGGATGCTCACCGTGAGGACGCCGTTTTCGTAGGTGGCCGAGATGCGGGAGCAGTCGACGCCATCGCCCAAAGAGAGCTGACGGCGGTATGTTCCGGAGAACCGCTCATTCGACAGCCACTGGACCGCGTCCGCGGATCGCGCGCTGCGGTGGGCGGTCAGCGTCATGGTCCCGTTGTCGACGCTGACATCCACCGAACCGGGATCGACGCCCGGCAGGTCCGCGGTCAGAACATAGTGATCATCGACCTTGTACAGGTCCATCGGCATGAATCGCGGCACGCGCCCGGAGCCGACCTGACCCGCCGGCACGTCCCGAGTCGCAGCATCACCAAAGGGATCGAAACGAAGCACAGCAATCCACCTCCTCGTCGTTTGCGGAGCCCGCCGGGTGGCGAGCCACTCAACCACTGTGCAAC
>JBPPMV010000328.1:0-2580 GCA_051306235.1 Mycobacterium sp. | reverse complement strand
CTGATCTTGGTGCTGGCGGCCAACACCGCGTTCAACGGCTTCCCGGTGCTGGGATCGATTCTGGCGCAGGACCGCTATCTGCCGCGCCAGTTGCACACCCGCGGCGACCGGTTGGCGTTCTCCAACGGCATCCTGTTCCTGGCGTTGGCTGCCGTCGCCTTCGTGGTCGCCTTCCAGGCCGAGACCACGGCGCTCATCCAGCTCTACATCGTCGGAGTGTTCGTCTCCTTCACGCTCAGCCAGCTCGGCATGGTGCGGCACTGGACCCGCTTCCTCAAGATCGAGACCGATCCCGCGACACGACGCAAGATGATGCGGTCCCGTGTGATCAACGCCATCGGGTGCCTGTGCACCGGCACCGTGCTGGTGGTGGTGGTCACCAAGTTCCTCGCCGGGGCGTGGATCGCCATCCTGGCCATGGCGGTCCTGTTCGTCATCATGAAACTGATCCGCAAGCATTACGACACGGTGGCCCGCGAGCTCGACGAGCAGGAAGCCAACCTGGAGGACGTCGTGCTGCCCAGCCGCAACCACGCGGTGGTGCTGGTGTCCAAGCTGCATCTGCCCACCCGCCGGGCGCTGGCCTACGCACGGGCCACCCGTCCCGACGTGCTGGAGGCGATCACGGTGAGCGTCGATGACGCCGAGACCCGCGAACTCGTGCATACCTGGGAGGAAAGCGATGTCAGCACACCGCTGAAGGTCATCGCCTCGCCATATCGCGAGATCACTCGCCCGGTACTGGATTACGTGAAGCGGGTCACCAAGGAATCGCCGCGCACCGTGGTCACCGTGTTCATCCCGGAATACGTGGTCGGCCACTGGTGGGAGCAGGTGCTGCACAACCAGAGCGCACTGCGGCTGAAGGGCCGGCTGCTCTTCGAGCCGAACGTGATGGTGACTTCGGTACCCTGGCAGCTCAACTCGTCGGAGCGGCTCAAGACACTGGAGCCGCAGTCCGCGCCCGGCGATGCACGTAGAGGATTTCTTGAGTGACCGCATCTGAGGCTGACCTGATCCTCACCACCGGGCCGGCCGCCAATGGCGGTAGTTGCGTGGCACGACACGACGGCCGCGTCGTCTTCGTGCGTTATGCGCTACCCGATGAGGTGGTGCGCGTGCGAGTGGTGTCCGAACGCGGATCGTACTGGCACGCAGATGTTGTCGAGGTGGTCGAGCCGTCACCGGACCGGGTGGATTCGCTGTGCACCATCGCCGGCAGGCACGGTGCGGGCTGCTGCGATCTGGCGTTCGCCGAGCCCGCCGCGGCGCGACGGATCAAGGGCGACGTGGTGGCAAACCAGCTGAGCAGGCTCGGCGGTCATGAGTGGTCCGGGGTGGCCGAGGAGGTCGGCGACAACGGTCCGACCGGTTGGCGTACCCGGGTGCGCCTGGACGTCTCCGATGCCGGTCGCGCCGGTTTTCACCGCTATCACAGCGCCGAGTTGGCCGATGACCTGAACTGTGCGCAGTTGCCCGACGGGATGCTCGACGGTCTGGACGGATCCCGCTGGCCGCCGGGCGCGCAACTGCACGTGGCGCTCGACGATGACGGCCGGCGCCACATCGTCCAGGCCGCGCCGCGTAACGGCGGTCGCAAGGCCGGCACACAGGTGGTCGAGGGTGACTATGAGGCGGCACAACGTATCGGCGGACGGGACTGGCGGATTCCGATCACGGCGTTCTGGCAGGCCCACCGCGACGCGCCGCGCGTCTACAGCGAGCTGGTGGCCGAGGCGGCGGCGCTGCAACCCGGTATGACGGCGTGGGATCTGTATGGCGGGGCAGGGGTTTTCGCTGCCGTGCTGGCCGAAGGTGTGGGGGAGACGGGTCGTGTGCTGACCGTCGATACCTCGCGCGGCGCGGCTCGTTCGGCGCGTACTGCGTTGGCCGATCTGCCACAGGTGTCGGTGCTGACCGAATCGGTGCGCCGTGCGCTGTCGGCGGAGAAGGGCCGGGCCGATGTCGCGGTACTGGACCCGCCGCGGGCGGGCGCCGGTCGTGAGGTCATCGAGCAGCTGGCCGCCGCGGAGGTACCGCGCATCATCCATATCGGTTGTGAAGCAGCATCATTCGCCCGCGATGTGGGGGAGTACCGGCAGCACGGTTACGCCGTCGAGAACCTGCGGGTGTTCGATTCGTTCCCGCTCACCCATCATGTCGAGTGCGTGGCGGTGCTGACCCGGTAGTCAGGCCGCGCGGTTCAACGTGACGAGATGCACGTCGCGGGTCAGGATGCGCAGACCGCCGGCGATCGGCGGTGCGATCGATCGGTAGGTGGCTCCGGTGGGGGTGATGTGTTCTGCCACGTGCCGGCCGCCTGGATCGTAAATGGTGCGGACTCTCCAGCCCGGTTGTTCTTTGATGTAGTTGCAGCGTTCGCAGGAGCCGCGGCCGTTGAGTGCGTTGGTTCGGCCGTGCTGGGCGTGCGGTTCGGCATGGTCGATGTGGCGGATCGGGGCGTCGCAGTAGGGGGTTCGGCAGGTCTGGTCCCGGAACCGGACGAACTGTGCCAGCCCGGTCGGGAAGGCCCTGGCTCGTGATTCCATCGCGACCAGTGCGCCGCTGTCGGGGGCCGCA
>JBPPMV010000327.1:0-9234 GCA_051306235.1 Mycobacterium sp. | reverse complement strand
GACCCTCTACGGGACCATCACGTCGTTCGGCTCGTTACGGGTGACGGATATGCAGCTCAGCCTGCCCACGGCGGACCCGACGAAGATCACCGCGCGGGCGATGGCGTCGTAGTCCGTATCGTTCGACTGTGACCTCAGGACCGAAGCCGCGAGAGCGGAGCCTGGACGTTCTCGTGGTGGGCGCCGGACCCGCGGGAATGGCGCTGGCGGCGGCATGTAAGCGGCTCGGGCTACGCACCGGGTTGCTCGACCCCTCCCCGGACCGGCCGTGGACCGCCACCTACGGGATGTGGAGCCAAGAGGTCCCGGCGGATCTGCCCGCATCCGTGATAGCGGCCCGGGCTGCCGGCCGGGCGATCGCACTGACCGAGCACCAGTTGGGTTGGGAATACGCTGTTCTCGATGTACCCGCACTGCATGCACACCTTGCCGAACAACTCACCGGGGTACACGTACACATCGGACGCGCGGTCGGGTCACCGGAGCCCGGCGTGATCACCCTGGCCGACGGATCGGAGTTGCGCGCGGCGGTCGTCATCGACGCAGGGGGCCGGTCACGCCCGCTGGATCCCGCCCGGAGGCGCGGCACGTCGGCGGAACAGACGGCTTTCGGGTTGGTGCTCGACGAGGATGCAGCGGCGCCGCTGACCGTACCCGGAGACGCCCTGTTCATGGACTGGCGCACCGACCACGGCGAGACCGGTTGGCCGACGTTCCTGTACGCAATCCCACTGGGCGGCGGCCAGGTCCTGGTGGAAGAGACCGCCCTGGCCCGCCGGCCGGGACTGCCGCTCTCCGTGCTGCGCCGACGGCTGCATGCCCGATTGGCGCATCACGGTATTGCCCTTCCGGAAGGTGCACGGAGCGAGAAGGTTTCGTTTCCGCTGGATCAACCGCGGCACGACGGCGCAGGTGCGATCGGGTTCGGCGCCGCAGCACCCTTGGTCCACCCGGCGACGGGTTTCAGCGTGGCCGCATCGCTGCGACTTGCCCCGAAAGTGGCCGCAGCGGTGGCCGCCCACCTGCCGGACGGTCCGGACGCGGCACTGAAAGCGGCCGGGCGCACCATCTGGCCACGCTCGGCCCGGGCGATCCACCGCTTCCGGCTGATCGGCCTGGAAGCACTGCTGCGGATGCCTTCGGGCGATGTCCCGAAGTTCTTCGAGACCTTCTTCTCGCTCCCCGAGGCGCACCGCTGGACCTACCTGACCGCTCGCGACGATATGCGCGGCACCGCTGTCGCCATGAGCCACCTGTTTGTGCTGGCGGACGGGCGGTTGCGCCGTCATCTCGTCGGCTCGGCCGTCCGCGGGCCGGCGCCCACCAACGAGGTCTCGTCGTGATGCGAACCGTTGCGGTGGAATGCATTCCGCGGCGTTGCCGGTAGCACCGGCGGATTTCGCTGTCGTACTCGTAAATTCTGCCCATGCCCCCGGCGCGGTCACATCGTTCACTGATGCCACTCTGTTAACATCGCGCCATGCCGGACCCACGCCTGGTTTCCCGGCGCGACGCACTGCGCTACGCCGCCGCAGCCTCGGCGGCGGCCGGTATCGGAGCCGGTATCCCCACCGCGTCCGCCGCCACCCCCACGCTGATCGACTTCGCCATGCGCCAGATACCGGCCGCGGACATCCGGGCTGCCGGGCATTCCGGGGTGATCAACTATGTATCGACCTCGCGGCCCGGTTCGTCCTTCGGCGCCAAGCCCATCACGTTGCCTTATGCACAGTCGCTGGCCGCCGCCGGCCTGGTGATCGTCAGCAACTACCAGTACGGAAAGCCTGGCGGCACAGCACCTTCGGACTTCACCCGCGGGTACGCCGGTGGCGTCGCCGATGCGCGCACCGCTTGGGCGCTGCATACTGCGGCGGGGGGCGGAAAGAGCGCGCCGATCTTCTTCAGCGTCGATGACGATATCGACCGCAACACCTGGAACAACCTGGCGCTGCCGTGGTTTCGCGGGATCAACTCGGTGATCGGCGAGATGCGCACCGGGATCTACGCCGGCATCAACCCGAGCCAGTGGGCGATCGAAGACGGTGTGATCGGCAGGTCAGGCTCGGCGGGCAAAGCGTGGATCTGGCAGACCCGGTCATGGTCCAAGGGACAGATCCATCCTGCGGCCGTGCTCTACCAACGCATCATCGACACCGCCTCGAATCCGGGGCCGATCGTCGGAGGCATCCGCGTCGATGTCAACGACGTACTGGCCCAGGATTGCGGCCAGTGGAATCTGCACCCCTAGGGACTGACCCGGCTGTCAACGGGTTGCGGGACAAGGAAACTCGCCAACCCCGCCAACGCCACGTCGACGGCGGCATCCAGCCTCGCCTGTGTCACTCCCCCGGCCGCGTGCACCGCGAGACCTTCTCCGACCGTGACGGCGTAGCCGGCCAGGGCGGCGGTATCGAAACCTCCCGCCGTCCCTGACCCGTCCGTCGTGTTGGCCAACGCCCTCGCCACGGCGTCCTCGATGCCCTGGCGATACTCGGCCAGCAGTTGGGGTATGCGCGCGTTGTTCGGCGCACATGAAAGCCCGCCCTGGATGGACAGGCATCCTGGCACGTTCCCGGCACGGGTGGCCTTCGCCGTTGAGCGCAGATAGGACTCGATGACCCCATAAGCGGTGGGTCGGGCCAACACCGCGTCGAGTTGCTTCCCATAGGAGTGGCCGTAACGCTGCAGCGCACGGATGAAGAGTTCTTCCTTGCTGCCGAACACGGCGTACAGGCTCGGCTTGTTGATACCCATCGCCTGCGTGAGCTCGGACAGTGATGCGCCCTCGTATCCGAGACGCCAGAACGCGTCGATCGCGCGATCGAGCGCCTGGTCCTCGTCGAAGGCGCGCGGGCGGCCTCCCGCGGTCCGTCGCTCCTCGTCCATGCACCCGATCCTAGCTGCGGATCACCACCCGAGACCGATCGGTACAAAACTGCTACGGTGGTGTCCGCAACCGATCGGTACAAAACTGGAGGAACAACGTGTCGCAGTTGGCAGGCAAGACCGCACTCATCACCGGAGCAACGTCGGGGATCGGCCTCGCAGGCGCCCGCGCGCTTGCCCGGGAAGGGGCCTACGTGTTCCTCGTGGGCCGCCGCCAGGACGCGCTCGAAGATGCCGTCGCCGGCATCGGGCCAGATCAGGCCACGTTCATTCGCGCCGACGTCACGGACCAGTCCGATCTGGACCGCGTCGCGTCGACCATCGAGGCCACCGGACGCCGGCTCGACATCGTCTTCGCCAATGCGGGTGTCGCGGAAGTCGCGGTGCTCGGCGATCTCACCTGGGAGCACTACGCCACCACGTTCAACATCAACGTCGGCGGCGTCATATTCGCCGTGCAGGCGGTGCTGCCACTGCTCAACGAGGGGTCTTCGGTCATCCTGTGTGGCTCCAGTGTCGACCTGAAAGCGTCTCCGGGGATGAGCGTCTACGCCGCGTCCAAGACCGCGATCCGGTCCCTGGCCCGCACCTGGGCGGCAGAACTGGTCGATCGCAAGATCCGCGTGAACGTCGTCGCCCCGGGCGTCACGGAGACCCCGGGCCTGAACGATCTGTTCTCCGGCGCCGACGAAGGTCTCGCAGCGTTGACGTCCACGATTCCGATGCAACGCCGCGCGCACCCGGATGAGATCGGCGGTGTGGTCACCTTCCTGGCCTCCGACGCCAGCAGCTACATGACCGGATCAGAGATCTACGTCGACGGCGGAGCCAGTCAGGTCTGACCGGAAGTCAGCGCCGCGTCACAGTGATGTGCACGTGATCGAAATGGCCGTAGCCAGATGCCTGCGGACCCGCCGGCGTGTAATAGGTACCCCGCCAGATCACATCCTGTAACCCGAACCGGCCGGCATTGGCCATCGCGAACGCCATGATCTGATCGCCCAGCGCGATGCCCTCGGCACTGCCGCTGTTCGGGATCATGATGTCGATCGCCAGGCCGCTGGGATGCCACGGTTTGGAGTCCGGCCGCACTCCACCGATCTCGCCGATCTGCGGAAACTGGGCGCTGACGGCGCGGGCCGCCAAGATCGCGTTGGGCTGCAGGCCGGATTCGTTGGCGACGCCGACGGGCAGGGCCGCCTCGGGGATGTCCATGATGGCCGCGGCGAGGGACGGCGCCGGCGCCGGCGCGACGGGAGGAGGCGGGCCGGGCATGGCGATGATCGCCGGGTCCGTCGGAGCGGGGGCGCTCGGCGGCGGAGGTGCGTTGTCGATGACCGCCTGCTGTTGCGGTGTCAGCGCCGCGTACTGCGCCTCTGCGGCCGCGATCTGCTTCAACATGTCGGTCAGCTTGGCCTGTAGTTCGGCGCGCACGGCGGTGGCCTGCTCGGCGGCGACGCGGGCGTCGGTGGCCGATCGCTCCGAGGCCTGCGCGGCCGTGGCCGCGCGCGCACTTGCCGCTTTGAAGGCCTTCATCTGCTCGGCTGCCTGGGTGGCCACCGTGCGTTGCAGCGAGAGGTGATCGATCAGCTGCTGCGGTGAACCCGCGGTCAGCACCGCCGCCATCTGCCCGCTGCGACCGCTCATGTATTCCATGGCGGCCACCCGGTTGATCGCGGCCTGATAGGGCGCCAGCTGGGCGTTCGCGCTTTCGAGGACCTGCAGGTCGGCACCGTGACGATTGTCGGCCGCGGTCTGGGCGGCTGTTTTCGCGTCGACATCGCGTTGCGCGGCGGTGACGGCCTCGCGGCTCTGCACCGCCTGCTGGGACAACTCGGTGAGCTTGGCCAGTGCGTCCGCCGCCGGGTCCGCCTGCGCGCCGCCGAGGGAGATGACCAGTACCAGGACCGCAGCCGCTGAACCGAACGCCGTTCGCCGAAGTGAATGGCGCACCCAGGTCATTCGGATAGTCACGATCCTTCGCTGCAAGGACCGATCTTGGCCCGGCTGGTCGACTGTCCCCCGACACGCTACGAACTGGCACCGGGGATGTCTAGTTGGGCGGCGGATGTGATCCGCCCCGCGCTACCGCTTTCAGTCCCCGTGGGGTTCTACGTCGACTCGCCGCTCCGATTCGGTATCAAGCCGGCCATGACGAACACGCCGAACAAGACAGGCGCTTTCAGTTGTTCAGCGCCCGGCGCATCTGAGGTTCGGAAGGAGCGGGCTGGACCTCGATGAGATCGTCGCGGGAGACGATTCCCCTGAGCCAAAGCCCCGCCAGCCGGGGGCTGGACCGTGGTGCGTAGTCCGCGGTCCGGTGGATCAGGCCGGCGTTGGCGATCAAGAGCACGGCCAAGTCCTCTGGGGACGCGTCGGCGCGGACCCCGCCGGTGCGCACCGCACGCTCGAACACCGTGCTGATGGCGCGATGATGACGCAGGCGAAGTTCTTCGACATGCGATGACAGCGGCCGCAGCGACGCCAGCAGATCGGCGAGACCACGGTTGGTCGCCTGCAATGAGCAGGTATCCAGCACGCAGTCTCTCAGGGCGACAACCGGGTCGTCGGCCTCGGCCGCATCCTCGGCAATCGCGCAATAGCGCTCCAGGTGAACCGCATAGACCTCGGAGAGCAGCGCCTCGGGCGTCGGGAAATGCCGGTACAGCGTCGCGTTGCCGATATCGGCCCGCCGGGCGATCTCATTCAGCGACACGTCGATGCCCCGATCGGCGTACAAGGTCTCCGCGGCGGCCAGCGCGGCAGAGCGGTTCCGTTCAGCATCAGCGCGCACCCTGAACCTCGCCTTCTCCATAGGTCGGAATATCTGGGGATCCCTCCCCGTTTGAACCCTACGTCGAAATAAACGGGGAGGTCTCCCCGGATAGGAGAGCTGGTCATGAGAGCAGTTGTGGTCACCGAGTACGGAGGGCCGGAGGTGCTGCGGCAAGTCGATAGCGACGAACCCCATGCCGGCGCCGGCCAGGCGCGGATCAGGGTGCACGCCGCGACGGTCAACCCCGCCGATGCGTTGCTGCGGGTCGGCGATATCGACGACGCACTGCGCGCCAGCACGTTGTCCCCGCCGTACCGCCCCGGCATGGAGGTCGCCGGAATTCTCGACGAGATCGGGCCGGACACCTCCACCGACGTCGCAATCGGCGACCGTGTCATGGCGATCATGATGCCGATCGACGACTCCGGCGGCGCCTACGCCGAATACGTCGTCGTCGACGCAGACCAGGTCACCGCCGCGCCGGCGGGAAGCACCCACGCCGAGGCGGCCACTTTGCCGATGAACGGACTCACCGCCCGCCGGGCGCTCGACGTGTTGAATTTGGCACCGGGCCAGGCCCTCGCCGTCACCGGTGCCGCGGGTGCCGTCGGCGGCTACGTCGTCCAACTGGCGAAGGCCGACGGGCTCCGGGTCATTGCCGACGCCGCGCCCGCCGACGAGCACCTCGTCACAAGCCTCGGTGCCGACGAGATCGTCTCGCGCGGAAATGGTGTGGGCGAACGGATTCGGCGGCTGCATCCCGAGGGCGTGGCGGCGGCTGTCGATGCCGCACTGCAGGGCGACGAGGTTCTGCCCGCGCTGCGTGACGGCGGTCAGATCGCCATCGTTCGTCGTCCCGGCGAACGCGGCACCTCGACGGTGCATCCCGAACGCGGCATCACGGTCCGCGACGTGTGGGTGCCCGACTACACCCACGCGACCGACAAGCTCGACAACCTTCGAGTGCTCGCCGAGCAGGGCAAGGTCACCCTCCGGGTGGCCCGGACCTTCCCCGCAGCGGATGCCGCCGCGGCACACCGCGCCCTCGAACAGGGCGGCGTCCGTGGCCGCCTCGTCCTCACCTTCGACTAGACCGCTCCTCAACCGGAAAAGGACCACCGAGATGAAACCCATCGGAGTCGGCATCATCGGCGCCAGCCCGGGCACCGGATGGGCCGCCGCGACACATGTTCCGGCATTGCAGGCCCTGCCCCAGTACGACCTTCGTGCCGTCGCAACCAGCCGCAGCGAATCGGCTCGACGCGCCGCTGCCGAGTGGAATGTCGATGCCTTCGACGATCCCCGGCAGCTGATCACCCACCCCGGTGTCGATCTCGTCGTCGTCGCCGTGAAGGTTCCCGACCATCACGATCTCGTGGCGCAGGCACTCGCCGCGGGGAAGATGGTCTTCAGTGAGTGGCCACTCGGCGTGGATCTCGCGCAAGCCGAGGATCTGACCGCGCGGGCGGCCGCCGCGGGCGTTGCGACCGTGATCGGCCTGCAGGCGCGGTTCGACCCCGGTGATCGCGCAGCTTCGGGATCTGATTCGGCAGGGCTATCTCGGCAGGGTGCTGGCTACGAATCTCGTTGGCTCAGGCCAAGCTTGGGGTGCAACCACCGATCCGGCGCACGCCTATGCGTACGACCGTCGCAACGGCGTCACCCCGCTGTCGGTATCTGTGGGTCACGCCCTCGACGCCCTGACCTTCGTCCTCGGCGACGTCGACTCGGTCACCGCGACGCTCGGTGTCGGGTACCGGGAAATCAACGTGCTGGGCAGCGCACCCATCCGATCCACCACGCCCGACCAGGTGGCGGTGACCGCCGCCCTGGACAGCGGGGCCGTGGCCTCGATCTTCTATCGGGGCGGCCTGTCTCGCGCCGGTGACCTCCGTTGGGAGATCAACGGAACCGACGGCGACCTGCTGGTCACCAGCCCCGCACCCAACGGCAACATGCAGGCCACCGAGTTGGTGCTCGCCGGCGGGCACGGGCAGGACGCCGGCATCGAAACCATCGTTGCGCCCGAGCACTTCTCGGGCACCGGGTTGCATATCCCGGCCCGCAATGTGGCCGCGCTGTACACGGCCTTCGCCCGCGACCTCAGCGAAGGCACCACCGTTGCCCCGTCATTCGGTGACGCGGTGCGGTTGCACCGGTTGGTCGACCGGATAGCCGGCGCCGGGTCAAAATGACAACAGATTCCGAGGAGACGTCATGCGCGCTGCAGTCCTGACCGCCTACAACACCCCGCTACAGATCTGCGAGATCGCCGACCCCACACCCGGCCCGGGCGAGGTCCTGGTCCGCGTCATGGCAAGTGGTGTCAACCCGCTCGACACCAAGATCCACCGCGGCGAGGCCGCACACGCGCAGATGGCGCCGCCAGCAGTTCTCGGCATCGACCTGGCCGGAGTGGTGGAGGCCGTGGGGGCGCAGGTTCACCAATTCCGGTTCGGTGACGAGGTGTTCGGCATGACCGGCGGGGTCGGTGGTGTGGCGGGGTCGCTGGCCGAACTGGCCGCTGTCGATGCGCGGTTGATCGCGCACAAGCCCAAAGCGCTGTCCATGGAGCAGGCCGCGGCCCTGCCGTTGGGCTTCATCACGTCCTGGGAGGGACTCGTCGACCGCGCCGGCGTCACTGCGGGCCAACAGGTCCTGATTCACGGCGAAGCGGGCGGGGTCGGCTACCTCGGGGTGCAACTCGCCCTCGCTCGTGGCGCGCAGGTGTTCGCCACCGGGAGTTCCTCGAGCCAGGAGGTGATCCGCCGGGTCGGGGCGACAGCCATCGATTACACGGCGAGCGCCGTCGACGACTACGTCGACGGGTACACCGACGGCGAGGGCTTCGACATCATCGTCGACAACGTCGGCGGCGCCACCCTCGACGCGTCATTCGCCGCGGTCAAGCGCTACAGCGGCCACGTCGTGAGCGCATTGGGGTGGGGCACGCACAGCCTGGCACCGCTGTCCTTCCGCGGAGCCACCTACTCGGGCGTGTTCACCCTGATGCCGCTGCTGACCGGCCGCGGTCGTGAACACCACGGCCGCATCATGTCCGAAGCCGCCGAGCTGGCTGACAGCGGTCGGCTGGTTCCCCGACTGCACTCGACGCCCTTCACCCTCGATGAGGTCAACGATGCCCACGCGATCGTCGAGGCTGGCACCGCGACAGGGAAAGTAATCGTGCTGCCGCACCGCTAGCCGACCCTACCGGCTAGCAGGTACCCGGCACACGGGTTAACAGGAGTCCGTGATGGCGGCGAGCACTGACGACATCAGCCATCGATGGCGCAATCATCGATGAGACACACTCCAAGCGTTGCTCACCCGAGGAAAGGCACTCCGATGGACTGGAACCCGAGCGACACCGCCGTGGTGTTCATCGATCCGCAGAACGACGTCCTGAGCCCCACCGGTATCAACTGGGCGGCCACCGGCGCCAGCGTCACCGAAAACGACACCGTCGCGCACATGCTCGCGATCTTCAAAGCCGCGAAGGCCGCGTCGTACGGGATGTTCATCTCACCGCACTACTTCTATCCCACCGACCACGGCTGGCTGTTCAACGG
>JBPPMV010000326.1:0-10401 GCA_051306235.1 Mycobacterium sp. | reverse complement strand
ACCGAGACCCGCACCCAGTCGGCCGTCGCGCTACTCGTCGACACCAGCTTCTCCATGGTGATGGAGAACCGGTGGCTGCCGATGAAGCGGACCGCGCTGGCGCTCAACCATCTGGTGAGCACCCGGTTCCGGTCCGACGATCTGGAGATCATCGCGTTCGGCAGACATGCGCGCACCGTCAGCGCCGCCGAGTTGACGGCCATGGAGGGCGTCCGGGACCAGGGCACCAACCTGCACCACGCACTGGCCCTGGCGGCGCGGCATCTGCGTCGCCATCCCAACGCCCAGCCGGTCGTCATGATCGTCACCGACGGCGAGCCGACCGCGCACCTCGAGGATTTCGGGGACGGCGCCGAGGCGTTCTTCTACTACCCGCCGCATCCGCGCACGATTGCGCTGACGGTCAAGGGTTTCGACGAGTTGGCCGCGCTCGGAGCCCAGCTGACCATCTTCCGGCTGGGCAGCGATGCCGGGCTGGCGCGCTTCATCGATCAGGTGGCGCGGCGGGTGGGCGGCCGGGTCGTGGTCCCCGACCTGGACGGACTGGGTGCCGCCGTGGTCGGCGACTATCTGAGGGCACGCAAGCGCTGAGCGCTAGCTGTTCTTGCGTTTCTTCCGTTTGATGCCGACGCTGCCCCACAACGAGAAGCCGCGGATGGTGATCCGCGGTGCACCCGGTGTGCCCGGATCGCCGATGTGATCGAAGGACCCCATCACCCCGTGGCCGTGGACGTCGACGTTCACCTCGGGCGGTAGCAGGATGGTCTGCCCGCCGAAGATCGAGATCGAGTGGATGTCCACCTCGGGGGAGGTGAAATCGGCATACCGCAGATCGATGACACCGCCACCGAACAGTGTGAACGCGGTGAGCCGCTTCGGGACGTTCCAGCGGCCGCGCCGCTCGAACCCACTCAGGATGGCCAGCAGCAGCGTCGACGGCGCGGGCTTGCGGATGCCGCCGCAGTTCGCGGTGGTGGCGAGATCGGGCAGGTCAGCGGACAGTCGCGCCAAATCGCCGTGCGTGGCGGCGGCGTAGGCCTTCGCCAACCGTTCCTCGTACTCGTCCATGGAAAGCCGGCCCTGTGAGGCGGCGTCGGTCAGCAACTGTGCAACCTGGACACGCTCGGCGTCACCGGCGCGTGTCGAGCCGATCTGCCAAGCTGAAGTGCTCATCAACTACGAGCCTACGACCCGCGCGGTGATATGCAAGCTCGTCGGTGAAACTGGCAAACGCGCGGAGTCGATTTACACCCAGTCGGGGCTGCGTTTCTGCAGGAACGCCACCATGCCCTCGCGGGCTTCGGCTGACGTGAACAGCTCGGCGGACTGCCTGGTCAACGCGTCGGCGCGAGCATCGAAACCGGCCAGGATGGCCGCGGTGGTGAGCGCCTTCGACACCGCCAGACCCTGCGGCGACGCCTTCGCGATCTCGGTGCCGAGCGCGCTCACGGTGCCCTCGACATCGTCGGTGGCGACAGTGATCAAACCGATCTCGGCGGCTTCGGAGGGACCGAACTTCTCCCCGGTGAGGAAGTAGCGGCCCGCCGCACGGGCGGTCATTTTCGGCAACAGCGTCAGCGAGATGATCGACGGGGCCACCCCGATCCGCGCCTCGGTCAGCGCGAAGGTGCTCTTCGGGCCGGCGACCGCGATATCGCACGCCCCGACCAGTCCCATCCCGCCGGCCCGGACGTGGCCGTCGACGGCAGCGATGACGGGTACCGGCGCCTCCAGAATCGCCCGCAGCAGCCGGGTCATCTCACCGGCGCGATCGACGGCGATATCACCGGGGTCGCGCCCGGCCACCTCGCTGAGGTCGGCCCCGGCGCAGAACGTCTTACCGGTGTGGCCGAGCACCACCGCACGCGCCCCGGCCGTGACGGCCTCCGCGAAACCGCGGTGCAGTTGCTCGACGAGCGCGGTGGACAGTGCGTTGTGGTTGTCCGGGGAGTTCAGCGTCAGCCGGGCCACCCGGCCTTCGAGGTTGTACTCGACGAGCATCAGTGCCGTCTCTTCTTCGCGCAAGCGCTCATCAGCACAGGTCCCTTTCAGTAGGAGCGCGGCAGGCCGAGCGAGGTCTGCGCGATGAAGTTCAGGATCATCTCGCGGCTCACCGGCGCGATACGTGCCAACCGTGACGCGGTCACGACCGCGGCGATGCCGTATTCGGTGGTCAACCCGTTGCCGCCGAGTGACTGCACCGCCTGGTCGACGGCCTTCACCGACGCCTCGCCCGCGGCGTACTTGGCCATGTTCGCGGCCTCGGCGGCGCCGAAATCGTCGCCGCTGTCATAGAGCGCGGCGGCCTTCTGCATCATGAGCTTGGCCAATTCGATCTCGATATGGTTCTGCGCCAACGGATGTGAGATGCCCTGGTGTGCACCGATCGGGGTCTTCCACACCTGGCGGGTCTTGACGTAGGCGGTCGCCTTGTCGATGGCGAAGCGACCCATGCCGACGGCGCTCGCGGCGCCCATGATGCGCTCGGGGTTCAGGCCGGCGAACAGCTGCGCGATCGCGGCATCCTCGGAACCGACAAGGGCGTCAGAGGGCAGCCGGACATCGTCGAGGAACAGCTGGAACTGATTCTCCGGGCTGGTGATCTCCATGTCGATCTTCGTCCACGACATCCCGGGGGTGTCGGTGGGCACGACGAACAGCGCGGGCTTGAGGTTGCCGGTCTTGTGGTCCTCGGTGCGCCCGACGACGAGCACGGCCTGGGCCTGGTCGACGCCGGAGATGTAGACCTTCTGACCGGACAGCAGCCAGTCGCTGCCATCGCGGCGGGCGGTGGTGGTGATGCGGTGGGAGTTCGATCCGGCATCGGGTTCGGTGATCGCGAACGCCATCGTGATGGTGCCGTCGGCGATACCCGGGATCCAGCGCTTCTTCTGCTCATCGGTGCCGAACTTGCTGATGATGGTGCCGTTGATGGCGGGGGACACCACCATCATCAGCAGCGGACAACCACCGGCCGACATCTCCTCCATGACCAGCGCCAGCTCGTACATACCTGCACCGCCGCCGCCGTACTCCTCGGGAAGGTTCACCCCGATCAGGCCCAGTTTGCCTGCCTCCGACCACAGTTCGTCGGTATGCGCGCCTGCGCGCGCCTTCTCCAGGTAGTAGTCCTGGCCGTAGTTGGCGGTCATCGCGGTGACGGCCTTGCGCAGCGCCTGCTGCTCCTCGGTTTCGATGAAGCTGGTCATGATTGATCTCCTTCGGGGCTTTCGATCCGGGCGAGGACGGCTCCGACCTCGACTTGTTGGCCGGCTTGCACAGTGAGTTCGGTGAGCACACCGCCGCTCGGGGCGGTGATGGTGTGCTCCATCTTCATCGCCTCCAACCAGATCAGTGGCTGGCCGGCGGTGACGGTGTCGCCCGCGGCCGCGCCCACCCGCACCACCGAGCCGGGCATCGGGGCCAGCAACGATCCGTGCGCGACGGCGGAGTCCGGGTCCGGGAAACGCGGAAGGCTGGTCAGCCGGGCCGGCCCGATCGGCGAATCGACGAAGACATCGTCGCCGTAGCGGGCGATGTCGAAGGCCTGCTCGGCGCCGTCGACGGACAGCACCACCCGGCCCGGGCCGCTTGCCACCACAGTGACATTCGCGAAATCGGGCAGTTCGATGCCGGCCCGGCCGACGCGGTACCGGATCACCAGGTCTTCGTCGGCGGTGTCCCGGAAGGTCCGGGTCTGGTAGCCGGAGGCGAGGTTGCGCCAGCCGCTGGGGGCGGCGCCGAAAGCCGTCGCCGTACTGCGGTTGTGCGCGGCGTCGGACAAAGCCGCGGCGAGTGCTGACAGCGCGGCGGTGCCTGGCGGGGCGGCGGCCAGCTCCGCCAGACCGTGGGTGTCGAAGAACGCGGTGTCGGTATCGCCGGACAGGAACGCCGGGTGTCTCAGCACATTGACCAGCAGATGACGGTTGGTGCCGACCCCGTGGATACGCGCGCGGGCCAATGCGTCGGCGAGGATTCCCGCGGCGCGCTCCCGGGTGGGGGCGAACGAGATCACCTTGGCCAGCATCGGGTCGTAGAACACCGACACCTGCGAACCGTCGATGATGCCCGAGTCGAGCCGGACCCCCGACCGGCCCAGCGTGTCGAATTGCGTGCGCACCCCGGGTATCTCGACGTGGTGCACGGCACCCGCCTGGGGCTGCCACCCCTTCGCCGGATCCTCGGCGTAGAGCCGGGCCTCGATCGAATGTCCATGGGCGGCAGGTGGTTGTGCGGCCAGCCGCACACCGTCGGCGACGTCCAGCTGCAGCTCGACGAGGTCGAGGCCGGTGGTCTCCTCGGTGACCGGATGTTCGACCTGAAGCCGGGTGTTCATCTCCAGGAAGAAGAACTCGCCGTCGGCTCCAGCATCTCCGGAGGCCATGAACTCGACGGTGCCTGCACCGGTGTAGCCGATCGCACCGGCGGCCAGCCGGGCGGCCTCGAAGAGCTTGGCGCGCATCCCCGGTGTCCGTTCCACCAGCGGTGACGGTGCCTCTTCGATGACCTTCTGATGCCGGCGCTGGATGGAGCATTCCCGTTCGCCGACGGGCCACACGGTGCCGTGCTGGTCTGCCATCACCTGGACCTCGATATGGTGCCCGCCGGCCAGATACCGCTCGCAGAACACCGTCGGGTCACCGAATGCGGACTGGGCTTCGCGCTGCGCGGCGGCCACCTCGTCGGGCAATGCGGCCAGCTCACGGACCACCCGCATACCGCGGCCACCGCCACCGGCTGAAGCCTTGATCAGCACCGGCAACTGATCGGCGGTCACCGCAGCGGGATCGAGTTCGGTGAGCACCGGCACACCGGCGGCGGCCATCAGCTTCTTGGCCTCGATCTTGGAGCCCATGGACTGCACGGCGGCCACCGGTGGGCCGATCCAGATGAGACCGGCCTGCTGCACGGCTGCCGCGAAATCGGCGTTCTCGGAGAGGAATCCATAACCCGGGTGGACGGCGTCGGCGCCGGCGGTGTGCGCGGCGGCGATGAGCTGGCCGGCGTCGAGGTAACCGTTGCGGCCCTCGAGCCGGACCAGGATATCGGCCTCGGCGACGTGCGGCGATGCGGCGTCGGGGTCGGTGTACACCGCGACGGTGCCGATGCCGAGACGACGGCAGGTGGTGAACACCCGGCGGGCGATCTCGCCACGGTTGGCGACAAGGACTCGTGTGATCATCTCGCCACGCTTTCTGCGATTTGTGCACGATTTGTCACGCTCACCGTTACGAATCGTGCACAGATCGCTGAGGGGAGGCTGGTCATGGCGCTCACATCCGGAAGACGCCGAAGTTCGACGTCCCCTCGATCGGTCCGCTGGCGATGGCGGAAAGGCACATTCCCAGCACGGTGCGGGTATCGCGAGGATCGATGACTCCGTCGTCGTACAGCCGCCCGGACAGGAACATCGGCAGCGACTCCGCCTCGATCTGGGCTTCCACCGCGGCGCGTAACGCGGCGTCGGCGGCTTCGTCGACCACCTGACCGCGCGCCTCGGCGGCGGCGCGGCTGACGATCGACAGCACCCCCGCCAGCTGCGTTCCGCCCATCACCGCAGACTTCGAACTCGGCCAGGCGAACAGGAAACGTGGATCGTAGGCGCGTCCGCACATACCGTAATGCCCGGCTCCGTAGGAGGCGCCGATCAGCAGCGAGATGTGCGGCACCGTGGAGTTGGAGACGGCGTTGATCATCATCGATCCGTGCTTGATCATCCCGCCCTCCTCGTAGGCCTTGCCCACCATGTAGCCGGTCGTGTTGTGCAGGAACAACAATGGGGTGTTCGCGCGGTTGGCCAGCTGGATGAACTGAGTGGCCTTCTGGGACTCCTCGGAGAACAGCACGCCGCGGGCGTTGGCCAGGATGCCGACCGGATAGCCGTACAGGGTGGCCCAGCCGGTGACCAGCGACGAACCGTAGAGCGGTTTGAACTCGTCGAAATCGGAGCCGTCCACGATGCGGGCGATGACATCGCGCGGGTCGAACGGGATGCGCAGATCTGCCCCGACGATGCCGAGAAGCTCGTCCGCGTCGTATTCGGGTTCGACGACCGGCGCCGGCGCCGGGCCCTGTTTGCGCCAGTTCAACCGTGCCACGATGCGCCGGCCGATCCGGATGGCGTCGAGCTCATCGTTGGCCAGGTAGTCACCCAAACCGGATGTCCGGGCGTGCATCTCGGCGCCACCGAGGGACTCGTCATCGGATTCCTCGCCGGTGGCCATCTTGACCAGTGGCGGCCCGGCCAGGAACACCTTGGACCGTTCCCTGATCATCACCACGTGATCGGACATGCCCGGCACGTAGGCCCCGCCCGCGGTGGAGTTGCCGAAGACCAGCGCGATGGTCGGGATACCGGCCGCCGACAGCCGGGTCAGGTCCCGGAACATCTGCCCGCCCGGGATGAAGATCTCCTTCTGCGTGGGCAGGTCGGCGCCGCCGGACTCGACCAGCGAGATGACCGGCAGCCGGTTCTCGTAGGCAATCTGGTTGGCCCGCAGGATCTTCTTCAACGTCCACGGATTGCTGGTGCCGCCCTTGACCGTCGGGTCATTGGCGACGATCAGGCACTCGACACCCCCGACGGCGCCGATTCCGGTGACGACGCTGGCGCCGACGGTGAAATCGGTACCCCAGGCGGCCAGCGGGCTCAGTTCCAGGAACGGGGCGTCGGGGTCCAGCAGCAGTTCGACGCGTTCACGGGCCGTCAACTTGCCCCGGCCGTGGTGGCGCTCCACGTATTTGGGGCCGCCACCGGCGAGGCTGCGATCATGTTCGGCGGCCAGGTCGGCGAGTTTGGCCGTCATCGCTTCGGCGGCTTCGCCGTACGCCGCCGCGCGTGGGTCGAGGGTCGACTTCAGGCGGGTCATTGCAGGCCCATCGTCTTGGCCGCCAGCGATGTCAGGATCTCGGTGGTGCCACCGCCGATACCCAGGATGCGCATATCGCGGTACTGGCGCTCGACCTCGGATTCGGCCATATAGCCCATCCCGCCGAACAACTGGACGGCCTGATTGGCCACCCATTCACCGGCCTCGACAGCGGTGTTCTTGGCGAAACAGACCTCGGTGATCAGATTCTTCTCACCCGCCATCTCGCGTTCGACGAGCCGTTGGGTGTACACCCGGGCGACATCGATGCGACGCGCCATGTCCGCCAACGTGTTCTGCACGGCCTGCCGGGAGATCAGGGGTCGGCCGAAGGTTTCGCGGTCGCGGCACCACTGCACGGTCAGGTCCATGCAGCGCTGCGCGCTGGCATAGGCCTGGGCGGCCAGTCCGACCCGTTCGGAGACGAAGGCCCCGGCGATCTGGACGAACCCGCTGTTCTCGGCGCCGACCAGGTTCGCGGCGGGAACGCGGACATCGGTGTAGGACAGTTCGGCGGTATCGCTGGAGCGCCACCCCATCTTCTCCAGTTTGCGGCTGACCTCGAATCCCGGTGTGTTCTTGTCCACCACCAGCAGCGACACCCCGGCGGCGCCCGGCCCGCCGGTGCGTACCGCGGTCACCACGTAGTCGGCGCGGACACCGGAGGTGATGTAGGTCTTGGCGCCGTTGACGATGAAATCGTCACCGTCACGGACCGCTTTGGTGGTCAGGTGCCCGACATCGGAGCCGCCACCGGGTTCGGTGATGGCCAGAGACCCGATGAGATCGCCGCGCAACGTCGGGCGCACATAGGTGTCGATGAGGCGCTGATCACCCGAGGCGATCATGTGCGGCACCGAGATGCCGCAGGTGAACAGCGAGGCGAAGGTTCCGCCGGGGACGCCGGCCTGGTGCAGCTCCTCGCAGATGATCACCGCATCGGCGCTGTCACCACCGCCACCACCGACCGATTCGGGGTAGGGCGCGCCGAGCAGTCCGGCCGCGCCGGCCTTGGTATGCAGTTCGCGCGGTAGCTCACCGACCCGCTCCCACTCCTGCGCGTAGGGCAGGATCTCGCGTTCGGCGAACGCGCGCACCGTCTTTCGCAGATCATCGCGTTCGGGTCCATGCCAGATGCTCGTGCTCATCGCTCGACTCTCCCTTGCTCCGGTCTTCGCTCGTGCCTCGCTGCGATCCTCACGCGGGTTCGCCTTCGCATCACAACAGCCTTTCCGGAATGTCGAGATGACGGGAACGCAGCCATTCGCCCAGGCCCTTGGCCTGCGGATCGAACCGGGCCTGGTAGGCCACGCCCTGGCCGAGGATGTCCTCGATGACGAAGTTGACGGCACGTAGATGGGGCAACAGATGCCGGGTCACCGGCAGGTCTGCTGTTTCGGGTAGCAGTTCGCGGAGCTTATCGACGGTCAAAGTATGTGCCAGCCAACACCATTCGGCGTCTGCTCGATGTCCCGTCGCTTCGCTCGCCCCGGCGCGCACCCACACCCCGACATTGGCCGAACCTCCCTTGTCCCCGCTGCGGGCGCCCGCGATCCGACCGAGCGGCGCCCGCACGGTGGGGCAGGGATCGAGCGGCTCGGGGAGCTCCGGGGCGTCGGCGGGCGCCAGTTGCCGCGTGTCCGATGCCGAGGCGATATCGACCCGGGTGCCGTCGGCGTGCACGGCGATATGGTGGACCTCGGTGGCGGCGACGTAGCCGGCTTTGAACACCCCGTACACCTGGCCGTCACCCGGTGGCGCGGTGGAGGTGAAGCCCGGATAGCTGGCCAGGGCCAGTTCGACTGCGGCGGAGGAGAACTGACGTCCGACCACCTTGGGATCAGGATCGCGCACCACGCAGTGCAGCAGCGCGCTGGCGGCTTCCTCGGTGTCGGCGTCGGGATGGTCGGTGCGTGCCAGCGTCCACACCAGCTCGGCGGGGCGGACCGTGAGGTGGCTCTCCAGCTGGCTCGTGATGAGCTGCGCCTTGGCCTCGATATCGAGGCCGGTGAGCACGAAGGCCGTCGCGTTGCGGAAACCGCCCATGCTGTTGAGCGAGACCTTCAGCGTCGGCGGCGGCGCCTCACCGCGCACGCCGGACACCTGGACGCGATCGGGGCCGGCGGCGGACAGCTGCACCGAATCGACACGCAGGGTGACATCCGGGTTGGGGTAGCGCGCCCCGGCGATCTCGTAGAGCAACTGTGCGGTGACGGTGTCGGTGCTGACCAGCCCGCCGGTCCCGCTGTGCTTGGTGATGACCGATGAGCCGTCCGCGGAGATCTCGGCGATCGGGAAGCCGGGGTGATTCAGGTCGGAGATCTCGGTGAAGAAGGAGAAGTTACCGCCGGTGGCCTGGGTGCCGCATTCGATGATGTGGCCGGCCGCGACGGCCCCGGCCAGCGCGTCGTAGTCGGTGCGGGTCCAGCCGAAGTGGGCGGCGGCGGGACCGACGATCACCGAGGCGTCGGTGACGCGGCCGGTGACCACGACATCGGCTCCGGAGTTCAGGCAGTCGACGATGCCCCAGGCGCCGAGGTACGCGTTGGCCGCGAGAGGGGATCCGAACCCGAGTTCATCGGCGCGTGCCACCAGGTCGTCACCTTCGACATGGGCGACGTTCACGTGCAGCCCGAGGCGCTCGGCGAGGGCGCGCACCGCGGTGGCCAGGCCGGCCGGGTTGAGGCCGCCGGCGTTGGCGACGATCTTCACGCCGCGGTCCTGCGCCAGGCCGAGGGAGTCTTCCAGCTGGCGCAGGAAGGTCTTGGCGTACCCGAGGTCGGGGTTCTTGGCGCGGTCGCGGGCCAGGATCAGCATGGTCAGCTCGGCCAGATAGTCGCCGGTCAGGTAGTCGAGATCACCGCCGTCGAGCATCTCGCGCATGGCGGCGATGCGGTCACCGTAGAACCCCGAGCAGTTGCCGATGCGCACTGCTGCAGACTTCACCCGTTACCTCCATCACGCTCCGACCAACCGGTAGGTAGAATACGCAGTACCGACGGTATCGCGTCAAGTACCGGATCCGGAGCTGTCACCGGCCTCAGTCTTGCGCAGCCGCGTCGCTGCGAGAGGAAAACCGCGCAGGCACATGGCGACGGGACCGGCGGTTTGGAGGCAGCAAGTGATGCGGGCTATCCTCTGTGCAGCAATTGCCGTCGCTGATCGCTGCGCGGCGGAACCCCGCAAGAGGAGATCTTCAACATGGCTGTGCCCAAGCGCCGGATGTCGCGCTCGAACACCCGTAGCCGCCGGTCGCAGTGGAAGACCGAGGCCGTCGGCCTGGTCAACGTCGCTGTCGGCGGCCAGCAGCGCAAGGTGCCGCGTCGCCTGCTCAAGGCCGCTCGCCTCGGCCTGATCGACCTCGACCGCAAGTAGCCCTGCCGGAACGGCGCGCCTCTCAGGTCGCTCTCAGATAGAGGGATGACACTGTGGCTGTGCGCATTCTTGTCGTTGACGACGATCGCGCGGTGCGCGAATCCCTGCGCCGGTCGCTTTCTTTCAATGGATACTCCGTCGAGCTCGCCCAGGATGG
>JBPPMV010000325.1:0-18420 GCA_051306235.1 Mycobacterium sp. | reverse complement strand
AGGTGGTACCGCGGGTTGCATGATATTGCTACGGCCCCTGGGAGTTGGCTGTGGGAATCACCCGGAACGGTCCGTGAAGCATCGGTGAACGCCGTCGCGCGCGGAATGGTGTCCGCGCCACCAAGTGTCGTTTCCGTTACATATCGTCATGTTGCCGGGTTCGCCCGTGGAGCGCATCGGCGGGGATGGCACGTCATGCCAGATCCATCCGCCATGTCGCCAGTGGGGTAGTTGTTACACTTGTTCACTGAGGTAGCAGGGCCGCATCTCGTGAAGGGTCCGGGATCCGCCGGGCGGCCGGTGGTCCGAAAGTGTCGCCAGCGGGAGGTTTTCGTTAGCACAACTTGTTTGCTGAATAAGCCATTGGCTAATGCGGAACTTGACAAGGTGACTCGCATCACATTTACTAAAACGTCAATAAGACAATGGATCCGCAGGTTGCGGCACTATCGGGAAGTTGCTGGATGAACAGGATGTAGCTGGTGTAGCCTGCGCCTCGCGGCTCCAGAAGCTGTAGAGTTCGCATGGGATTTGCTCAGTTTTTAACGCCATCGTCAACGGAGACGTCTACGCTACCGACTCACGGACGAGTCTCAGCAAGGTGTGGAAAGGGAAACAGGGCCTGCGCGCGATGGTGCCGAAGGTGGTCCTCAACGCCGCAGTCTTGCTTGCTCGGTCTTGCAGTACCCGTCTGGAAGAGGTTTGAACTACGTGGTTGATACACCTGTCACAGCGGTCGCCATCATCGGGATGGCGTGCCGATTGCCTGGCGGAATCGACTCACCTGACCAAATGTGGCAGGCACTGCTCAGTGGTCAGGACTTCGTCACCACGATTCCGCAGGATCGGTGGGACGCCGACGAGTACTACGACCCGGAGCCGGGCGTACCGGGTCGCTCGGTCTCCAAGTGGGGCGCCTTCCTCGACGACGTCGCCGGCTTCGACGCCGACTTCTTCGGTATCAGCGATCGCGAGGCCACCGCCGTCGATCCACAGCACCGGCTGCTGCTGGAGACGGCCTGGGAGGCCATCGAGCACGCGGGCGTCGACCCGGTGGCGCTGGAGGGTTCGCGCACCGGTGTGTTCATGGGCCTGACCCATGGTGACTACCAGTTGGTCGCCGCCGACGCCCATGCCATCGAGGGCCCCTACGGCTTCACCGGCAACAACTTCAGCCTGGCCTCCGGGCGTATCTCATACCACCTCGGCGTGCACGGGCCCGCCTTCTCGGTGGACTCGGCCTGCTCCTCGGGTCTGCTCGCCCTGCACATGGGTGCCCGCAGCCTGCACGAGGGGGAGAGCGATCTCGTGCTCGCCGGCGGCGTGAACATCGTGCTTGAGCCGCGCAAGCTCTCCTCGGGCTCCGCCCAGGGCATGCTGTCGCCGACCGGTCACTGCCATGCCTTCGACGCCGCCGCCGACGGATTCGTCTCCGGTGAGGCCGCGGGCGTGCTGCTGCTCAAGCGGCTCGTCGATGCCGAGCGTGACGGTGACCGCATCCTCGCGGTCGTCCGCGGTACGGCCGCCAACCAGGACGGCCACACCGTCAACATCGCGACCCCGTCACGGGACGCCCAGGAGGCCGTCTACCGCGAGGCACTGGCCGCGGGCGCCATCGACCCGGGCACCGTGGGACTCATCGAGGCCCACGGCACCGGCACGCCTGTCGGCGATCCGATCGAGTTCACCAGCCTGGCCGCCGTCTACGGCGGCAGCGGCCCGGTCGCGCTCGGTTCGTCGAAGACCAACTTCGGGCACTCCCAGTCCGCCTCGGGAACGGTCGGGCTGATCAAGAGCGTGCTCGCGCTCCAGCATGCGACGTTGCCGCCGAACATCCACTTCAACCGGCTGCCCGATGAGCTCGCCGCCATCAAGACCGAGATGTACGTCCCGACGACCCCCGCTCCGTGGCCGGCAGGCGAGCAGCCGCGGCGCGCCGCGGTCTCCGCCTACGGACTGTCCGGGACGAACGTGCACGCCGTCCTCGAAGAATCCCCTGCCACCGACCCCGCCGCCGGTTCCGGCGCCGACGGGCCGCTGGTCTTCGTGCTGTCCTCCACCTCGGCCGAGGGGCTGCGCAGTACCGCGGGACGACTGGCCGAGTGGGTCGCCGACCGCACCGACACGCTGGATCTGCACGACCTGGCCTACACGCTGGCCCGCCGCCGGGCGCACCGCCCGGTGCGTACCAGCGTGCTGGCGCACGACCACGCCTCGCTGATCGCCGCGCTGCGCGAGGTCGCCGACGGCGAGACGCCGTACCAGGGTGCGGTGGCCAAGGGCGACCGCGGGCCGGTGCTGGTGTTCTCCGGCCAGGGCTCGCAGTGGGCGGCCATGGGTGCCGGACTGCTCACCAGTGAACCCGCCTTCGCGGCCGCCGTCGCCGAGATCGAACCGCTGATCGCCGCGGAATCCGGTTTCTCGGTCACCGAGGAACTACGGGCATCGGTGACGGTGACCGGTATCGACAAGGTGCAGCCGACGGTGTTCACCATGCAGGTGGCGCTGGCGGCGACGCTGAAGGCGTACGGCGTGCTCCCCGGTGCCGTCATCGGCCACTCCATGGGTGAGGTCGCCGCGGCGGTCGTCTCCGGTGTGCTGACGCTGGAGGACGGCGTCAAGGTGATCTGCCGCCGGTCCAAGCTGATGGCCACCATCGCCGGCTCCGGCGCGATGGCCTCGGTCGAACTGCCCGCACAGCAGGTGCTCTCCGAGCTCGCGGCCCGCGGTATCAACGATGTGGTGCTCTCGGTCGTGGCATCACCCAAGTCGACCGTGGTCGGCGGCGCCAAGGAGTCCATCCGCGAGTTGGTGGCCGACTGGGAGAGCCGCGACATCATGGCCCGCGAGGTCGCCGTGGACGTCGCGTCGCATTCACCGCAGGTGGATCCGATCCTCGATGATCTGGCCGATGCGCTCGAAGACCTGGAGCCTTCCGAGCCGAACGTCGAGTACTACTCGGCGACGCTCTATGACCCGCGCGATATCGCCGACTGGGACGCCGACTACTGGGTGGACAACCTGCGCCACGCGGTGCGGTTCGCCGCGGCCGTACAGGCCGCCCTGGAAGACGGTTACCGGGTGTTCGCCGAGCTGTCCCCGCATCCGCTGCTGACCCACGCCGTCGACCAGACGGCCGACAGCCTCGACATCAGCCACGCCGCACTGGCCAGTGTGCGACGCGAGCAGGAACTGCCCTACGGACTGCGCGCCGTGCTGGCCGATCTGCACAACGCGGGTGCCCAGGTCGATTTCTCGGTGCTGTACCCGACCGGCAACCTGGTCGACGCGCCGCTGCCGAGCTGGACCCATCGCGAGCTCATGCTGGTGCGTGATCCGCACGAGCTCGCTCCCGGTGGCGCCACCATCGCGGTGCATCCCCTGCTGGGTGCGCATGTACGCCTGCCCGAAGAGCCCGAGCGGCACGCGTGGCAGGCCGAGATCGGCACCGAGACCCAGCCGTGGCTGGGCGATCACCAGGTGCACAATGTCGCCGCCCTGCCCGGGGCCGCCTACTGCGAGATGGCGCTGGCCGCGGCGCGGACCGTCCTCGGCGAAACCGGCGAGGTCCACGACATCAGCTTCGATCAGCTGCTGCTGCTTGAGGAGAACACCGAGGTTTCCGCGGCCGCCACCGTGACCGGTGCCGGCGCAGCGGCCTTCGCGGTGGAGACCTACCTGCAGGGCGACCAGGTCAAGCGGGCGTCGGCCACCCTGCGCGCCGGCGAGGAGCACGCCGCTCCCGCCGCGCACGACATCGACGCCGTGATCGCGGCGCACCCGCTGCGGGTCGACGGCGCCGAGATGCGCGGCTGGTACAGCCGGCGTGGCGTCCAGTACGGGCCGGCCTTCGCCGGTCTGGTTGCGGTCAATGTTGCCGCCGCCGTTGATGGGGAGCCGGCTTCGGACATTCAGTCGGACTCGGTGCTCGCCGAGGTTGCGCTGCCCGGGTCCATCCGGTCACAGCAGAGCGCCTACGGCGTCCACCCGGCGCTTCTGGACGCCTGCTTCCAGGCCGTCGGTGCGCATCCGGTGCTGCGCAGCGACACCACCGGCACGCTGATGCTGCCGCTCGGTGTCCGGCGGATCCGTTCCTACGGCTCCACCCGCAACGCGCACTACTGCTACGCCCGCATCGTGAGCGTCACCGCGGCGGCCGTTGAGGTCGATCTCGATCTGCTCGACGAGAACGGCACCGTGCTACTGGCCGTCAGCGGCCTGCGGGTGGGTACCGGCGTCTCCGACAGCGGTCAGCGCGATCGCACGTTCAACGACCGGCTGCTGACCATCGAATGGCGCCAGCACGAGTTGCCGCAGGCGGAGTACCACGATGGTGGCCGTTGGCTGCTGATCAGCACCTCCGATGCCGCCGATCTGCTGGCCACCAAGCTGGCCGACGCGCTCAAGGCCCACGACATCGATGTCACGACCATGGTCTGGCCGCAGCATTCCGACCACGATGCGCACGCCGCCCGGCTGCGCGAGCAGCTGGCCGCGCAGCAGTTCGGCGATGTCCTGGTGGTCACCCCACCGCGGCACGGTGTCACCGACGAGCAGTCCGGTGTGCGTGGCGGCGACAACGTGCGCCACCTGGTGAAGATCGTGCGCGAGCTGCCCGATACGCCGGGTGAAGCGCCCCGGCTGCACGTGATGACCCGCAACGCGCAGACCGTGCTGAACGAGGATTCGGCCAATCTCGACGAGGCGGGCCTGCGCGGTCTGGTGCGGGTGATCGGCACCGAGTACCCGCAGCTGAAGGCCACCCAGGTCGATGTCGACGATTACACCGACGCCGCCCAGATCGCGGCGCAGTTGGTATCGGGGACCGACGAGGACGAAACCGCATGGCGCTCCAGCCTGTGGTACGTGGCGCGTCTGGTCCCGGGTCCGCTGCGGCCCGAGGAGCGGCGCACCACCGTCGTCAACCCGGCCCGTGAGGGCATGCGGCTGCAGATCCGGACACCCGGTGACATCCAGTCGCTGGAACTGGCGGCCTTCGAGCGCGTCGCACCGGGTCCGGGACAGATCGAGGTCTCGGTCACTGCGTCCAACCTGAACTTCGCCGACGTCCTGGTGGCGTTCGGCAAGTACCCGAGCTTCGAGGGCCGGATGCCCAAGCTGGGTGCCGACTTCGCCGGTGTCGTCACCGCTGTCGGACCGGGCGTCACCGGCCACAAGGTCGGCGACCGGGTCGGCGGCATCTCCGCCGACGGCGCCTGGGCGACGTTTGTGACCTGCGATGCGAACCTGGCCGTCACGCTGCCGCCGGGGCTGCCCACCAACCGGGCCGCCGCAGTGCCCAGCGCGCACGCCACCGCCTGGTACAGCCTGCACGATCTGGCTCGTATCACCGCCGGTGACAAGGTGTTGATCCACTCGGCGACGGGTGGCGTGGGCCAGGCGGCTGTTGCCATCGCCCGCGCGGCCGGTGCCGAGATCTATGCCACCGCCGGAAGCGACGCACGCCGGGAATTGTTGCGCGGCATGGGAATCGAGCATGTCTACGATTCGCGCAGCGTCGACTTCGC
This sequence comes from Mycobacterium sp., assembly GCA_051306235.1. Taxonomy (GTDB): domain Bacteria; phylum Actinomycetota; class Actinomycetes; order Mycobacteriales; family Mycobacteriaceae; genus Mycobacterium. The sequence continues at coordinate 12,892 of JBPPMV010000325.1, read as the reverse complement.
CGACCAGATCCGGGCCGACACGCACGGTTACGGCGTGGATATCGTGCTGAACTCGCTCACCGGCGCCTCGCAGCGGGCCGGTCTGGAACTGCTCTCCTTCGGGGGCCGGTTCGTCGAGATCGGCAAGCGCGACATCTACGGCGACACCCGGATGGGCCTGTTCCCGTTCCGGCGCAACCTGTCGTTCTACGCCGTCGACCTCGCGCTGCTGTCGCTGACCAACCCCGACACCCTGCGGCGTCTGCTGGAGGTCTGCTACCAGCAGATCGCCGATGGCGTGCTGCCGCTGCCGGAGACCACGCACTACCCGCTCGAGGACGGTGCGACCGCCATCCGCGTCATGGGTGCCGCCGAGCACACCGGCAAGCTGGTGCTCGACATCCCGCACGGCGGCCAGATCAACGCCGTCGTGCCGCCCGAGGAAGCCCAGGCGGTTCGTGTTGACGGCGCCTACGTCGTCACCGGCGGACTCGGTGGCCTCGGTCTGTTCCTCGCCGAGAAGCTCGCCGACGCCGGCGCCGGACGGATCATCCTCAACGGCCGGTCGGCACCGTCGGCCGCCGCCAAGGAGGTCATCGAGCGGATCAAGCGTGCCGGTACCGAGATCGAGGTCGAGCTCGGCGATATCGCCGAACCCGCGACCGCCGACCGGCTGGTCATCGCGGCCTGCGCGACGGGCCTGCCGTTGCGCGGCGTGCTGCACGGCGCGGCCGTGATCGAGGATGCCGCGCTCCCCAATATCACCGATGAACTGGTCGAACGGGACTGGGCACCGAAGGTTTACGGCGCGCTGAACCTGCACCGGGCCACCACCAAGCAGTCCCTGGACTGGTTCTGCGTGTTCTCCTCGGCCGCCGCGCTGGTCGGCTCGCCCGGGCAGGGTGCCTACGCCGCGGCGAACAGCTGGCTGGATGCGTTCACGCACTGGCGCCGCAGCCAGGGCCAGCCCAGCACCTCGATCGCGTGGGGTCCGTGGTCGGAGATCGGCGCGGGTGCCGCGCTGGCCGAAAGCAGCGAGGCGGCGATCGCTCCGGAGGAAGGTGCCTTTGCGTTCGAGACGCTCCTGCGGCACGATCGTGCCTACAGTGGTTACGCGCCTGTGGTCGGAACCCCATGGCTGGCCGCCTTCGCCCAGACGAGCAAGTTCGCCGAGGCGTTCCAGTCGACCGGGCAGCGCAACACCGGCAGCGCCTTCCTTGCAGAGTTGCATGAGCTGCCGCGGGACGAGTGGCCGGCGCGGATGCGCCGGATGATCTCCGAGCAGATCAGCCTGATCCTGCGTCGGGCGGTCGATCCCGATCGTCCGCTCGCCGAGTACGGCCTGGACTCACTCGGCACGCTGGAAGTTCGCACCCGCATCGAAGCGGAGACGGGTGTTCGTATCGGATCGACAGATATTTCCACCATCCGGGTGCTCGCAGACCGCTTGTGCGATGTGCTGGCACCCGAAGAAGTATCGGTTCCGTCATGATCACGGGTTGCGCAGCGTCGCTCAGCCTGAGATCGGGCGTCGTCGAAACAGGAGATAAATAGTGGTTGCGATGAAACCGATCCATGATTGGGTCGGCGAACCAGGTGCTGTGACTTCCTGGCATCCGTCCCGCGCGACGCTGGCAAAGGTCAAGGACGCGCCGGTCAGCGACGTTCCGGTCAGTTATCAGCAGGCGCAGCATCTGCTGGCCTACCGAAAGCACGAATCCTCCGGGACGGATATGGCGCGGCTGAACATCCCGTCCTGGGATATCCCCGGTCGCTGCGATGTGCGGGCGATGACCCACGTCATCAACGCCTATCTGCGGCGCCACGACACCTTCCACAGTTGGTTCGAGTACAGCGAGTCCGAGTCCGGTGCACCCGGGATCGTGCGCCATACGGTGACCAATCCCCGCGATATCAAGTTCGCTGCCGTCGAGCACGGTGAGATGTCGGCGACGCAGTGGCGCGAGCACGTGCTGGCCACCGCGAGCCCGTGGCAGTGGGACTGCTTCCACATCGGCATGATCCAGCGCGATGACCACTTCACCATCTACATAAGCGTCGACCATGTGCACACCGACGCCATGTTCATGGGTCTGGCCTTCGTCGAGATCCACATGATGTACAACACGCTGGTCGAGGGTGCGGCGCCGCTGAAGCTGCCGGAGCCGGGTAGCTATGACACCTACTGCCTCGAGCAGCACGAGTATGTGTCCGCGTTGACCACCGAATCGCCGGAGGTCCGCAATTGGATCGAATTCCTGCAGCACAGCGGCGGCACCCTTCCGACCTTCCCGCTGCCACTGGGTGATGCGTCGTTACCGCACACCGGTGACGTCATCACCGTCCAGCTGCTCGACAAGGAGCAGGGTGACAAGTTCGAGCAGGCGTGCATCACGGCCGGAGCCCGCTTCAGTGGCGGCGTCTTCGCCTGCGGCGCGATCGCGAACTATGCGCTCACCGGCAGCGACACCTACCGTGTCATCACCCCGACCACGACACGGCGTACCCCGGCCGAGTTCATGACGACGGGCTGGTTCACCGGTCTGGTCCCGATCACGGTGCCGGTCGATGCCGAGGCGTTCGGCGAAACCGCCCGCGCCGCGCAGGATTCCTTCGACGGTGGCCTGGACCTGGCCCATGTGCCGATCGAGCGGGTGTTGGAGCTGGGCGCCGAGACGCACGGACTGCGCCCGCCCGAGGCCGGCGTGCCGATGCTGTCTTACCTGGACGCCGGGCTGTTATCGCCCGGTGTGATCGCCGAATGGCAACGGCTCAACGGCACCATCTACAGCGATTCCCGGTCGGCCTATCAGGTCGGCATGTGGGTGAACCGGGTGGAGCAGGAGACCACGGTGACCGCGGCCTTCCCGAGCAATCCGATCGCCCGCGAATCGGTGCTGCGCTACCTCCAGGCTATGAAGGCCGTATACGTGAGCGTCGTGGAAGGCCGCAGTGTTGCGTTGTCCGCCATCGCCTCGGAAATGGTCGACCTGGATCTGAAGACGGCCTGACCGCCGTTGTCGTTATCGGAGGTACCGCCGCGATGACCTGTGCCGATAACCGGCTCGATTTCACCGATCAGGCGATGTTCCTCGGGCTGCGTGCCACTGGCCAGGAGGCCGTCATGCAGGTCGTGTGGATCTACGAACGACCCGTCGACGTCGACGGGATCCGGCGTTTCCACGAATGCATCGGCCATGGTCTGCTGGGCAGGCGTATCGAGCGTTCCGTGCTGCCGTTCGGCAGACACCGCTGGGTGTCGGCGCTGGGCCCGCAGTCGGAGCTGGACTTCGCGCCGCCGCGCCCCCGCGATGAGCTCGGCGCCTGGATCGACGAGCGCTCGACGATGCCGCTGGACCCGGAGTACGGGCCGCCTTGGCATGTGGGCGTGCTCCCCATGACCGACGGGTCGACGGCGATCAGCATCGTGATCTCGCACTGTGTCAGCGACGGTGGCGGCGCGCTGCGTTCGATGGTCAACGCGATCAACGGCCGCAAGCTCGACTTCGGCTATCCGCTGCCGTCGGCACGCAGCCGCGGCCAGGCGCTGCGCGCCGATCTGCGCGATACCGTCCGCGGGCTTCCGGAGGTGGGCCGCACGGTGGTGGAGGCCGTCAGACAGTTGACCCGGCGGCGCAGTGAACTGTCCCGTTCCGGGGAGGCCAAGCCCGTCGCGAGCGGTCCGGATCATCAGGTCTTCACCCCATCGGCCACCGTCTGCGTCAAGCTCGACGACTGGGATCGGCGGGCGGCCGAACTCGGCGGCAACGGTCATTCGCTGGTCGCCGGGTTCGTCGCCAAGCTCGCGCAGAACATCGGGCGGGTGGGCGTCGACGGTCTCGTCACCCTCAACATCCCGCAGGGTGACCGACTGCCCGGCGATGACGACACCCGCGCCAATGCGGTCATCCTGGTCAATCTCGCCATCGACCCGGCGAAGGTGACCACCGATCTGAGCGAGGCGCGCGCCGCGATGAAGGAAGGGCTGCGCCTGGCCCGCGAGGTTCCCGACGAGAATCTGCGGCTGCTGCCGCTGACCCCGTTCATCCCCAAACGCGTGGTGCGCACCATGGCCGATGTGGCGTTCGGCTTCTCCACCGAACTACCGGTGTCCTGTTCGAATATGGGCGATGTGCCCGAGGGTCTGCCCAACCTCGACGGCACCGAGGCGGACTTCGTCTTCCTGCGCGGTATCGACCGGGTGGCCACCAAGCACGCCCTCGAGGAGCGGCACGGGCTGCTCACCGTCGTCGCCGGCCGGATCAACGGCACCGAAACGCTCACCTTCGCCGGTTACGCGCCGGGCGCAGAGAACACCACCGCCTGGCTGCGGACCGAACTGGAGAAGACGCTCGCGGCGTTCGAGCTGTCCGGCGTGATCGAATAGTGATGGAGGACAAGTCTTTTGATATTCACTAACGGTACCGCCGTCGGCAACCAGCTGACGCTGTGGGACGAGGCGCTGGTACGCGCGAACCGGGCCACCGGCCGGGTGCAGCTCATCCAGGTGGTGTGGGTCTACGAGCATCCGGTCAACATGGACGTGGTGCGGCAGTTCCACCGCAACTTCGGGTACGGGATGGCCGGTCGGCGCGTCGAGCGCTCGCCGCTACCGTTCGGGCGGTACCGCTGGGTGTCCTCGCTCGGCCCGGCCGCCCCACTGCACATCAACACCGAACCGCTACCGCGCGAGCAGATCAGCGACTGGGCCGACACGTGGGCCCAGACGCCGATCGACCCCGAGACCGGACCCGGCTGGCAGATGGCCGTGCAATCCTTCTCCGACGGGGTCACCGCGATCTCGGTGATCGGCTCGCACTGCCTCTGCGACGGTGTCGCCGCTCTGCTGGCCGTCGGCACCGCCGTCGCCGGCGCCAATATCGACATCGGATACCCGCCTCCGCTGTCGCGGCGGACCGGTCGGGCCATCGTCGCGGATCTCCGGGAGACGGTTCGCGGACTGCCCGAGATCGCCCGCGCCGCCCGCAAGGCGGTCAAGGTGCTGCGCGCCGGTGGCCAAGAGGCCGCCGCGAACCCGAAACCGGTACGCCCACCCGTCGACAACCCCGATGAGCTGGTCATCGTGCCAGGCATCACCACCTATGTGGATCTGGCCGAATGGGATGCCCGCGCCGCGGCGCTCGGCGGGAACGGCTACTCCCTGCTGGCCGCCATCAGCGCCAGACTGGGCGAGCGGATGGGCCGCCGCAACGCGGACGGCAACATCTCCATGCTGATCGCCATCAGTGACCGCACATCGGAGACCGATGTTCGGGCGAACGCGATGACCCTGGTCAATGCAAAGGTCGATCCGACCGATGTGACCAACGACCTCAGCGTCACCCGGACGATCCTGCGCGACGCACTCAAGGCCGCCAAGGATCAGCCCGACGAGATCCTTGAGCTCATGCCGCTGACCCCGCTGGTGCCCAAGCGGCTCGTGAAGAAGGTCGCCGACATGATGGTCGGCTCCGATGACATGCCGGTGGTGTGTTCCAACATGGGGGACCTTCCACCGGTGCTGACCAGTGTCGACGGTACCGAGGCCGAGTACACCTCCTTCTACGGCGTCGATCAGGCCACCACGCGGGGCGAGCTGGAACACGGTGACGGTCAGCTGGTCGTGGTTTCCGGCCGCATCAGTGGCAAGATCATCATCGGCATCGTCGCCTATCAGTCGGGGGCCGAGAACTCCAAGACCCGACTCCGGGAACTGGCAGCAGAGACACTGGCCGAATTCGACCTGACCGGCGTGTTCGTTTAATACTGCACACCGAATGCGCGTGTTCTTGAAAAAGAATGGCTGAGAAAGGCACTAACCCGATGTCCGATACCTCCCTCATTGGCGTGCTCCGCGAACGCGCGAGCCTGCAGCCCGAGGACATTGCGTACACCTTCATGGACTACGACCACGAGTGGGATGGGGTCGCGACCACCCTGACCTGGGCGCAGCTGCACCGTCGGGTGCGCAGCCTCGCCGTCGAGATGCGCGCACACGGCGCCATCGGCGATCGTGCGGTGCTGCTGGCGCCGCAGGGGCTGGAGTACGTCATCGGTTTCCTGGCCTCCCTGGAGGCCGGCATCATCGCGGTCCCCCTGTCGGTGCCGATGATCGGCCAGCACGACGAGCGGGTGTCCGCAGTGATCAAGGATTCGTCGCCGTCGATCATCCTGACCACATCGCCAACGGCCGCCACCGTCGCCGAATACGTCTCGACCCAGGACGGTGTCGGCTCCGCGACCGTCATCGAGATCGACGCACTGGATCTGGACGCACGCCGCAAGTCGCTGTCCAGCCGGGAGGAGAAGCCGGAGACCGCTTACCTGCAGTACACCTCCGGATCTACCCGCACCCCGGCCGGCGTGATGGTGACCAACCGGAACCTCACCTCGAATTTCGAGCAGATGATGTGCGCGTTCTTCCCGCACTTCGGCAAGGTTCCGCCGTCCGGCGCGCACGTGGTGTCCTGGCTGCCCTTCTATCACGATATGGGTCTGCTGCTCGGTATCGTCGCGCCGATCCTCGGTGGCTGGAGCACCGTCTTCACCACCCCACTGTCCTTCCTGGCCCGGCCCGCTCGCTGGATCCAGCTGATGGGCAGCTACCCGCGTGTGGTCACCGGCGGGCCGAACTTCGCCTTCGAACTGGCCGCCGGTCGGACCACCGACGAGGATCTCGACGGCATCGACCTCGGCGATGTGATCGCGGTGTACAGCGGGGCCGAGCGCGTGCACGAGGCGACCTTGAAGCGGTTCTCCCAGCGGTTCGCCAAGTTCAACTTCGACGAAGGGGTCATCCGGCCCTCCTACGGGCTGGCCGAGGCGACGCTGTTCGTCGGTACCGGCGTCCCCGGCCCGCCCAGCGTGGTGGGTTTCGACCCCGAGAAACTCTCCGCGGGCACCGCCGTCCGTATGACCGGCGGCACCAAACTGGTCGGTTACGGCAAGCCGGAGGATCCGGTAGTACGCATCGTGGATGCGGAGACCCGGGTGGTGGTGCCAGCCGGTGGTATCGGTGAAATCTGGAGCTATGGCGAGAACAACTGCCTGGGCTACTGGGAGAAGCCCGAGCAGACCGAGCACACCTTCCGCGGGACCATCGAGAACCCGGCCGAGGGCAACCCGGCCGGACCGTGGCTGCGAACCGGCGATCTCGGGTTCCTGTCCGATGGCGAGCTGTTCATCATCGGCCGTATCAAGGATCTGCTGATCGTACGAGGCAGCAATCACTATCCCGACGACATCGAGGCGACCATCCAGGAGATCACCGGCGGTCGGGTCGCAGCGATCGCGGTGGAGGGAGATCGCACCGAGCAGCTGGTCGCGATCATCGAGGTCAAGCGGCGTGGTGACACCGAAGCAGATGTGCTGGAGAATTTCCTCAATATCAAGCGCACTGTGGCATCGGCGGTCTCGCAGGTGCACGGGATCAGTGCGGCGGACTTGGTGCTGGTGCCGCGCGGCGCCATCCCGATTACCACCAGCGGGAAGATTCGCAGGCAGTCGTGCGGAGAGAAGTACCGCAACCATGAGTTCTCCCGGCTGGACGATAAGGTTCCCACTGCCTGACGTGCGCGTCACTGACGTTCTCCGTCCGAGCGTCCGGTTCTGAGCGATTTGCCAACCAATTACGATGCGAGGGTGGACAACAGCCTCGCCTACATCGACCAGGGGTCGTTTCTGGCTCTGCGTGCGCTGGGTCGGGGGCCGATCGTGCAGGCCGTATGGATCTATGACCGCGGGGTGGACATGACCGGGTTGCGCCGGTTCCGGCGCAACCTCGCCAACGGCCTGTTCGGGCGCCGGATCGAGCGATCGACGCTGCCGTTCGGCAGGCATCACTGGGTGGTCGACGCCCATCCACAGTCCCTCGATCTGTCGGCCCAGGAGCGCCCCCGCAGCGAGGTGTGGAACTGGGCCGATGCATGCCTGGGCACCCCGATCGATCCGGAGCACGGACCGGGCTGGCGGCTGGCGGTGCAACCACTGACCGACGGTGGAGCAGCCGTCAGCCTGGTGGTCTCACATTCCATCAGCGACGGGCACGGCCTGGTCGTCGCCGTCACCGACGCCGTCAACGGTGTCGACCGGAACCTGGGATATCCACAACCCCGCTCCCGCACCCGGCGCGCGGCGCTGGCCGGCGATGCCCGGCAGACGCTGGCCGCGATACCGGAGATGGCCGCCGCGGTGGCCGCCGCGGTCCGGGTCGCGCGAGCCGAGCGCGGCGATCTGGCTACCTCGTTCAAGGCGGCCGCGGACGTCCCACCGGGTGACGATGAGCCGATGGTCGCCCCGTCGGTCGTCGCGTTCGTCGACGCGGACCACTGGGACGAGTGCGCTCAGCGCCTCCGGGGGACCAGTAATTCACTGTTCTGCGGTGTGGCCGCACGACTGGGTCAGGCACTCGACCGCGTCGGCGCTGACGGGCGGGTGAACCTGTCCTGGCCGGTCAGTGAGCGCACCGAGGGTGACACCCGGGCCAATGCACTGGTCGCCGCCACCATGACCGCCGACCCCGATGAAGTGGTCACCGATCTGAGTGTCGTCCGTGCTGCCATGAAGAAGGCTTTGACCGAATCCGCCGAGACCTCGGTACGGATGACCGGACCGCTCCCGCTAACCCCGCTGACCCCGCGTGTCGTGCTGCGCAGGCTCGAAGGCATGGTGCTGTCGGTGAACAGCCCGATCGGCTGTTCGAACATGGGCGACCTGGGTCCCGCTTTCGCAAAGCCCGACGGGACCGACGCCGACTACGTGATGATGCGCGGTGCCGAACCGCAGATCACCAGTCGGGTGCTCAACCGGATCGGTGGGCAGCTGGTGCTGGGCGGCTGCCGGGCTCGTGGCCGGGTGGCGGTATCGGTCAGCTCCTGGTCGGCGGGCGGGTCCAATTCCAAGGAGGCGCTTCGTGAGGTGGTGCTCGAGGTGCTGGCCGATTTCGGCCTGAAAGGCACCGTCGAGGGCCCTCCGGACTGATGTAATGCCAGGCAGGTTGATCGGCTGAATCCGACAGCACCGGCGTCGGCACGGAAACACTACCCGCTCGGAGTGCGCCGGCTTCACATCCCGATGAGGCCAACCACGATCAGGACGCCACCAACAATTGCGACGAACAGGCCTGCCTGCTTACGGGTGCGGCCGCGAATCCACAGGTTCGCTTGTTGCACCCACAACCGCGTTTTCACCGGCGCCACGATGAAGCTCAGCATCGGGATTGTCGCGGACGCCCAGGCCATAAACAGGAAGGTGAGCAGCGCCAAACCCTGTTCGAGTGGCGGGGCTTTGGACGCAACGATGATTGCCAGCAGCGCGAAATAGTCGACGCTGGGCATCGACGTCGCCGCGCCGATGAATGCGGAAAATGCGTACGACTCGGACTTCAGCAATCCGCGCACCCGCGTGAAGAACCGCGTGCGGCGACTCGGTGACTGGGCATCGTCGTCGACGACCGCGTCACCGCCGCCCCCGGCGGGAACTTTGTCCTTCGGCTGGCGGGCGAACCGGTCCAGCGGAATCTTGGAGGCGAGCACCGCGCCGAGCAACACCAGAACTACGCCGAAGGCCACCTGGAGGGGAGCAGGATCGACATTGCTGTTGCCCAGAAAACTCCGGCGGAAGACGAACAGAACGGTCAGTCCGACGCTGAGGCTGACCGCGAAGCCGGCGCACTGTAGGACGATCAGGTGCCGGATGGGATGCTGTCTTGTCAGCAGCAGTGCGACCGGACCAAGACGTACGGGTTGGATACTCACCATGAGGCCGAGCAGTACCACTGTCGTCCACACGAGCGGAACCGTACCGTTCCACTCCGTCGTCGGCAACCTGATTCACCCTGTGCGGCCGGTGCGGGCTGCCTCCTCTAGCAGGTCCGCGGCCCCAGCGACACTGTCGGACGGCCGGCTCATTGTCCCGGCGAGCAAACGCGCACGCTGGGCAGTATCCGGACTCAATACCGTCCGCAAGTCAGCGAGGAGAGAAGCCCGCGTGGTGGCGGAGAAGCGCCGGTAGGTTCCGACGCCGAGTCGTTGGACCTGTTTGCCCCATAGAGGTTGCTCGGCGGCCACCCACAGCACCAGGGTGGGGATACCGGCGCGAAGGCCGGCTGCGGTGGTACCGGCCCCGCCGTGATGCACGACGGCGCGACAGGCCGGAAACACCGCGGAGTGGTTGACCGCGGTCACGACCATCACGTTGTCGGCGGTCCCGGTTTCTGCAAAAGCGGAGACGCCGGCGCAGATCAGCGCGCGCTCGCCGAGCTCGCTGCAGACATCACGGATCAGGCTCACCGCGTCCGCAGGCGAGTCGATCGGCATACTGCCAAACCCGAAGTAAATCGGCGGAGTACCTTTGGCGACCCACGACGCCACCTCGTTGTCGATCTGGGTGGGCATCTGCAGCGTCATCGACCCGATGAGGGGTCGCCGATCACCCCATTCCGCTGCAAGCCCTGGAAAGAACACCGGATCGTAGGCCTGGATCTCGAGGGCGCCGCCTGCCACGATGCGTGCCACCGGCGAGGTGGTCGCCGGTCGTAGACCGAGGACGCGACGCTGCCGGGCCTCAGCCGGTTTGAGCAGCTGCCAATGCGCCCGTTCCCCTGCCGCATACCCGGCTGCGACTAACGCCCGCGGCAGTCGCACCGGCAGCACCTGTCTGCTTGCGCGGACCGGGAAGTAATGCACCTCGGCGAGCGGAAGCCCATGGAATTCTGCGACATTTCCGGCGATCTCCTGATAAGCCGTGCCGGTCACGATCAGATCCGCGCGCTCTGCCATCAACACGAGGGTCTGACTCATCTCGTCCCAGCCGCGAGTGGCGGCATCCCTGGCTTTGCGCAGTGCATTGAGAGGGTTGCCCAACCGCACCCAGTCCGCCGGGCTGGCTGCGGTGAGAGCGTCCGGCCGTTCGAAGATGTCGCCCTGCAGTTGTTTCTGCGAGTCGGGACCGTAGCCGACGGCGTGCAGGCCGACCGACTCGACGAATTGGACCAGATTGGGTGGCACCGCCATAGGCACCTCGTGTCCGCGGCGCTTTAGCTCGAGAGCCACTGCCGCACACGGTTCGACGTCGCCACGTGTGCCATGGATGGTGACCGCGATCTTCATCGGTCGCCGTTATCGGGGCCTCGCATCGAGATCACTCGCCTCTCTTGTGGGCAGATGACCGGTCGGGGTTCGCCACGGCCCGGCGTAGCTCTCCCGCCGGTCAACGTCGGTCCGGCATGCACGCGGACAGAATATATACTCGCCGCGTCAGGTCTACGGGCCACCATAAGTTCAGAAGGGGCCAGATGCCGAGTACCACGGTCGACACTGGTCCCAGCCGTAGCTACTACGTGAAGTTCGTCCTGCTTTTGCTGGTGTGGGTCGCTGTGCTCATGTACGTCGCGACGACCGTCGTCCCAGACGGCTACTGGTATTCCTACTTCTCTGTCGACTACGGGCAAGGCTTCATTCGGCGCGGACTGGCCGGCGAGATCCTGGGCCTGTTCCCAGAAGATCAGTACTTCGGTGCATTGGCCTTGCTGCGTTGGATTCCGACGGTGTTCTTCACCCTCGGGCTCGCCGCTGTGGCCTGGTCGATCACGGTGCAGACCGGCCGCTCGGAACGCAGGTGGTTGCTGGCACTACTGATTCCGGTCCTACCCTTTGGATTCGCCTTCGGCGTGTTCTCTGCGCGCACCGATTTGCTGGGTGCCGCGGCGCTGGCGGTCTTCGCGGTCGCCTTGACAATGGTTGTCGCCCGTAATGCCACGCTCATCGTCTGTGCGACTTACGGCGTGGCCATGGCAGTCCTCACCCTGATCCACGAAGCGACCGTGTTCCTGTTCGGGCTAGGCACAATCGCGGCGCTGACGATCCTGGCACGCGGACTCAGCTCCGGTGCGTTTCGCGTTGGCCTTGCGCTCGCGCTGGGTCCGGCCATCGTGACGGCGCTGGCGGTGACGGTGTTCGGCGGACGCGGAAAGTCGGGTGCACTGTGCCAAGCAGTGCCGCACGGGCCGATGAACCATCCGATGGCCGGTAACCCGACTCCCGGACAACTGCTACGAGGGTTCTACTACGAAGTCGACTATCACGACTGGATGTGCCGGGCGATCCTTCCGCTGTTCGACCAGAGCTTCGGTGACGCCCTCGGATTCGTCGGCAGTATCGGCGTCGTAGCGCTGGTGGGGTCGACCATCTACGGAATTGTTCTGCTGGCCGTGTCGATGTACGCCATGGCAGAGGTGTCCGGAGTTCCGGTAACGCGGTTCAGGGATGCGTTGTCGGCACGGCGAGCGGCCGTCGTTGTCGGTCTGGTCTTGATCCTGCCGGTATTCCTATCGGGAGTGGACTGGATTCGATGGTGGGTCATCATTACGTTCGACCTCGGGATCGTATTTCTCCTGTTCGCGGGTGGACGTCCTGAAATCGATCAACCGCCGACCCGACGCTCGTTCAGGGTCCTGACGGTTTTGGCCATCGTTCTCGCGTTGATACCGATAGGCATCATTCCCGGCTTCGGCGCGCCAGTTCCGATGTAGACGCGGGCGACGAACGGGCTACCTGTCCATTGGAGGCTGGCTTCTCAGTTCTCAGTTCTCAGTTCTCGGTTCGCTCGGTGCCGAATGGGGCCGGGCGAGAGGTTGAGCCTCAGCGATCTGCTTTGGAGAACCATTTCGTCTTGATACGCCAGGAATGTGCCGATGCGAGCGCGAAGCCGGCCCCGCAGGCACAGGCGAAGACCCAGACGAACATGCCGCGCTCCCAGGCCAGGAAGGCCGGAAAGATCGCAGACGTGATCCGGATGATGCACGCGATGATGCCGCTGGCGCAGGCGATCAGGTAGACGTTGGCGATCCGCCGCGACCGGGGGTCCTTGCGGAGCACCATCAGGGCGCGGGCACCGTAGCCGAGCAGGTAGATCA
>JBPPMV010000324.1:0-14734 GCA_051306235.1 Mycobacterium sp. | reverse complement strand
GCCACGACCGCGCCGCGACCAGCACCGCAACGGCAAGCACGCCCAGCAGCGGCAGCCCATACGAGAGCATGACGCAATACCCGAGCAGCAGCCCTGCGAGCACCCCCCAGCCCGCGACGACGAACCAGCGGCGCGACGTGGCGGCGACGGCGAGGGCGCAGAGCCCCCACGCCGCGACGGCGGTGAACATGCCGTCGGCCGACACCGCCATCCAGATCGCGGCGGTGCCGATCACCAGGAACGGGGCCGCAACTCGCGCCTCCGGTTCGGCTCCGAGCCTGCGCAGAGCGATGAGCACGGCGACCGGAGTCGTCGCCCCGATGATGGTGACGACTCCGCCCGCAGCGAGGGCCGATCCCAGCCCGAGACTTACGAGTGCAACGAAGAACAACACTGCTCCCGGAGGATGCCCGGCGATGTGCACCGGCCAGTTGTCGACCGCGTCGAGCGGGATATGCGCGATATATCGCTGCAGGAATGCGCCGATGTCGGTGACCTCCCGCGCAGTGCCGAGGTACTCCGATTTCAAGTCCAGCACGGCGCCCAACCCATCCACACCGTCGACGAGGGCAAGACTGACGAGCCAGGCGAGCCCCGCCCCGAAGGCGAGCAGCAGCAACCACCGCCACCGCAGGTTGGCGGCGAGACGGGTGCCGAACCACACCGCGAGGACGCCGAGGAGGACGGCCGGGACCGTGCCGGGACCGAGTCGGGGGTGCCACACGGCGTGCAACGGCGGAAAGTCGACGAACACCCGCCAGCCGGTCAGCCACGGCACGAGGATCGACGCGGCGACGACGAGCAAGCTGACGGCGATGCCCCACACCCAAGGCCGGATGCCGGCGATGCCGGTCATGCGCTGGCGCATTCCGCGAACGACCGACCGTTGACCGACCACTCGCGGCAGACGACGAGACCGGCCGAGCCGGCATAGCGCTGCAGCGCCTCCGCGCCGACCTCGGCCCACGGGAACGGGGAACTCTCATTGTCGAGGTCGTCGACGAGCACCCCGACGAACACCCGGTCGCACCGGGGGTCGGGATGCACCTCGACGAGGATGCGCCCGTCGCCGACACGGATCAGCTCGGCGCAGCGCCGCAGCAGGGCAGCCGGGTCGCCGCCGATGCCGATGTTGCCGTCGATGAGCAGCACGGTACCCCAGGTTCCCTCGCCCGGCAGGTCCTGAAAGACGGAACGGCGCAGCACCGGCAGGCCGTGTTCCTGCGCGATATGCACCGCGGTCTCGGAGATGTCGATGCCCAGGGTCAGGTGACCCGCGAGGATCGCCGCACGCACAAACCTGCCGGGGCCGCATCCGATGTCGAGCACCGGGCCGGTCGCCGCCTCGAGCGCCGTCGAGTCACCCCCGTCGGCGCCCCCCAGGAACCGCTCGACGTCGAGCCGGATGGCCTCCGGCGAAACCTCCTCCCGCAGGTAGAGGGTGCGACCCGGGTCGCGCAACGCTCGAGCGTACGGACCGCCGTCGCCCGCGTCGAAGACACCCGGCGCGCCGAGCTTCGATGGGGATGAGGGCACCTCTCGACCCTACGAATCCCGGCCTCCGCCCCGGTGGGTCAACTCTTACGAAACGAAGACGGACGCCGTCCGACCCGAACCGAGGCGCTCGTCCGGCGCCCGTGAACCTACCCTGGAGTGTGACGTCTGCACCGTGGGTGGCCCCGCCGAGCCGCGAGCTCATCGATCGCCGCGTGCTCATCGTCGAAGACGACCCGACGGTGCTCGAGGTCGCGGACACCTACCTGACCTCTGCCGGGTTCCTGGTGAGCACCGCGGTCGACGGCTTCGAGGCGCTGGCCGCGGTGAGCGAGCGGCAGCCCGACCTCGTTGTGCTGGACCGGATGCTGCCGGGCATCGACGGCGCCGAGGTCTGTCGGCGCATTCGGTTGTCGTCGAGCGTGCCGATCATCCTGCTCACCGCCCTGGGCTCCACCGACGACCGCATCGTCGGGCTCGAGGCGGGCGCCGACGACTACCTCACGAAGCCGTTCTCGCCGCGCGAGCTCGTGCTGCGGGTGCAGTCGATCCTGCGGCGCAGCGTCGGCGACCTCACCCCGGAGGCTTCCGTCGATGTCGGACCGTTCCGGCTCGACCCGGCCGCCCGAACCATCACGCGTGACAGCGAACCGCTCGCCGTCACCGCCCGGGAGTTCGACCTGTTCTCGTTCCTGCTCAAGCATCCGCGCCAGGCGTTCAGTCGTGAGCAGCTGCTCCGATCGGTGTGGCACTGGGAATTCGGTGACCTCTCCACCGTTACCGTCACCGTGCGGCGGGTCCGCGAGAAGATCGAACCCGACCCGACGAATCCGACCATCCTGGTGACCGTCTGGGGCGTCGGTTACCGCCTCGATCTGTAGTTTTCCGACTCGAAAGAAGACGCCGTGCTCCCTGTCTCCGATCTCATCCAAGTCGTGGGTATTGCGCTCGCCTGCGCGCTCGGCGTCGGCGTCGTCGGGCTCGCGATCCTGCGTCTCAGCCGCCGAGCGACGATGCTGGTGCAACTCATCGTGGTCGTGGTCGCGACCATCCTCTCGGTGACCGCGGGCATGATCGCGGTCGCCCAGGCGATGTACATCTCCAGTCACGACCTGCTGGTGCTGTTCTGGCTGGCGGGGGCGTCGGCGGTCGTGTCGCTCGGCGTCGCCCTCGTGCTCGGCCGGGCGTTCACCCGCAACAGCGAACGGCTTCGGTTGATGACGCGCGATCTCGGCGAGGGCAAGCGGGTGGATGCCGTGGCCGCGTCCGCAGGGTCCGCCGAGTTCGGCGCGCTCGCCGCCGACCTCGAGCTGACCGGCCGCCGCCTGGCTGAGGCCCGCGAGGAGGTGGCCGCGCTCGACCAATCCCGGCGCGAACTGGTGGCCTGGATCTCGCATGACCTGCGCACCCCGCTCGCGAGCCTGCGGGCGATGGCCGAAGCGCTCGAAGACGGGATGACCGACGACCCGCAGCGCTTTCACCGTCAGATGCGGGCCCAGGTCGATCACCTGTCGACGATGGTCGACGACCTCTTCGACCTGTCGAAGATCCACTCCGGAACCCTCGAGCTCGCGATGGAGCCGGTGTCGCTCTACGATCTCGTGAGCGATGCGGTCGCCGAGCTCGGAGCCCTCGCGGCGTCCCGCTCGGTCACTCTGAAGGAGCTCGGCAGCGGCGAACCCTCCGTCGTCGGCGACCCTCGAGAACTCGCCCGGGTCATCGGCAATCTGCTCATCAACGCGATCCAGCACTCGCCCGCCGGCAGCGAGATCTCGGTGTCGGCCCGGCACGACGGCGACAGCCACGTGGTGCTGACCGTCGAGGATGCCGGCGGCGGCATTCCGGAGCAGGATCTGTCGAAGATCTTCCAGGCAGGCTGGCGAGCCACTCCGTCGCGCACCCCCGAGCAACTCGAGGGACGATCGGCGGGAGCCGGG
Organism: Mycobacterium sp.; assembly: GCA_051306235.1. Classification (GTDB taxonomy): domain Bacteria; phylum Actinomycetota; class Actinomycetes; order Mycobacteriales; family Mycobacteriaceae; genus Mycobacterium. Next base: position 11,303 of record JBPPMV010000324.1, on the reverse strand, counting down.
CTGGGGCTGGCGATCGTCCAGGGCATCGTCGAAGCACATTCGGGCGAGATCTCGGTACGCAACATCCCCGGTGGCTGCCGCTTCGACGTGCGGCTTCCCCGACACTCCCCGGTCGCCGCCTAGGCCGGTCGCGGCCTGCGCAAGCTGTCCTCACCCCGTCACATCCTTCGCGGGACGCGGGACCTCGGCACTTTCTAAGGTCGAAGAGTGCATCCGATCTGGGGCCTCCAACGGCTGCTGCACCAGCTGCGGCACGCGCTCGTCACCCCGTCGCGCAATGCGCGCACCGCCGTGGTGCTGGGCCGGCTGCTGGGAGCCGCGTTCCTGGTGTGCTTCGCAACCGGCATCTACAGCCACCTGTTGCAGGAACCGCTGCCGGGGATGACATTCCCGACGCGCCCGGTGTGGCTCTACCAGGTGACGCAGGGGCTGCACGTCACGGCGGGCATCGCGTGCTTCCCGCTGCTGTTCGCCAAGTTCTACGCGGTGTTCCCACAGCTGCTGCAGACACCACCGGTGCGCTCGTTCCCGCACCTTGTGGAACGCGGCTCGATCGCGCTGTTCGTGGCAGCATCGCTCGTGCAGATCACCATCGGGCTGTTCAACACCTACCAGTTGTACGCGCTCTTCCCGTTCTCCTTCCGCAGTGTGCACTTTGCCCTCTCGTTCGTGGTGATCGGCTCGCTGGCCATCCACATCGCGGTGAAGCTGCCCGTGATCACGCGGTACTGGCGCCGGACGGATGCCTACACCGCCTCGGGTGAACTCGCCCAGCTCCCGGCCGCGGTAGCCCCCGACCCCGACGCCGCGTTCGAGGCACCCGACGAACTGCGGAGGGTGACCGGCCGCCCCATGAACGCCGGCATCACCGGGCGGCTGTTCGCCTGGATCGATGCGAAGCCGGCGCCTCGGCCACCGTCACCCGACGCCGGGCTGAGTCGCCGCGGCTTCTTCGCCGCGGTCGCGGTAGCGACCGGTGCCGTGGTCACCTTCACCGCCGGGCAGTCGTTTCGCGTCCTCGATCCCGTCAACCTGTTCGCGCCGCGCAAGAACGGCGTGGGGGCGCAAGGGCTGCCGGTGAACCGGACCGCGGCGGCCGCCGGCGTGCTCGACCTGGCGACCGACCCGGCATGGGTGCTCACCGTCGCCAACGGGCCGACGCGCCGCGAGTTCGACCTCGCCACACTCGCGGCGCTGCCGCAGCACGAGGAGGTACTGCCGATCGCCTGCGTGGAAGGCTGGAGTCAGTACGCGACTTGGCGGGGGCCGCGGCTCCGTGACCTGATGGATGCCGTGGGTGCCCCTGAGGATGCGACGATCCGCGTGACCAGCCTGCAGACGCGCGGCGGTTACGCGGTCACCGAGATGAGTGCCGAGTTCGCGCGCGACGACCTCACCCTCGTCGCGCTGCAACTGGAGGGCGAGACTCTCGACATCGACCACGGCTACCCAGCCCGCGTCATTGCTCCCTCCCGTCCCGGCGTCCTGCAGACGAAGTGGCTGCGCCGACTGGAGGTGATCTGATGGTCGACGAGAAACTGGTGCTGTGGCGCGGCGCGCTCATCGTCGCGGGGGTCGGGTTGCTCGGCTTCGGCGCCGTCTTGGTCCTGCTCGAGGTGGACCCCGCGACCTATCCGGGCGTCGCGTTTTGGCTCGCCGGGGCGATCGTGCTGCATGACGGGGTGGCCGCGGTCGGCGTGTTCATTGCGACGGTGCTCGTGCGTCGGGCCGACCGCGTGCCGTTCGTCGTGCGCGCGATCGTGCAGGGCGCCGCCGTCGTGGCCCTGATCGTGACGGTGCTCGTCGTGCCCGAGATCGTCGCGCTGGCGATCGGCCCAGCCAACCCGTCGGTACTGCCGCTGGACTACGCGGGCAACCTGCTGGCGTTCCACGCCGGGCTCGTCGCGGCGACCGTCGTCGCGATCGTCATCGCACTGGCGCTGCGGCGGCGTACTGCGCAAACAGCCGCGCGAACGCGGTAGCCGGAGCCGCCGCGGCGACCCGGCGGGCATCGTCGATCGTGTCGACATCCGTGAGTTCACGCAGCATCCCGACCCGCAGGCCCGCCTGTTGCAGACGCGCAAGCTGCGCAGCGCCGGTGTCCTCGCGCGACATCGGCACGTCGCGGATGAGGTCGCCGCGCGGTTCGCGCATGCCGAGCGCCCAGAATCCGCCGTCGGCGGCTGGGCCGAACCACGCGTCCACCTCGCCCCAGGGTCCGAACGTCGGGGCGAGGTCGGCGGTGCGGAGCTGCGGCGTGTCCATGCCGATGAGAACGGTCGGCCCGGCCAGGGCGTCGAAGGCGTCGGCGAGCCGCTCGTCGAGGCCGCCCGAAGACTGCGGCATGATCTCGTAGCCGGCCGCGGCACGGGGCGGGGTTTCCCCATCGAAGAGCAGGATCCGTCGTGACGCGGGCACGTCGGCGACCGCCGCGAGGGTGTCGTCGATCGCGGCCGCCGCGAGGTGCGCCGCCTGCTCGAGGGTGAGCGGCGGATGCAGCCGCGTCTTCGCCCTGCCGGGCACCGGCTCCTTGGCAATGACGATGAGGGTTGTCACCGCTTTCGCCGCCCGCTCTCGGCAAGCAGGCGCGACATGTCGCCGATCGCGGTGAACGTGCCGCGCAGGGTGCCGGTGACCTTCGACCGGCCGACCCGCGGCGAGTACGGCACGTTCACTTCGACGATGCGCCAGCCCGCGGCGTTGCCGCGCAGCACCGTCTCGAGCGGATAGCCACTGCGCCGATCGAGCAGCCCGAGCTCGATCATCGCCTCCCGCCGAGCGGCGCGCATCGGGCCGAGGTCGTGCAGCCGAAGTCCGGTCGCCCTCCGCATCAAGACGGCGAGCCCGGCGTTGGCGACGCGAGCGTGCAGCGGCCAGGCGCCCGGGGTGGTCGGGCGGCGTCGCCCGAGCACGAGGTCGACGGCCCCCGCCGCCACGGGTGCGACGACGAGCGGCAGGTCGGCCGGATCCATCGAGGCGTCGGCGTCGCAGAACGCGACGACGGGGGCGGATGCCGCGAGCAGCCCGGCATGCGCGGCCGACCCGAATCCGCGGCGCGATTCGGTCACCACAAAAGCCCCGTGCGCTCGGGCGACGGCGGCGGAGTCGTCGGTCGATCCGTTGTCGACGACGATCGCGCGGTACCCGTCCGGCAGCCGGGACAGGATGCCGGGCAACGCCTGCGCTTCGTTGAGGCAGGGGAAGACGACATCCACGTCGTTCATCGCACGTCCGGTCGCACGGCCGCTCGCACGGCCGCTCGCAGCGGCGCGGTCGCGAACTCGCGGATCCCATTGTCGAACGACACCACGGGTTTCCAACCGAGTTCGTCGCGCAGCCGGGCCGAGCTCGCGGTGATGTGCCGCACGTCGCCGAGTCGGTACTCCCCGGTGACGATCGGCGTGGAGCCGTGGGCATGGCTGGCGAGCGCGGTGGCGAGGTCGCCGACGGTGTGCACCTCACCGCTGCCGACGTTGAACGCACGGAAGGTGCCGGGCGACGCGGTGGCGGTGTAGTCCGCGGCGGCGCGGTTGGCGGAGGCGACGTCGTTCACATGCACGAAGTCGCGCCGCTGAGCGCCGTCTTCGAAGACCCGTGGAGCCTCGCCGCGCTCGATCGCCGAACGAAATAGGGAGGCGACACCGGCGTAGGGGGTGTTCTGCGGCATTCCGGGCCCGTAGACGTTGTGGTACCTCAGCGCGACGGCGACACCGCCGATCGAGCGCGCCCAGGATGCCGCGAGGTGCTCTTGGGCGAGCTTTGTCGCGGCGTAGACGTTGCGCGGGTCGAGCGCATCGTCCTCGTCGATCAGCGCTGGCGTGAGTGGCTCGCCGTCGGCGTCGACGGGATCGAAGCGGCCCGCGTCGAGGTCGCCGCGGGTGCGGGGAGCGGGCCGGCGTGGGCCGAGCGAGCCGAGGTACCTGCCTTCGCCGTAGACGACCATCGAACTCGCGAGCACGAGCCTCGTCACGCCGGCCGCGGCCATCGCCGCGAGCAGGGTGGCGGTGCCGAAGTCGTTCGTCGAAACGTAGTCGGGAGCGTCCGCGAAGTCCACGCCGAGCCCGACCTTCGCCGCCTGGTGGCTGACCACGTCGACACCCGTCAACGCCGCCGCGACGATTTTCGCGTCGCGCACGTCACCCAGCATCCAGTCGGCGCCGTCGGTAGGTTTGGCCGCCGCGCCGTGGACGTCCGCGCGCAGCGAGTCGAGCACCCGCACCTGCCACCCGGCGTCGAGGGCGTCGGCGACGACGGAGTGGCCGATGAAGCCCGCCCCCCCGGTGACGAGAAGCCTCACCGGGTCGGCCTGGCGAGCACTCGGGCGACGGCCGCCGAATCGATGAGTTCGCGGGCCCGATAGTCATCGGGAATGTCGGCCACGATCGCCTCGATGGCGGCGAGGATACGCGGCTGCGCGTCCCGCAGGCGTGCGAACACCGTCTCGGCAGTGAGCGGCTCGTCCGAGCCATCCGAGTCGCCGAACGGTGCGGCGTCGTTGTCGGTGACGAAGGCGAGGGTGACGGTGCCGATCGTCAGTTCGGCCGCCAGCGGCACCTCCGGATAGAGGGTCATGTTGACCAGGTGCGCGCCGGCCTCGCGCAGGGCGACCGACTCTGCTCGGGTCGAGAAGCGTGGCCCGGGGATGACGGCGACGGTTGCCTCGGTCTTGTCCGCGGTCCTCCCGGCGAGGTCGCGGAGCTCGGGACAGAACGGATCGGCCGATGGGAGGTGTCGCACCTCGCCCTCATCGAAGAAGGTGTCGTCGCGACCCCGCGTGCGGTCGAGGTATTGGTCGGGCAGCGCGAGGGTGCCGACTGGGTATGCCCGGTCGATGGCCCCAACAGCGGCGGTGGAGACGATTGCCTGGGCGCCGAGTGATGCCAGTGCCCAGATGTTCGCGCGGTACGCAATGCGGTGCGGGGCAACCGAATGCCCGGTCCCGTGCCTGGGGAGAAACGCCACCGTCTTCCCGCCGACCTCGCCCATCGTGACGGCCACCGACCCATAGGGGGTCTCGATCCGACGGCTCTGGGATTGCGCGGGGTCGAACAGCGAGTAGATGCCCGACCCGCCGATCACGGCAACGGGAGCGGATGCGGCAATCACGCATCCAGTCTTTCGGCGGGCGGGCGCGGGGAGGGCGATTCGGCAGGACTGTCACCGGTTCGTAAGCGACTCGTCCTGGTTCCGCCCGACAGCCGCGCCGATCGACCGCGGAGTTACCCGAGGAAGAAGACCTGCAGCGCAAAGAGCACAGCGATGAGGATCGCACCGATGACGGCCACGACCATGAGCAGTTGCGAAGCCATCAGGCGTCCTTCCGATTAGCGAGGACCCCATTCTCTCGCACGAGCCGTCGCGCGGATCTCTAACGGGTCGTCGAGAGGACCCGCTACCGCGTGGCCAGCAATTCGGCACCCGCGGCCGCGAGTTCGCCGAGCGCCGCTCGGGATGACTCGGGGGCGACCCCGGCGACGAGATCGGTGAGCACCGTCACCTCGAGTCCGGCACCCAGAGCGTCGCGAGCGGAGGCCAGCACGCAGTAGTCGGTCGCGATGCCGGCGACGTGCACCTCCGCCACGCCCTTTGCGGTGAGGATCTGGATCAGGTCGTCGCCTTCGTCGGTGACTCCCTCGAAGATCGAGTACGCGGGAACGCCCTGCCCCTTCTTGATGTGCACGTCGATCAGGCTGGTGTCGAGCGCCGGGTGATACGCGGCCCCGGCGGTGTCGGCGACACAGTGCCGTGGCCAGCTGTCGACGAAGTCCGGCTCCCCGGTCGCGAAGTGCCCACCGTTGTCGTTGTCCCCGTCGTGCCAGTCGCGGCTCGCGATCACCAGGTCGTAAGTGTCCGGATGATCTCGCAGGTACTCGGTGATCCCCGCGGCGACGGCGTTGCCGCCGTCCACTCCGAGCGCCCCACCCTCGGTGAAGTCGTTCTGGACGTCGATGACGAAGAGGGCGCGCATCAGTTGTTCGACAGGTTGTCGCCGCAGCTGAAGACGCCCGTCGTCAGGGTGTCGAGCGCCGCTCTCGCGTCGCTTTGGATGCCGGCGCCGATCGCGTAGAACGCGAACGCCAGCACAGTGCCGTCGGCGGCTTGCACGAGCCCGCCGAGCGAGTACGAGGTGTCGATCCAGCCGGTCTTGGCAAACACGTGTCCGCGCGCGACGGCGTTCGCCCCGGTGAAGCGACCGGCCAGGGTTCCGCTCTGGCCCGCGACCGGAAGTCCGGCCCGCATGACGTCGAGATACTGCCCGCCCGCGTTCATCGCGATGAGCAACTGCACGACCGTCGACGGCGGCACCGCATTGAACTCGCTCAGCCCCGACCCGTCCTTGATGGTCACCCCCGCTGCCGGGATGCCGTACGCGGTCAGCGCGCTCGGGATCGCCTGCTGCAGCGAGGCCGCCGAGCCGTTGAGCGAGGACTGCTTCGAGGTGATCCGCGCGAGCATCTCGGCGAGGGTGTTGTCGCTCACCAGCAACATGTGCGGGATCAGCACCCTGAGCGGCTGCGACTTCACCTCGGCCAACACCGATCCGCTGACCGCAGTACCGGTGCTGAACGTGACCTCGTCGGCGACCTCCCCCTCGGAGTCGGCGTCGCGGAGAGCGGCGAGGAACGCCTGACCGGCCCGCCCGATCGGGTCGGTGCTGCGCGGACTGTCCTGCGCCGCAGGATTCTGTCGGTCGCCGTCGACCTGTAGCGCGGTCACCTCGGAGTGGTAGCCGCGGGTCTGCTCGGACCGCGCCCAGGCCGGGTCCCACTTGTCCGCGGGCGACCAGTACGTCGCGTCGAGCACGATACTGGTGATCGGGTCGCCGTTGTAGGCGGCCAGAGTCGCAGCCGCGAGGTCGGCGAGCTTCGGCGCCCCACGGTACACGCTCTCCGAGCCCGGTGGCAGCGCGCTCAGCGTCGCGTCGCCCCGTCCGACGAGCACGATCGAACCCGGGGTGCCACCGGGCACGACCGAGGTGGTGATCTGAAAGTCGGGCCCCATCGTGGCCAAGGCGGCCGCCGCCGTGAGCAGTTTCAGCACGCTGGCAGTGCGGGCAGGTGTGTCACCTTGGCGGTCGAACAGCACCTCACCGGTGTCGACCCGCACGACCTGGGCCTCGACGCTCATCAGGCGGGGATCTGAGGCGAGCGCGGCGACCGAGCAGGTGCGCAACCGACTCGCGGCGAGCTCACCTTCGGGCAACTCGCGCGGCGGTTCGACCGTCGGTGTGGGGCTCGGTTGGGTCGCCGCAGCGGAACCGACCGTGACCCCGGCGAAAACGGCACCGCTACCCAACAGCACGAACCCGATCGCTGCGGCCCCGGCAACCCAGGCGGTGCGGTGGTTGGCAAAGAGCGCGCCGATTCCCGTGGGTTTGCCGTCGTCCTGCGGTGCGCGGGCCGGCTTGCCGCGGCGCGCGGCCGCCTCGGCTTCGCGGGCCGCGCGGCGCGAGATCGGCTGCTCGTCGGTCACCTCGCAAGTGTAAACGACGTGCTTTCACGACGACCTGCTGGGAGACCCGTGAGGCGGCGTTACGGCCTGCCGATCAGCAGCCACCCCAGCGGGCCGCGGCCCGGGTGAAGCTGTACGGCTCGTTCGGCACACCGCCGTGGGTCATCGCGAAGTAGATACAGGCCCCGCCGATCCCCGAGCCCGGGCGGTACAGCGAGTTGCGGTGAGCGGTGGAGTTCCACCACTTTTGGGCCACCGTGGCCCCGGTGTTGCCCGAGCCGCCAGCCAGGTTGCCGTCGCAGCCGTAGGACGGTACGCCGTCACTGCGCACCGAGCCGCTGTGGCCCCAGGCGCTGGCCGGGTCAAGGCTTGGGTCTTCCGCCATCCAGAACAGGCGGTCTTCCATGCAGGAGTCGTAGCGGATGTTCGCGAACGGGATCGGCTGCAGGCAGTTCGCGACGCGGATCGAGTTGTACGCCGCCGCGAAGGATGCCAGGTCGTCGGAGGTCGTGCCGGCGACCCCACCGCCCGAGACTCGGCCGGGTGCTCCCGCCGTCGAACCGCCGATCGCACCGGGGCACGACAGCCCCTGAGACTCGAGAGCGGCTCGACGTTCGTTCGTTCCGCTGGCGCGGCCAGCGGCGGAAACCGGCGGAAGCGGCTTCGGAACCGGCTTCTGCGCGAGGTGCTCGGTGTCGACGTTGAGGGGAGCCTCGGCTGCCTGTTCGGCGTCGATCGTTGTGGTCGCCGCGACGATGGCAGCCGCGGAACCGTCGATGACGAGCCTCGACGCGGCGACAGGTGCGATGGCTGCCGGGGCGATGGCTGCCGGGGCCGCACTGGCGGGAACCAGGAACGACGGTCCGCCACCGCCGACGAACGGCAACACCAGGACCATCACCGTCGTGAAGACGGCCCCCAGAAAGATGGTGCGCTTCATTTCGTCGGCCCCCCGGTCCGGATCCCCGATCCCCCCGGACCGAGTGCGACGTCTCTCCCCCGAGTCACGCCGTGTGGCCGACGCTACGCCAGGTTGGGGGTGGCGAACAACCCGATAGGCCCAAAAACAGACCGGTTCGCCCGCGAACTGGGGGCAGTCGGGCGAGGGTTCCGAAGTAGCGCACAGCGACGTGAGCCGCCTATCAGAATCGAACTGATGACCGTCTCATTACGAGTGAGATGCTCTACCGACTGAGCTAAGGCGGCGGACCCCGGCGGGCCGGGAACCGCCGAGAAGTTTAGCCGACGCTCGCGGGCGCCGACGACGCCGGCGCGGGCGCCGTCGCCAACAGTGCACCCCCCTGCTCGAAGGCGAGCTCGACCAGTTCGGGCAACCCGAGGGATGCGTCGGGCCGCTCGAGCCAGCTGAACCAGGCGTGCCGCACGAAGGCGAACGCCGTCAGCGCCGTCAGCCGGGCCCGGGCGGCGGCATCCTCGGCCGACAGGTCCGCATCCTCGGCGCTGATGCGACGTAGCGCCAGCTCGGTCAGCTCCTGCTCGAAGAGGTGCACGGTCGCCATGCGACGCACGCCGAGTTCGGGGTACAGCTTGCCGAGAGCTCGGCGCTCGGCGATGAGCTCGGCGTCGCTGAGCAGTTGGGTCGACTGGTTGACCACGACCCGGGCGAGTCCGCGCAGGATCGGCCCGCGGTCGGCGAGGAACCAGGCGATCTCGGGGTTGTCGGCGAGCGTCGGAACCTCCCCGAGAATGGCTTCCTCCTTCGAGGCGAAATAGTTGAAGAAGGTACGGGGCGAAACATCGGCGATGCGACTGATCTCATCGACGGTCGCCCCGTCGAGTCCGCGCTCGCGGACGACCTTAAGCGCGGCTCGGAAAATGGCTCGACGAGTGGCGAGCCGCTTTCGCTCGCGCAATCCGATTTCGCCAGCCGCTCGGGCTCCGCCGGGAAGCGTCATGTCGCCGATTTTATTGCACCAACTGCAAAGTTGCAGCTCAGCAGCGGGGGTCGGTGGCCGGGACCGTGCCGTTGATGAAGTAGTTGTCGACAATGGCCTGAACGCACGAGTCGCCGGTCGTGTAAGCCGTGTGACCCTCACCCTCATACGTCACGAGGTGCCCGTTCTGCAGTTGATCGGCCAGCGAGACCGCCCAGACGTAGGGCGTGGCGGGGTCGTTCGTCGTGCCCAGCACCAGGATGTCGCTCGAGCCCGGAGCCTCGATCGCGACCCGGTCGCGCGTCGAGCTGAACGGCCAGTTTTCGCACAGCGTGCCGCCGTACGACATCACCGGACCGAAGATCGGCGCCGCCTCCGCGAGCAGGGCGGCCTCGGCACGCATCGACTCTGGGGTCACCGTGCTCTCGTAGTCGAGGCAGTTGATCGCGAGGAAGGCTTCCGTCGAGTTGTCGACATAACTGCCGTCGGGGTTGCGCCCGTGGTAGGCGTCGGCGAGGAAGAACGCCGTCGTCGTCTGGCCGGCGAAGACCTCCTCGAACAGATCGTCGAGGTACGGCCAGTTGTCGCGGTTGTAGAGCGGCAGGATGATCGCGGTGAACAGCGTGCCGTTCCACAGCAACCGTCCGTCGGGTGCTCTGATCGGAGCATCCTCTGCCGCGCGGAGCAGTTCGCCGGTCCTCACCATTGCTTGCTCGACCGTGAGTCCGTCGAACGGGCAGGCCGTTGCACGCATGAGACAGTCCGCGAGGTAGGCGCGGAACGCGTTCTCGAAACCCACCGCCTGGGTTTTGGTCACGTCGAAGTCGGTCGTCGCTGGGTCGAGCGCCCCGTCGAAAACCAGACGCCCGGTGTTCTCGGGGTACAGGTCGGCGTAGGTCGCTCCGAGGAACGTGCCGTACGAGTACCCGAGATAGTTGAGCTTGGCATCGCCCAGCACCGCCCGCATCAGGTCGAGGTCGTGGGCTGCGCTGACGGTGTCGACGAACTCCAGCAGCGGACCGGTGTGTTCCAGACAGCTCGCGGCGAACTCCCGGGCGTCTTCGGTCACGGCTGCGATCCAAGTGTCGGAGGCCGGCTCGCCGACGTCTTCGATGGTGCCGTCGCCGTAGTTGTACTCGTCGAGGAACGCTGGGTCGTCGTAGCAGGAGACCGCCGTCGACCGACCGACTCCGCGCGGGTCGAACCCGACGATGTCGTAGCTCTGCTGCAGGCGGGCGCTGGTGGCGTAGTCCACGCTGTCGAGCACGAAATCGTAACCCGAACCGCCGGGACCGCCGGGGGTGACCAGCAGCGACCCCAACCTCGCTCCCGTCGCCGGGTGCCGTAGGAGAGCCAGGTGGATGTCGGCATCCGATGGACTGCGCCAGTCCATCGGCGCGGTCAGCGTGGTGCACTGCATGCCGTTGCCGCACGGGGTCCACTGCAACACCTGGTGGTAGAACGGCTGGAGTTCGGCTGAGACCTGCTCGCTCGTGGGCTGCGACGTGGTCTGCGGAGCGGGCGGCTCGAACCACTGCAGGCATCCGGTCAACGTCACCGTGACGACCAGGGCGGCGGCGAGAGCCGCGGCGGCGCGGCGGGCCGAGGCGCGGCAGCTCATCGGGCGTCCCGTGCCGCGGCCGGAGCAGTGCCGCGCACCGCGGTGACGAGCAGCGCTTCCAGGGCCAGCGCCGGCGCGACGTTGCCGTCGATGCGGGTGCGGGCCTCGGCGATCGCGTCGAGCGTCGCCAGCGTGGCGGCCGGTGTCGTGCTGCGGGCAGCGACTTCGAGATCGGCGTAGATCGCGAGATTCACCGGATCGAGGTCGACGCCGAGCTGCAGCACCAGGATGTCCCGGTACAGCGACAGCAGGTCGACCAGGATGCGGTCGAGTCCGTCGCGCAGCGACCTCGTCGCACGACGCTTCTGGTCCTCTTCGAGCGCCTTGAGCTGCGC